>CAZDXY010000100.1:0-13414 GCA_964509385.1 uncultured Rikenellaceae bacterium
GAGTATTCCAGATTATACGAATCAACTGGTTAGGCAATTAATAAATCGGGGGATTACACCGATAATTGTGCATCCTGAAAGATATAAGTTGTTTCAATCGGATCCTGCCTTATTGGAAAATTATTTAAGGATGGGCTGTCTTGCACAGTTGACGGCACCCTCAATTGTCGGTGCCTATGGTAAAAAGATTCAGAAGCTTTCCCACTATTTTGTTAAAAATAGTATGATCCAAATGCTAGGGAGTGACGCCCATAATGTTGACAGTCGAAACTTTTATCTAGCAGAAGCCTATGAAATCATTAAAAAAGAATACGGTGAAGGTAAAATTGACTACTATGACCGTGTTGCAAAAGATATTATTAATGGTGATAATATTAGCTTAAGGCGTTTTAGAGGGTAATACAACTACTGTTGGCTAAAATCAAACAGCTAACAACAAATTTATGTCAAATGTAGTTGGTTTTGAAGATAACTAAAAAGGGATAAAATAACATGAAAACAAAAGCGAGCTTACTTACAATTGTTGCAGGACTAACATTAGTGACGGGGACAACTGCATTTGCAGCAGAGAATAGCGTTATAACTGCTGGAGAACAACGCGTGATTGCAGCCGCAGAAAAAGCTGCAGGCAGTCATTTAACACCTAAACATATTATTCAAGCCAATAATTACATGAAAACAGTAGATATTTCTGATGAAAATGCTAATACCATTGTCAATAATATTGATGAAATTGTTAGTTTAGTTAAGGCAACAGGTGTGAAAACTGGAAATGTAACGTCCTTAGATGGGTTATTGAAACTTTTACCAGTTGATGTTGCTGAAAAAGTAGCTGCCTTAGCTGCTGAAATTGATAAATTAACGCCAGGATTTACACTTGAGCAACTAACATCTGAAGCGTGGTTGACAGATACAACCAATAAGACTATTTTAGCTAATACGGGTGCCAATTATACCTCAAGTCTGGTTGCACTATCAAGCTTATTAATTGTTGCAGCAGGTGCAGCAATTGTAATGAGTAGAAATAAAAAGCAAGCTTGAAAAAATGGCGAAGATTTGGTGCATATTTTTATGTGCCTTTAATTTTTATGGTATTAGGCTATGTCATGATTTATATTGTCGGAAAACCTGTGATTAATTTTGCGACATCGGCTACTTCTTTACTCTTATTAAATGACGAACCTAAGTTTAAACAACAATCTCTTGATTTAACGGCTAAAAGTGATGTGACAAATCAAAAAGTAGCAGACGGTAAGCTATTAGCTTCCTCTATGACTTATCCTGAAAAGGGATCACGTTATGGTGATGTCATTGTCAATCAAGTCGATATCAATATCCCTTTATATTACGGAGATTCTAGTGACATATTAGCACTGGGTGCGGGGATGTATGGTAACAGTAAATTTCCAGGTGAAAAAGGGACAACCATTATCGGTGGACACAATCGACCGATTTTTGGGAAAATCTCTTATTTGAATGTTGGCGAAAAATTTGACATCAAAACATCATATGGCGAGTTTACTTATGAGGTTACCTCAACTCAGATTATTCAAGCGGATGATCCCATGGTAATGACAGAGCTAGCGCAAAATCAAGAGTCCCGTGCATTTTTGTATACTTGTTACCCACTGGATGCGATTGGTTTTTCGCCACAACGATTTGTCGTCATTGGCAAACAGGTGACAGGACCGGTTATTGATGAAAACAACTAAAGGAGACAAGGAAAATGTCTAAACGCAATAGACCCGTTCAGACGATGGCACGGTTGATCATATCGTTCGTTATGGCGATTTTCTTGTTCGCATTTCTAATTCTTTTGAGCATTAGGCTTACTTTATTTAGTGAGAAACACATGGAAAAGATTGCTAAAAAGACGGATTATTATCAAAAATTAACCACTAGCATTAACAAAGATATTAGTGGTTATAGTCTTGGCAGCAATGTGCCAAAAGAAGTTTTGGGAAATGTCGTTTCTGTACAAGTCGTTGAAGATAATGTGAACAATTATTTTAAAGCGATCTATAAGCCAGGGATCACCTATCAGTTTTCAGGAGCAGATGAGTTGAAAACGGCTATGATTGATAAAATAATGGCTCATGCTAATGAAAAGCAAGTTCCAATTCATTCTAAGGAGTCTGTGGCAGCGTTAGCTGATAAGGGCGTTGATATTTTTACGGGTTATGTTAAATTGCCGTATTTGGTGCAATTTGGTCAGAAATTGATGAATTATAAGGCAATGCTAACAGGTTCGATTTTCCTGACAGGATTAATAAGTGCCTTAATTGCAGTATTTTTGTTAGTAACATTACGTGGCTATAGACATCGGTTACTCCGCTTTCTATCTTATAGCTTCATTGCAGGTGGCTTAATGGGAATAGTTATTCCTGCTTACTTACTAGTCAAAGATATCTTTCATTATATTAACATTAGAAATCAAGCGATGTATGAGTTCTTAACCACATACATTCGTAGTTTTCTATGGATGTTTATTTATATCGGTGTCGGCTTGCTGATTTTGGGGATACTATCAGCAATGTTTTCGGAGAGAAGTCGGTTGGAATTGACACGTTAGTGTGTTTTAGGATGTCGTTGGGGAACGACAAGTAGGGGGGAATGGGATGTCACTAGTTAAAGAGGAAATTTCAGATGTCATGACTTGTCCAGAGCTAACAAGTCATAAGCCAAAAATTATTTATGGCTTGATTAAGCGGATTGGTGATATTTTGGCTAGTTCTATTGGTTTAATTATTTTGATGCCGTTATTTTTGATAGTTGCTTTGATCATGAAATGCTCTGAACCAACAGCACCTATATTTTTCTCACATACTAGAAATGGTAAAAAGGGCAAAAAGTTCAAAATGTATAAATTTAGGACCATGTGTCAGGACGCAGAATCGATTTTGATGAAGGATACAGCACTTTTTGAAAAATTTAAGGCAAATGGTTATAAACTTGAAACGCATGAAGATCCTAGAATTACAAAAATTGGTGGCATATTAAGGAAAACAAGTCTTGATGAATTGCCACAACTGATTAATGTTTGTTTAGGACAAATGTCCTTAGTTGGCCCACGTCCACTACCAGACAGAGAAATCATTGAATACGGTGAAAACCAAGAAAAATTTTTAAGCGTTAAACCAGGTATGACAGGGTGGTGGCAAGTTTCAGGGAGAAGTACGATTGGTTACCCTGAGCGGTGTCATCTTGAACTTCATTATGTAGAAAAGAGTTGTTTGACTTTCGATGTTCTTATATTACTTAAGACAATTGGGATTGTTTTGAAGAGAGTTGGAGCACATTAGTGATATGCCTGATTAAAGAGGTATTAAATTAACTAGACCATAGTATTGATAAGTGTTTGTAATTCAGAAATCGCATTATATAACGTAACTAGTTATTTAGATATGGAAATCAGAATGAAGAAAGTACTAGATAAAAAACGTATATTGGTATTTGCCCCTTCTTTTTTTGGATATGAAAAAAAGATTGTTGACAAGTTAAGTGAACTTGGAGCAGATGTCAATTTTTTTGATGAGCGTCCATCTAATAGCACTTTTGGAAAGACAATTGTTCGATTGAAAAAAAAGATTGCTGCTTATATGATAGATAATTATTATAAAAAAATAAAACAGGAGCTGAATGGAAAAAAATATGACTCGATTTTATTCTTTCAAGCAGAGGCAACACCCCGTTGGTTTTTAACCTATATTTTTGAGACATATCAGTATTCAAGAAAGATTTTATATCTTTGGGATCCAGTTACGGATATGCCAGATAATATTTCTAATACATCTAATGTAGATTTATTTGATGAAGTTTTCACGTTTGATCCGCATGATGCGCAAAAATATTCTTTGCGTTTCAGACCATTATTTTATGATGATTCTTACTTGAAAGATGTTGATAGACATAAAAGCATTCAGTATGATTTTTCATTTATTGGTACTGTACGAAGAGACAGATATGATATCATGCAAAGATTGAAGAAAAGTGCACAAGAAATAGGACAGAGATATTTTGTTTTTTACTATCTACAATCAAAGTTGATGTTTTATTACTTCAAGTATCTAAAAAAAGATTTTGTAAATGGCAGAATAGCTGATTTTTCCTTTAAGTCATTGACTCATGAGCAAATTCAAGATGTCATTGAGCAATCAAAGATAATCGTGGATATCCAAAAACCACATCAAATTGGCTTGACAATTCGGACAATTGAATTATTGGCTGCAAGACAGAAGTTTGTGACAACGAATACTGAAATTCTCAAATATGATTTTTACAACAAAAATAATATTGATTTACTTAATCGGGAAGAACCGCTGATTCGTAAAGAATTTGTTGATTCAGAAACTGTAAGTGTTTCGGATGATATTATGACACGATATTCTATTGGTTATTTTTTATTAGAGTTACTTGGTTATGAAAATTATAATGATTATTACGATTTTGGTGATTGAAGGCGAGGAAAGTGAAAGTATTACAAATTAATCAATATTGTGGTTTTGGAAGTACTGGAAAAATTGTACTAGATATAGCTGATTTAGTCATTGCAAATGGTGATGAGTGTCGGATTGCTTATAGTCGATATGAAGCACCAGAAAGCTATGAAACGTACAAGATAGGTGGCAAGTTCAATAATTATGAACATGTGCTAGAGACACGATTGCTTGATAATCATGGTTTTGCATCCAGATATGCGACGCGTAAGCTAGTCAAGTATATCAAAACCTATAATCCTGATGTTATCCATTTGCACTGCCTTCATGGCTACTATTTGAATATTAAAATTCTTTTTGACTATTTGAAAGTATCGGATAAGAAAATTGTATGGACTTTTCATGATTGTTGGGCATTTTCTGATCATGCAGCCTACATTGATTATGATGAAAATGGCAACTTACCAAAGCAATATGCGAAAGAAGATTTGACAGAGTATCCTACAGCAAAGTTTTCGCCTTTTCACAATTATAAACGGAAGAAAGAAATATTTAGTCATGTACCAAACTTGACGATTGTCACGCCGTCTAAGTGGTTGAAAGAAATGACAGAGCAGTCGTTTTTTAGTCAATATCCTGTCGAAGTCATCCATAATGGGATTGATCTGACAAAATTTTATCCCGATAAAAATGATAACTTACTTGTTAACTATGGGATTTCTTTGAAAAAGAAAATTATTCTTGGTGTTGCAAGTGTTTGGGACAAACGAAAAGGGTTTATTTACATGAATCAGCTTGCAGAGTCATTGCCGATAGATGACTATCAAGTTGTTGTCATTGGAAAACTTGCCGGAGATTATGAAATCTCCGACAAATTAGTGCATATTGCACAAACTGAAGATGTGAATGAGATGCGCCAATGGTATTCCAATGCTGCGGTGTTTGTGAATCCAACTCTGTTTGATAATTTTCCAACGACTAATCTTGAATCGCTCGCGTGTGGAACACCGGTTGTGACTTTTGATACTGGGGGTAGCCCGGAAGCATTGACTGAAAAAGTTGGACTCGTTGTACAACAACAAGATGTAAAATCAATAGTGAATGAGTTGGAAAATCTTGTTTCTCTTGGTCTAAATGATATTCTAACTCAGGGAGTTGGATTTGAAAAAGGTGCAAAATTTGCACAATATATTAAATTGTATGAGGGATTATCACGTGAAAATAGTACATATTCAGCAAAATTTTAACCGCGATTTTGGTTATCAGGAAAATATATTTCCAGCCTATCAAAAGAAAATCGGTGAAGATGTTGTCCTTTTTACAGCTGATTATGATGATGGTTTTGATGGAAAAGATAGGTATAAGGGAACAGATATATTTGTAGAAAATGGTTTTACAGTAGAGAGAATTCCGACTTATTATGCCTGGCAAGGCAAACATGTTCATTTTAAAAATTTAACGAAGTACATTGAACGAGAAAAACCAGACTATATTTTTCACCACGGTCCTGCCTCTCCCTCATTAGTAACTGTCGCTAACTATAAAAAAAGACATCCTGAAGTTTTTCTTGCAGTTGACAGTCATTTTGATTTAAATATCACTGGACAAATAAAGTGGTGGAAGTTTCTTTACTATAATCTACTCTGGAAAATGATTATTAAGTTTTGTGATAAACAGATAGACATTTATTTTGGTGTCACACCAGCACGTTGTTTGTTTCTGAATGAGGAGTTAGGTGTTTCAAAAGAAAAAATAAGACTTTTGCCAATTGGCGCAGATACTGATGCTATTTCAGAGATTAATAAAGACAGGTACACTTTTTCGGCGAAATACAACCTTATTCCCGATGCGATTTATTTTGTTCATGGTGGGAAAATGACTCGCAAAAAGAAAGTTCTTGACTTGATAAACGCTTTTAAACACATTTCTTCAGAAGTAAATGTGCAACTTTTATTATTTGGAAGTTTCGAAGATAAGGTACTGCAAGAAGAATGCTTGTCAGATGAAAGAATTAAATACTTGGGTTGGCAAGATAGGAAAAGTACGCTCGAAATTTTGAAAAATTGTGATTTAGGGATTTGGAATACGCAACATACTACGTTATTAGAAGATGCAATTGGTTGTGAATTGCCAATGGTATTGAAATATTACGGCAGCACCTCGCATCTGATTGATGGGAATGGGATGTTTATTTATGAAGCTAGAGTAAATGAGCTGTTAGAAAAAATGAATCTATTTACTTCTGATTATGACTTACGAAATAGTTTGGTAAGAAACGCCAAAAGAATGGCGAAGGAACTCTCATATTATGAAGTAGCCAAGGAATCAATTGCCTATACTTCGGACCCTTTGTTGCCACAAGCATTGGACGAAAAATTTATGTCATCAAAATTTTCAGATTTTAATTATAAAGGATTTCGTAAATTTCAAAATTAAGCGAAACGAGATTTCTAAGGAGAGAAAATGGATTACTTTAATAAATATAGCACCATTCTTTTAACATTTTCGCTAGGAGTTTTGTTTAGTTTTGGTTTGGAACTTGTGTTTTTAGATGGTGCTGGAAATTTAACACTAATTCTTACTGTTATTTCAATTTGTATTGTATTATTTTTGATATTCAAAGAAATTAAATTTATCTCTTTAAATAAAACAGATATTGCTTTGTTGTTTTACGTTGTTATTATTTTAATTGGATCAATTTTTAGTGACAGTGTAGAGGGAGCAATTACTTATTTTGCGTATTCTGTAGTTTTTTATTTTATTGGTAGATTTGTTTTTTTAAGATCAAATAAATCATCTATTATACTCATAACACTCTTTTCTCTACCGATTATTTATGAATTATTAGTGCGTTACAATACATTACTTGAAACAAATGTTTTACGAGTTTCTTTAGCTGATGGCACAAGTCCTATTGGAATTGGAGAGATGCTCTCTTTCTTTATCATTAGTTCTTATTATGTGGTGAGATTTGTTGAAGAACATAAAATCACAAAATTATTTTTTATTGCGGGAATATTGATAGGTTTATTTGAACAAATAGCAGTGCTAAGTTCAAGAGGTGCAACAATTTCAGTTATTATTACGATTGTGGTAACTGAATTTATTTTTGGAAATAAAAAGTTTGTGGGACTTATTGTAGTGGTAAGCGCAGGAGCTTATTACTTGTTTAATATTTTTATTGATAGCATTGCCGTAATTTTACCAATTGCGAACAGGTTTTCTTTTCAGTCTATTATGAACGACCCGTCTGTTATAGGGAGTAGTCTTTATGTTGGACGTGCACAATTAGTTACTTATGCATTGGAAAAAATAGGCTTGCATCCATTCTTTGGAAATGGCTTCGGCTCCGTATATCCACACAATATATTAATTGAGATATTTGCATCAGCAGGAATCTTAGGTTTACTGTTATTCTTGGTATTTCTTCTTAGTATTTTTTGGAATTTAAACAAAAAAAATACTAACTATCTTTATTTTATGTTATTCTTAGTAGCTTTGATTAATAGGATGACAAGTTTTGAATATTCAATGCAAAAACCTCTATTTTTATTTGCTGGTATTATGGTTAGTCAAATACATCTACGTAATAAAATGAAATTTGAATTTAGAACTTAGTAAATCTTTTCTCTATTGCTTAATAAAAAGAAAGAATATTTAAGATGAAAAAAATTGTAATTGTAATACTTCATTATAATCTACTGGATGATACTATTGCATGTATTGAGACTATAAAAAAAAGATCTAGTGAAGTCAATATTATTATTGTTGACAACTTCTCGCCTAACGGAAGCGGAAAGACACTAGATAAGAAGTACATAGATGATGAGAAGGTTCAAGTTATTTTATCAAATGAAAACTTAGGATTTGCAAGGGGGAATAACCTTGGTTTCTCATATGCAGTTAAAAATATGAATCCAGATTTTATTATATTGTCAAATAATGACGTACTTATTGAACAGGATGACTTTTTTTCGAAAATGATTAATATTTTTGAACAGACTCAATTTGCAGTATGTGGTCCGGATATTCTTGTCCCGTATTCAGGGGTTCATCAAAATCCTCCATCAAATATGGAGAATTATACTATTGATGATTTAAATAATCAAATTTTAAGGTGTGAGAAAGAGCTGGAATTTTATCGTGGAATTTCTAGTTCAAAATTTAAGAGATTTTTCTATGATTTTTATAAATCAATTCGAGTTTCGCTTAAAAAATATCGTGGAAAATTTCCAGTAGGTGATTTTAAATCAGGTAAGGTAGATATTAAGATTCATGGCGCTTTTATGATATTTTCAAAGAAATACTTTGATGTATTTTCTGCAGGGTTATATCCTAACACTTTCATGTATGGTGAGGAATCGATTTTATATTATCTATGTTTGAAAGCTAAGTTAAAGATTATTTACTCACCTCAGATTCAGATCCTCCATATGGAGGGGAAGTCAACTAGACAATCAATGGGAAATTCGAATTTCCTTGAAAAAAATATATTTTATTTATCGAATCGTCTAGATTCATTAAATAGCTTTAAAAATTTGGTAGTTGAATGTGGGGAAATCGATTTTACTAAAATAAAGTAGATTATTCTGAATAGTCTATAATAATCAATTTAAGTCTTAATACATTAGGAGAGATTTTGAATAACGATAACAATTCATTGGTAAAAAAAACACTTATTTATCTTGCTGGGAATTTTTCCAGTAAAATTTTTGGTGTGATTATTATACCGATTTATGCCACATATTTGACTGCGAGTCAATTAGGAAAGTTCGATTATCAGCAAACCATTGCAGGATTATTAAATCCAATTATTGTCCTTGCATTGTGGGAAGGAGTGCTGAGGTTTGGACTTAAGGCACAAGGCAATGAATTAAAAAGAGTTTTGTCTACAGCAGCTATTATAGCATCAGGCACACTATCTCTTTTTTTAGTTATTCTTACTGTTACATATACTCAATTATATGGCATATCACTCACTACATTACTGTATGTCACTATGATTATTTTCCTCCCTATAATCCAATTGTTAGGATATATGGTTAGAGCAATCCATAAAACTAAGGTTTTTGCTTTTTCTGGAATGATATCATCAGGCCTGAATTTGTTTGGAATCTTAATATTTGTAGTATTTCTTCACCAAGGTTTGAAAGGATTACTAGTATCAGCTGTTCTTGCAAATTTATTTAATTCTATATATCTATTTTTGGGAGGAGGGTTACAAAAGTATATCTCTATTCGATATTATTCGAAAGATGAGGGAAGAAGGTTGCTGAGTTACTCTATTCCATTAATCTTTAATTTGGTATTTGTCTGGTTTACATACGGTTTTTCTAGGTTCTATATTAATCTATCTATTGGCTCAACCGCAAATGGTATTTATGCTTTCGCTAACAAGTTCGCAATATTATTACTTCAAGTTGCTCAAATCATCAATATGACCATGATTGAAGATGCTGTTTTGACTAATGGGACAGCAGATTGGACTAAAAGATTTGAGGAAAATATAGAGAAAGTTGTTAATGTTTTCTTTCAGGTAAGCTTGTTGTTTATTCCTGTTGTAGGAATTTATTACCAAACTGTTTCGAATCAAAAATTTCAAAGTTCGTTGATATATGTACCGTTTATGATATTTTCAGTGCTTTTATCCAACATATCTGTTTTGTTGGGAAATATTTTTTCAGTCTTTAATCAAACTTCAAAAATTTTTATCTCAACAGCAATTTCAGGTTTTGTTAACATGGTTGGAGCTGTATTGTTAGGTCACTTTTGGGGGATTTTAGGGGTTGTATTGGCACAAATTTTAGGAGGTATGGTTTTAATAATTATTCGATATATTCATGGTAATAAAATTGAAAAATATTCATTTAATTTCAAAGTCCTCATCATAAATACACTTTTTTTTGGTGCTGTTTCGCTAGTTGTCCTTTCTAGAAAAATATCACTCCAAATAGTTGTACTTCTTTTAGTTTCAATCATTATAGGCTATCTATATCGAAAGTTTATTGCTGATACACTGCTTAATTTAAAAAATAAATTAAGCAAGTAAGTGGTTGAAGTCGTAACTTTAATATTAAAGTAATCATTTTAAAAAGGAGTATAGGTCAAATGAAAATACTAGTAACTGGAGCAAACGGTTTCCTCGGACGAGGTATTATAACCGAGCTCATCAAACAAGGAAATGAGGTCATTGCAACTGATTTTGAAACAAGTCTTGTCAGTGAGAGGGCATTTCGAATTGATAGCAATACATTTGAAGTTGAGGATCCCTATGTGTTTTATGGCAAACCAGATCAAGTTTTGCATCTAGCTTGGAGAGATGGCTTTATTCATAACTCTTTTGCCCATATTGAAGATTTGTCTAAACACATTACTTTTTTAAATAAAATGGTACTAGCTGGCGTGAAAATTTCAGTTATGGGAACGATGCATGAAATTGGCTTTTATGAGGGAAGCATTGATGAACATACACCGTGCTACCCTGCAAACTACTATGGAATTGCTAAAGATGCCTTGCGAAATTTTGTCGTCAATATGACAGAAGATGCTGGTCTACAATATCAATGGTTACGTGCTTTTTATATTGTAGATAATACATCATATGGTAGTTCAATTTTCTCAAAAATTGTTGCAGCTGAGAAAGATGACAAGACATTCTTTCCATTTACAACGGGTAAGAACCAGTTCGACTTTTTAGATTACCCAGAGTTTTGTTATCAAGTGGCAGCTACTGTGAGTCAAGATAAAGTTAATGGCATTATCAACATCTGTTCAGGTAATCCTATGAAACTCTCTGAGCGTGTGGAAAACTTTATTTCAGAAAATGGATTCAAGATACAACTAGAGTATGGCGCATTTCCTGATCGTAAATATGATTCCAAAGCTGTCTGGGGGAATAATAAAAAAATTGAACAAATATTAGCTGAGAAGTGAGTTGACAATAAGTTGTTAAAAATGAAGGGAATATGATGACTAAAATTTCAATATTCGGATTAGGCTACGTCGGTTTAGCAAATGCCTTATTACTGGGTCAACATGAGGAAGTTATGGCCTATGACATTGTAGATGAAAAAATAGAGCTGTTAAACAAGCAAATCTCACCATTGGAGGACAAAGAAATCATTGATTTCTTGTCGAATCGCAAATCAAAAGTTGAGTTTACGACTGATTTTGAAAAAGCGGTTAATCATGCAGATTATTTGATCATTGCGACGCCGACTGACTATGATGAAAAGAAAAATTTCTTTGATGTTTCGACAGTTGAGAATGTTATTGAACGTGCCTTGACGGTTAAACCTAGTGCAACCTTTATTATTAAATCAACAATTCCAGTTGGCTATACTGATTCAGTCAAGAAGAAATTTGGAATAGAAAATATCATTTTTTCTCCTGAATTTTTGCGAGAAGGCAAAGCTTTATATGACAACTTACATCCATCTCGAATCATTGTAGGGGAAGATTCAGTTCGTGGGCAAGCAATTGCGGATTTGTTTTTGCGGGGTGCGCTTGATGAGCAAGTGCCAGTTTTGCTGACAAATGCGACTGAGGCAGAGTCTATCAAGCTTTTTAGTAATACATATTTAGCATTACGTGTAGCTTACTTCAATGAACTGGATACTTATGCGGCCTCTCGCGGCTTGAACAGTCGCCAAATCATTGAGGGCGTTGGTTTGGATCCGCGGATTGGTTCGCATTATAATAATCCTTCTTTCGGTTACGGTGGTTATTGCCTACCGAAAGATACCAAGCAATTGCGAGCGAATTTTGATGAAGTCCCAGAAAATCTGATTTCAGCAATTGTTGACGCGAATACAACACGCAAAGATTTCATTGCGGATCAGATTTTAGCACGTCATCCGAAAGTGGTAGGCATTCATCGCCTAACAATGAAAGCAAACTCAGACAATTTCAGGCACAGTTCGATTCAAGGGATTATGAAACGCTTGAAAGCTAAAGGGGTTGAGGTCATCATTTATGAGCCTAGCTTTAATGAAACGAACTTTTTTAACTCACGTCTTGTGACCGATTTGGTGGAATTTAAATCTTTAAGCGATATCATTGTCACTAACCGTATGGAAGAAGTTATAGCTGATGTTAAGGAGAAAGTCTATACACGTGATTTATTTCATGATAATTGATAGATGATAGGTATGAAGAAATTTTGTTTAAATTAAAACGGCTAGATCTTCTAGCCGTTTTAATTGACATAAAATTTGATTAATTGTATCTATTTTTTGAAGAAATGACTTACTAGATTATTACTTCAAACTCAACCGCCTCTTAATCTCCCAACAACAATAATACCCAATCAAACAACCCAAAAAATTCAAGATAATATCACTAATGGCAAATGTGCCCAAATAAAAGATAAACTGAATGGTTTCAATTCCTAAAAGTGTGACCAAACTGACAATGACAAACTGTTTGAAATCAGTATTGATACCATAAAGGCCACCTAAAGGAATAAAGTAGAGAATATTTAACACCGCCTCCTGGATCGTTCTGGTATCCGTTTTGATAAAATCAAAAGGGTTCAGTGATATCGCTTGAAAATCCGATGTTTTAGTAAAGAGCACCATGAATAGCAGTAATGCATACACACTGAAGGCCAGATAGAGATAAATAACTGAAAATCGTTTGAGGTGATACTGGATGCCAAACAACCAGACGATCAGCGTTAATAAGAGTATTAAAGTTAATGCGGTATGGTCAAAATGGTCAATGACCTTAAGCAGATTTGGATAGCGAGTGAGAACGGGCATGATCAGCCAAGTTATCGTCGCATAACTCAGGCTAAATGTGACCAATAAACTGCCGAGGTAGATCATATATTTTCGCAACTGTTTCTAACTCCTTTTCTTGATGAGATTAACCCTATTTTAACATATTTTAAAACTGTCATGTTTTTATGAATTTAAAATAAAGGGCACCTCTAAAAACGTATGAAAAGAGGTATAATAGATTAAAAATAAGCTAAC
>CAZDXY010000101.1:0-12998 GCA_964509385.1 uncultured Rikenellaceae bacterium
TCCCGACTCCTGTCCAGGGTCCATCTTCCCGTGAACTTTTCCATCCTTATCAACAGCATTTACAGAAATATTGGTTTTAATCCTTCCTGGATAGGCAATGGTTACGCTGATATTGTGAGGTTGTAATTCCAGTCTCAGAGTTTCGAAGTAACCCTGAATGGCATGCTTAGCTGCAGCGTATGCCGAGCGAAGTGGAAAGCCAAACTTACCCGATATGCTGCTGGTGGCAGCAATAAAACCCTCGCCTGATGAGATCATGCTAGGTATAACCGCCTTTGTAAGGATGATGTAGGAGAAGAAATCAATTTCAAGAATTTTCCGATCGAGTTCAATGGGAGTTTCATGCGCAAATGATCGTTGGCTTATCCCGCCATTGTTGATCAACAGGTAAATAGGACCAAATTTGTGAACAGTTTCCTTGGCAATACGGGTTACCTCATCGGGGTTGCTCAAGTCGAAGACGATAACCTCACAAAACGAGGTTTCCAACAGACACTTGTTTTTTACCTGTTCCAGCTCATCGGGCTGGTTGGACGAGAGGATAAGTTTAGCACCTTCCTTGGCTAACTCGTAGGCCAATGCTTCACCAATGCCTGAAGAGGCTCCGGTAACCCAACATATTCTATTACTAAAAAGCATAGCTTAAAATGATATGAAAAATGGCTGAAGGATTATGCTTCAACCATTACAAATATCGAAAAAAAAGATGAATATCGAGCACAAAGTTTATATATTTCACTTATTGATTATTAATAAGGTAATCTCTTAGCAATTAATAGTTGCGAACTTGAAAAAAAACAGAAAGTTAACTCTATCATAACACCAATTTTACGTTAAAAAATGAAGCTTTTATTCAAATTTGCAGGGTTTTTAACAAATAAGATCACCTTAATAATATCTTGATTTATAAACAATGCAGAAGGAAAGAAGCATTTTGCTGGTTACTGCTGTGATGGGTTTAGGTCATATTAGAGCTCTTAAGCCATTAGAGGGAAGGTTAAGTGGAGATATTATTGTGATGGGTCAAACGGGTCAGGCTTCGAGACGCTTAGAGAGAATATGGGGCTTAGCGCTTAATATTTACGAATGGTTTTCGCGATTCAGTCAGATTCCTTTTCTGGGTAAACTACTTTTTTGGTTTCTCGATCGATTGCTTTACATTCACCCTTTTTCCGATAGGGTTGATCAATCGAAGTCAAACTATCAGGTGCGTATACTTGAGAGAGCCTTAAAACTTGGGATATGCAAAGAGTTAGATTTGAAAATGGAAGGAAATCCTATTGTCATCACATCATTTTATGCACCAGTAGCCTATTTGGCAAAAGAGTTCCCCGAAGCTACCGTATTCTGTCAGATCTGCGATTCTGACCTTAGTAGGGCATGGGTACCCCGTAACCCAAAGGCTAAGAAAGTGTACTATTTTGCAACCTGCAGTAAATCGGTTGAAAGGCTGAAAGCATATGGAGTAGAACATTCGCATATATTCCTTACTGGGTTGCCTTTGCCCCATATGCTTGTTGGAGGGGAGAAACAAGAGGTAGCCAACAAAAATTATCAAAGAAGGCTCTCCTTTTTTACAGAAACAAGAAGTCTTAGTAAGGATAACAGCTTAAAAATTGTTTATGCTCTTGGAGGGGCTAACGCAATGCTGGGATATGGAAAACAATTGGCGCTGGGGCTAAAGAAACTAATAAGAAACGGAAGCATTGTATTTATTTTTATTCCATCTCCCAATAGTTATATTCTCAAGAATCTGAAGAGGTTCAAGGAAAAACACTTCCCCAGTTCGTTAAATTTTGAAATTACATCCACCAACAACCGTTTGGACTATTTCAATATATTCGATGAACATCTTACCGATGTGCATATACTTTGGACAAAACCCAGCGAGTTTACCTTCTATTCAGGGCTTGGAATACCCATAATTATGGCACCCCCACTTGGTTCTCAGGAAAAGGCTAACAGCAATTGGTTGCTAACCAATGGTATGGGGATTGAACAGAATAATCCGAGGAAATGCGAAAGTTGGTTGCTTGAGCTATTGGATTCTGGTGAACTTGCGCGTATGGCACAAAATGGGTGGGCGTATAATAGAAGAAACGCAATCTATGAGATTGAGAGGATTGTTAACACAAATATCTCAGCAAATTAATATTAATTTCAATTTCAAATCGTTTGTAGCCCCTAACTTTGCAAAAAACTATTCATCTAAGCAACAAACTACTCTTCCTCTATCTCAAAACAGGTGGTGGTCATTTAGCTCCCGCCAAAGCCCTTACCGACTGGATCACTCAACACAAAGATAGAAAAGCAGAGATTGATCTTTGCGATGGCTTTAACGGAGTTTTCCCCTTTGTTAAATGGATTATTGAGGATGGTTACAAGCACTCACAGGCAAAGGGAAAGTGGATTTTCGAACTTCTTTACGCAGTTCATAAAATCAAGTTTTTTGCCCATCTTACCAGCTGGTTGGTTAGTATCTTTGTTACCCCCACACTTGAACGAAGGATTCTTACCACAAACCCATCAAAAATTATTATTTTCCATTTCTTTCTGATTAAGCCTGTTCAAAGGATAATTAAAAGAAAAGGGTTGAAAATTCCAGTTCTCACTGTTGTAACCGATCCGTTTACGGCACACCCAATATGGTTCTTAGAACGAAATCAGCACTTTGTTGTTTTCAGCAGCCAGCTTAAGCAGTACCTTGAAACGGTTGAGAATGTTGAACCTTCAAAGATTTCGGTATTCCCCTTTATTGTAAATCCAAAGTTTAGCAAACCCCTTGACCCAGATGATCAGTACTCTTTAAGGGAAAAGTTAGGCTTAATACAGAATTCAAAGATAATCCTACTGCTGGGTGGAGGTGATGGTATTCCACACGGCGAAAAGTTGTTGAAGAACTTGGCAAAATCAAACCTTGAGGCTGATGTGGTAATAGTTTGCGGAAGGAATACATCCCTCTTTCGGAAAGCCCTGAGAATAAAGGTACGCTACAATTTTGAACGATTAAAGGTGCTAGGATTTATCGATTATGTGTACGAACTGCTAAGCATTTCCGAAGTGGTTATTACCAAGTGCGGCGCATCAACCTTCTCGGAGGTGCTGCTTTGCGGTAAGATACCCTTGGTAAACAGCTATATATGGGAGCAGGAGAGGGGCAATGTGGATTTCATTAAGGAGAATGGAATGGGGGTTTATGAACCCAACCCTAAAAGGATTGCCAATCTGGCAAGAGAGATCATAGGGAGCAATGAGTACAATGGCTGGTTTAAACAGAATATCCAACGCATGGGGCTTAGCAATGGAACCCCTTTGGTTTCAGATTTCATACTTCAATTTAATTAAAGCCGAATGAACATACTTATACTATCAGACCTCCATATTGACAATGGCGATAACTTTGGAACTTTTGGGTGGAAGCCCAGGAAGTTTATCAAAACCCTTGAACAGTTGGTTGAAGCATACCAAATCGATAGGGTTGTGCTAAACGGCGATGTTTTCGATCTTTACAAGTACAGTTTCAAGGAGGTTTACCGTAATAATTTTGAGTTGATAAGCTACTTCAACCGAAAGAAATATATCTACATCAGGGGAAACCATGATCTTTTCAATTCATTTGCTCAAGATTTCTATTCTATAGTCAACTCAAAGGGACAGCGCATACACATTGAGCATGGACATAAAGCCGATTTTTTAAACGGTACACCTATTGGGCGTGCAATTGGACAATTCGGTTTCTACCTTCTAAAGAAATTTATCAGAATCCCATTGGTTGAAAAGTTTTACTTAAACGCGGTTGAGTGGGACGATCAGATCAATAGGATTCCTAAGAAGTATAATACCTTTAAGTACCTTAACTATGCGCTAAAGTTGCTTCGAACAAATGATGTGGTGATACTTGGGCATACTCACAAGTTGGAGGTACACAAAACTTACTACTTGAATAACAAGAAACTTTACCTAAATACTGGAACTTGTTCTTTAGGTCGTTTTCAGGCTATTGTGTTAGATACCGAAACAATTAAATACGAAACCATTAAGATTGGACTGAAAGAAAAGTTAAGCATCGATAGTATTCCCAAGTCCTCGTTGCTGAGGTTATCATCATCGGCATAGATTTTCTTTTAATTGTTTACAATCTGATTCCGATAACACAGATATCATCGGTTTGTCCGTTGCCTCTCATCCATTGATCAAGCTCTTCCTCTAGTTTTTCTTTTTGGAGCGACATGGGTAATTTGGAGTTTTGAAGGAGAAGATTATGTAATTGCTTTTTCTTAAACTTCTTAGAATCTTCCCCTCCAATCTGATCCTGAAAGCCATCTGTACCGAGGTATAGGCAATCGCCAGCTTGGTATTTAATTCCTACCGATTTAAAACACCTATTTTCATCGATTTTCCATCCTCCAATTGGATTTGAATCGCCTTTATATAGGTTCATTTTCCCTCCCGATATATGAAGCAGATCCCTTTTGCAGCCGGTAAAATATATGGTATTAATCTCTTTCTCAATGCAGCAGATTGAAACATCAACCCAATCGTTATCAAAGGGTTTCTGCGATTCAGCGGAACAGAAGCTTTCGATAAACCGTTTATCTATTTCACGAGCTATCTTCTGAGTTTTCTTAAGTTTTTTATTAAGAATAGCATAGTCTAATAAGCTGTACATGAGTACGGATAGGATTGCTCCAGGAACTCCATGCCCTGCACAATCGCACACAACGATATATGTTAAACCATTCACTTCGCTTAGCCAGAAAAAATCGCCAGAAACGAAATACAAAGGCTTAAAAAGCACGAACGAATCTCTAAAAACCCTATCGAAATGTCTTTGCTTCGGGTAAATTGCTTTTTGGAGAAATTCAGAGTAAAGCAAGCTCTCCTCTATGTCAAAGTTTAAGTTTATTGAGTTCAACTGTTTGGTATTAAGGTAAGATTTATAAATGAAAAAAGGCTGCCAGTTATTTGACAGCCTGAGGAATATAGTGGTATAAAGACTATTTAACGACTGTCTCTAACTCTAAATTAAGATGAACCATACTTCCATTAATATTTATGGATTTTGATCCATTACTTTTGTAGGAAATCAATGATGCAGAAATACTATACTCGCCTGGGGTTATGTTTTCAAACTTAAAGTTCCCATCAAAATCGGTGTAAGCCTTCAAACTGGTTCCGTCAATGCCAACTTCAGCACCTGTCAGGGGTTCTCCCGTTGTTTTATCCAGCACTACTCCTACCAAAGAGGAGGTAATTGCTGTTGCTTTGGATGAAGAATTTGCCGATTCATCGGATTTTTTTTCAATGGCAACAACTAATGTTGAACCTGCCATTAGAATCCCGAGGAAGAAAAGTTTTGATTTCATTTTGCCTATGTTTATTTAAGTATTGACTTTTTACATACTTTAATCATTGGCAAATGTAATGCAGCGATATTAAGGCATTATTAAAGTCGGGTTATTTGAATGTTAATTTATTGTTAAGTCCATCAAAATGTGCAACAATGATTCGAAAGGCAGGAATTATATGTAAATTAACCAATTAACTTAATAACCTCATCTCGTCAAGCTTCGCTTTACGAGACAAGTAACCTAATGACCAAATAACCAAATAACCAAACAACTCAATAACCAAATATCATGTGGACAAAATAGCCTTTACCAAGTACAACTATTAATTGCTGTAATCCTTCTCCGATTGAATCTCCCCATTCTCGGTGTAAATAACCCACACCCCAGCTCTCTGCCCCTCAATATAGTTCATATTGTAGCGGAGCGTTCCGTTATCATCCCAAACCAACCATTTGCCATGCTTCTCGCCCATCTGAAAGTTGGCTTCGGCGGTTTTAACGCCTTTATCGTTGTAGGTTTCCCATTTTCCATCGGTTTTCCCGTTGGTATAAGAACGTATCTCGTTTAGATTACCTGAGGGGAAGTAAAGTTGGGTGATGCCGTGGAGATGCCCATTGGTTATGCTCATTTCGGCCTTAACGCTGCCATTGTCGAAGAACTCTTTATGGATACCAGTAAAGAGGGAACCATCCGAAGCAAGGTAAGTACCATCCTTTTCGATTACCTGGCAAAAAGCGGTGGCTGCAACGAATAAAAAAACGAATGAAATGAATATTGCTCTCATTGTTTTATCATGTATTTACTTTTTACTAATTGTTTTCTCTACTTCTTCATACGAAGTTAGGTCAATAAAGATGCCATTTTCAATGAAATGTGCGACAAATATATGAATTATTCCAATCTTAGAAACAAGATACGGTTAGTCACTCTTACCAAATACAAGTTGGTATAATCCAATAATCCAAGCATATTAAGAAACCATTAACACTATCCAACTGCAAGATAATTAGCGAATATTGTTTATCGCATTAGGAAGGATTAAAAAAAAGTTCTTCGTACATAAATATCTAAATTACAGTTATATATTAATTATCGAAAGAGAGTTAATCTAAGTTTAACAAATCAGAAGAGTTAACTTTTCATTAATCTAACATTAACCATTAAATAATATTTATGCGATTTATCAAGGGTAATTTTGCGATGTCTTTAAAATTCTAAATAGATGTCGAAACTATTGTTCAAAAACTTTATTCTATTCTTTCTCGCTGTTAGTCTTTTCCAGAATGTATTTGCCCAAACAGGTGCAATTAAGGGTGTAGTTAAGGAGAAACGTACTGGCGAAACTCTTCCAGGTGCAAATGTAATGATTGAGGGTACTGCACTGGGTGCATCAACAGATTTTGACGGAGAATTTGAATTGAAAAACTTAAAAACAGGAGTATACAATTTGAAAATCTCTTTCATATCATTTAGCGACTTGTTTGTCAAAGGTGTGAAAGTTGAGGAGGGAAAGACAGCTTTTATAGCTGCAGAACTTGAGGATGCCGCATTA
Organism: uncultured Rikenellaceae bacterium; assembly: GCA_964509385.1. GTDB lineage: Bacteria > Bacteroidota > Bacteroidia > Bacteroidales > Tenuifilaceae > MWFE01. The sequence continues at coordinate 6,904 of CAZDXY010000101.1, forward strand.
ACCATATCGGCTGTAACAGTTGAAGGAAAGCTCAGAAGAGATAGAGAAAGCATATTGTTACTGGAGCAACGAAAGGCAACTATCATCAGTCAGCATATTGGCGCACAGGAGCTTTCGCGAAAAGGAATTGGCGATGTGGCTTCTGCAATAACTAAATTAACTGGCGTATCGAAACAGGAGGGTAGTAACGATATCTTTGTGAGGGGGTTAGGCGATAGGTACAACTCCACCACGCTGAATGGACTTCCAATTCCATCAAATAATCCAGAGGAGAAGAATATTACCCTTAGCCTATTTACCACTGATATTGTTGAGTTCATTAGCATTGATAAGGTTTATAATAATGCTATTTATGGCGATTTTGCTGGAGGAAATGTGAATATAGTTTCCAAGAAACATGCTGGCGAAGATTTCTTTAATATCGAAATAGGTTCAGGAACAAATTTTAATGCCATCGATGAACCATCATTTCTTCTTCAGCAGGGTCCAAATCATTTCGGGTTCTTTACGCAGTCACCCCCAACTACTTTATCAGAATATACTTTTCAAAACTCTTTGATTCCTAAATCAAAAATTCCTATTGCCAGTGATTTTTCCTTTTCAGGCGGTAAGGTTACTAATCTTTTTAAAAGGGAGCTTAACCTTTTCACTTCTATAAACTTCAACAATGGCTTTGCCAGCAAGGAAGGTATAGCACTCAGCGTAAATAATACTGGCTATGCCAGTAAGGATTTGCGCCTAAAATCTTTCGATTATACAACCAATACCACTGGTTTAATCAATGTAGGGTATAAGATTAACGATAGAAGTGAATTGTTTTATAATCTATTATTTATCAATTCTTCCGATCAGTTACACGAGGATTATCGGGGAACTATTCTTGATATTGCCAACTATGATAATGGTCGTTTAAACCGCAAAACATTCGAGAAGAATACGCTCATAATCAATCAACTGCTTGGTGAGTTCGCCTTGGGAAACCAATTGAACCTAAACTGGGGTGTATCGTACAATAGCATTACCAGCGATATGCCAGATCGTATTCAGAACACTTTTAGGATGGTTAATGGGGAGTATCTATTCGGACAGAATCAGATAACTGATAACCATAGGTATTTTCACTATCTTTCGGAACAGGAGTACGCAGCCAATGCATCCTTAGATTACCTTTTCTCAAGACTTTCAGATGGTAAGTATAAGGGTAAAGTAACTCTTGGCGGATTTACAAGATTTAAAAATCGAGATTTTAATGCCACCCAGTTTAATTTCCGTATCAAGCAGAATATGGTGGTTGATCCCGAAAACCTTGATGCTTACTTTAATCAAACAAATCTCGATAACGATTACTTTACCATCGAAACCTTTAGAGGAAATCAGTACGTACCCAATGTTCTTAAACCACAAGAGTACAGTGGAATGCAACTTATTCCGGGTGTTTTTAGTAATTTTGAGTATAAGTTAACTCCAAAGTTAACTACTCTAGTAGGATTGAGGGTAGAGGTTATTTATCAGGAGGTTAGATGGAATACCCAGCTTGATCCAAGAGATAGAAGCGATGCTATTGAAAAGCTGGGCATACTTCCAAACCTTACCCTGAGGTATGAGCTAACCGAGAAGCAAAATCTAAGATTTGCTGCCAGCAAAACTTATACGTTGCCGCAGTTCAAGGAGCGCGCACTTTTTATTTATGAAGATGTAACTCAGGTCAAACTTGGTAACCCCGATTTATACCCTTCCGATAATTATAATGTTGACCTAAAGTGGGAACTTTTCCCTAATAATGGCGAAGTTATTTCACTTACTGGATATGGAAAGTATATTTTAAATCCAATCAATGAGGTTACCATTTCATCGGCTACCAGCGATATTTCATTCCTGAATACCGGTGATTGGGGCTATGTGGCTGGAGTTGAGTTTGAAATCAGAAAAGAAATTTTCAACATCAATAGAACAAAACTGTTTGCCGGCTTCAATGCATCGTATCTTCATACTGACCAGATTCTTGATTCCGATAAAATTTCTGAAGAGACAAAGTATCGTGTACGATTTACTCACGAAAGTGCTAGTTTTGCTGGAGCATCAGATTGGCTGGTTAATGCTGACATATCCTTTCTTCAAAACTTTATCAACAAAGGCAACATAATGGCAACCCTTGCCTACAATTACTCATCCGATAATATCTATGCCATTGGCACCAACGATGGCGGGAATATTGTGAACAAGGCAGTAAACACACTCGATCTGGTTATTAAATCTGATATTAACGATCGAATATCAATTGGAGCAAGTTTTAAGAATATTCTTGATCCTAAGGTTGAGAGGGTGCAGGAAAACTTGGATAAGGATGTTACCGTGATGTCCTACCGTAAAGGGGTTGTTTCTAGCCTTAAGTTTAGCTTTAGTTTCTAAGGGGTTTAAAAACCAAAGCTAACTAATATTAAACTTTTCCACCGTATTTCTTAATCTTTATTTAACCATAACATAAGCTACCTTTAACCGATAGGTTATTAACATCCAATACTTTTGAGTCGAATTTAAATTATTAACTCAAAACAAACAAACAATGAAAAAGTCATTATTCGGATTAACAGCAATTTTAGTATTATTTGTTATTGCAACAACAAGTTGTAAAGATGACCCTATCGATGATCCCAATCAGATGGATCCCAACGATTGGAAAGGAGAAATATCAGGAAAGGTAACACTTAATGCATCTAAAACCTACAAATTAACTGGTTTAATTGATGTGCTTGATGGAGCTGAGCTTACAATACCCGCAGGTACTTTAATTGAAGGTACTGGTGGAACATCCGCTGCAATTATAGTTCACCAAGGCGGTAAAATTATTATTAATGGAACCAGTACAAATCCCGTTGTAATGACTTCGGGATTAGCACAGAAGAACAATGGTGACTGGGGAGGCTTGGTAATCTGCGGAAGAGCTACCTGCAACTCTGGTGGAGGTATGTCCGAAGTGGGTGATGTGCCCTACGGAGGTAATATAGATAATGATAACTCGGGCGTTATTCGTTATCTAAGAATTGAATATTCAGGCGCTGCATTCAATAGTGAAAAGGAGTATAATGGATTATCTCTTTTTGGTGTAGGTAGTGGAACAACAATCGAGTATGTTCAAATCTATAGGAATGCTGACGATGGTATTGAATTCTATGGAGGAACTGTACATGCCAACTACATAATATCTACTCATAACGAGGACGATCAGTTTGATTGGACCGAAGGATGGTTCGGTGGTGGACAATATTGGTATGGAAAACTTGATGCAAACTACGGTAACAGGGGTGCTGAGTGCGACAACTGGAGTTCAAACCACAGTGCAACACCTTTTGCAAAGCCAACCATAAGTAACGTAACCTTAATCGGCAATGGAATTCTTGATGCGTCCGAACCACAGGGAATGGAACTAAGGGCTGGAACTAAAGGTATCTTTGATAATGTGGTGATTGCGAACTGGAAGCATGGAATCAGGGTGACTGGTGATGTAAGTAATGGTTGGATGGGTAATGAACTCAAACTCACTAACGTTAAGTTTATTGATAACCAAATTGATATTTTCGCTCGCAACGATGCCGGTGATGCAGTAGAGATTCCAGAAGGATTTGTAACAATTAACAATAATGCGCTGGGTGCTGGTGCAGGGCTTGATGTACCTACCTGGGCTCAAGGATGGACAATAGGTTTGTAATAGGGTTAAATAGCGAAAGGTTGAAGCAGTTTACCATTTGGTAAGCTGCTTTTTTTGCTTTTATATCCCTAAGTATTTTTAAGTTATTTCAAGCTTCGATTGTTTTCTATATAAGGCATTAAATTATGTCTTATTATTTTTTTTTGTCTATTTTTACACAGGTTCAGTGGTATTTTTTAATCTAATCTTTTTGACAAGAATGAAGGCTTTGCTTAAACTGTTAGTACTTGTCTTACTCAGCATCTGTTCATTTAGCCTTTATGCGCAAATTTTTGAAAATTTTGAGCAGGGTGTCAAGAATTACTATGCTTTGGGTCAGGTAACTCTTGAATCGGGCGAATGGACTTTTGACGATGCTCTTATTGGAACTACTTCGGGTGATAAGAAGAACGGGGCAAAATCAGCACGTATTCGTGATGGATATATCAGCATGAATTTTGACAATCCAAATGGAATGCTTGAGGTTTCTTTTTATGCAGCTAACTATGGCACTGATGCTTCCGGCGCAGTGCAGCTTAGTTACTCAACCGATGGCGGAGGTTCATGGACATCGCTGGGAAATCCTATTGTACTTACCTCTAACCTGACTCAGTACACGGTTTCGGCAAATATTGAGGGTGATATTCGCTTGAGGTTTGCGAAAACCGCCGGAAACAGGATCAATATTGATGATGTTTTAATTTCCGATTATATCCAGACGGTAGAGGAACCAACCCTTACTGTGAGCATAAATGGCAACCCATACGAGAATGGAAGTACTTTTAACTTTGGCATTAATACCGGCCAAGCAACTGCAGCAGTCAAACTTCGTAATGCAGGGATTCAGGATCTGATCATCTCGTCGTGTGAAATTGTGGGTGATAATTTTTCGGTTCAAGGAGATGTAAACGTAACCCTCTCGACACTTGAAACATATACTTTTACCCTTTTCTACGAATCGGATATACCAGGTATCAAAACGGGTACCATTACCCTCAATTCTAACGATCCTGAGAATGGCCAATTCACCATTGATCTTACAGCCGAAACGCTGGATACCAGCCTACCTTTGCCCATTGGCATCGCAAGGCAGCTACCCGAAGGCACTATAGTTACCGTTGCAGGGAGGGTTACCGTTGCCAACCAGTTTGCGGGTCCTGTTTACTTTCAGGATGCCACAGGTGGCATAGCCTGGTATAATGGAGCAATTATGCGCGATGATTGGCTTGTTGGTGCTGTTATTGGCGACTCTATAGTTGTTACAGGTGAGATAGGTAGTTTCTATAGCCTTCTCCAATTAGTTAACGAAACCTACTATGAGGTCTTTCCCGAGTCGAATGCTGAGGTTGAACCAATTGAGATATCGTTTGAACAGTTCAATACTGGAAGTTACGAGGCTTTGCTAATTCAAATCGATGGTATTGAATTCTCAAACACAGGGCTATTTTCCGGAGCAACAAATTACACGGTTACCGATCCTACAGGTGAAGGTCAAATAAGGATTGATGGCTATACCAATATCCCCGGGACAAATATACCCAATGGCGTATGCCAGATAACAGGTATTGCCGGTCGTTTTCAGAGCACACATCAACTTTTACCTCGATTCACTCAGGATATTAAGGACTTAACAGGTCCTGTTATTATATCCGTTCCACCCTACGAAGCTTCATCTACAAGCAATTCAATTACATTTGAGTGGGAAACCGAGTTGGCTGGTCACTCCGAGATTCGATATGGTACAACATCGTCGCTGGAAATTGGAATTGTAATTGACGAGCAGTTGAAAACCCAGCATAGTTTGACACTAACAGGACTTTCGCCAGCTACAGCATATCGTGTTCAGCTTCGATCGGCAATTGATGCCGATACGAGTGCCACTGAGATATACATTTCATCCACTGGTTCCCCTACTGGATCAACGGGAACAATAGAAGCCTTCTTCAACAAAGATGTTTCTCACGAATTGGCAACCTACCGCGAAGCGGATCAAAACGTTGATTTCTCAATTAAGCTAATGGAATTCATACAAATAGCCGAAGAAACCCTTGAAATTGCCATTTATAGCATTAGCGGTTGTGTTGGAGGAGATATTGCCGATGAGATTATTAGTGCCCATAATCGCGGAGTAGATGTAAGGGTGATTGCCTCAGGGCATACCGGCTCTCCCAATCAGGTTATTGACTACCTCACTGCTGCAGGAGTAAAGGCAGTGCAAAGCTTGGGTACCGAGCAGATGCACAACAAATTTGCTGTGATAAATGCTCACCACAGCGACCCTTCGAAAACTTGGTTAATTACAGGATCGTGGAATGCTACCGATGAGGGTACCTACGACCAGTATCAAAATTTGGTCATCATTCAGGATGTTGCCCTTGCTAGGGCCTACTGGTACGAGTTTAACCAAATG
>CAZDXY010000102.1:0-12782 GCA_964509385.1 uncultured Rikenellaceae bacterium
TGCCCTGCCTTTGCCCTGCCTTTGCCCTGCCTTTGCCGGCAGGCAGGCGGCAGGCGGCCGGTAGGCTGGGAGTGTTTTTTACGTTGAAGCAACCGAAGCGCAGCGGAGTTCAACGCAGTCAATCTATTATTCAGTAGAATAAGGATTACCTTCCCTGCCTGCCACAGTGTTAACCCGCAGGCAGGGGTGATTTCGCATCGCTAAGCTGCTTCAACCCTTAATGACGGTTGGGTGCTTTGGTATTTAAACGGATAATCATATCATAAAATTAGCATTGCATCATATTCGAAAAAATTGTAGCTGAAATAGTAGTAAGCAAATTAGGTGTTTCCAAAGCTGAAGTAGATCCCAATTTTACTTTTAAAGCTACAGGTGCTGACAGTCTTGACGAAGCTGAAATAGGCCTTGACCTTGAAAACGAAATTGGTTTTGCTATAGCTGATGATATTAAACCAAAAGGTCATAATTTTTTGTGAATATATTGCAAAGAACATATTTAAAACAGCGTTACCATGATAGTACTGAAAAATGTCTTTTTTAAATTTTTGTACTGGCATGTAAGTATCGTTGATAAAAACGCTGGGGTTATTGTTATCAATTATGGTTACTCGAAAGATAACCAGAAGATCGAACTTAACGAAAATGATGAAAAGGATAGATATTCAATACAGCCTTACCAATTACTTGCAACAGGGGCCGAAATTAAAGGGAAAGATATTTTGGAAGTTGGCTGTATCCGTGGTGGAGGCTTATCTAACATGAACAGAACATTCGAACCAAATATAGCAATTGGTGTTGATTTGACTAATAAAGCCGTTAAGTTTTGTTACAAAAAATAAACTCTGAAAAAATAAAGTGCTTACAAGCAGATCAACAAAAGTTAGACCTTGCAGACAATGCATTTGATGGGGTAGTTAACATAGAATCGTCGCACCGTTACTCAAGGGTAGACCTATTTTGGGGTGAAGCATATCGCATTTAAAAACCTAGGGGTGTTTTACTTTTTGCAGATTTTGGGAATCAAGATTACCTTAAAAACTATGCGCGCATTTGAGAAGTATAAATTTTAAACCCTTTAAAAATGGAATAACTACGGGAAATGTTGTAGAATCGTTAAATTTATCAACACTAAACTGGGCAGAGCAAGTGAGAACACTGCTGCCAAATTTTTTTCAGAATTTAGGTAGTAATTTTGCTGCTATAGTAGGAACAACAACATTCAATAAATTTTTGACATTTGAATATGTGTTTTATGTCCGGTCAAATTAATTTTTGTTCATCAACCTGACTCAAAAACGATATTAAACTAATATGATTATCCGCTATAATGCCTATGACAAATGAGTTGATTACAATGGCGCAAAGGCTTTAGGTATCATCACGGACAATCATTTAATCTAATTCATGAAATAAAATGGGCTTGATCATCAAAGAAATATCAACAAAACAAGAGTTGAAGGAGTTTATCCAATTTCCTGATAGGCTTTATTCTGGCAATCAATTTTATGTTCCTGCTATTCATGAAAATGAGCTGCAAACGCTATCCTTCGACAAGAATCCCGCGTTTGAATTTTGCAGAGCAAAATATTGGATTGCATATGAAGATGGAGTAGTTGTTGGAAGAATTGCCGGAATTATTAACGACAGGTACAATGAAAAGCACAACGGTAAATATGCAAGGTTTGGATGGCTGGACTTTGTAGATGATAAAAGGGTATTAATATTACTGTTTCAAGCAGTTGAAAAGTGGGCGTTAAGCCAAAAGATGGAATACATACACGGACCGCTTGGATTTACCTCATTTAATTCTTCGGGTACTCTTATTGAAGGTTTTGATGAAATGCCTACTTCATTTGCTCACTACAATTTTCCGTATTACCCCAAATTAATTGAAGAATTGGGATTTCAAAAGGACGTAGATTGGGTTGAGTATAACGTTAAGGTGCCCACATCGTTGCCTGAAAAATTTTTGACAGGTGCTGAATTGGTAAAACAGAGATACAATTTACATAGCGCTGTACTCAAAAAGAAGAAAGACATATTGAAATATACCGATGACATATTCAGACTTCTAAATGCTGAATATAAAAACCTTTATTCATTCACGGAGTTATCAACAAAGCAAATAGAAGCACTTAAAAAGCAATTTGCCTCAATTCTCATGCCCGAGTATGTATCAATTATTTTGAATACTACAAATGAAGTGGTTGCATTCGGGATTACCATACCATCCCTTTCAAAAGCGCAGCAAAAGGCAAAGGGAAGGTTATTCCCATTTGGGTTTCTGCAAATAAAGCGGGCATTACAAACAAATGACACCGCTGATCTGCTACTCATTGCTGTAAGAAAGGACTTTCAGCATAAAGGTGTTAATGGAATTATTTTTAGCGAGATCATTTCAGCGTTCATTAAAAATGGAATTACAAATATTGAAACCACCCGAAACCTTGAGAATAACCTGAATATTAAAAATTTGTGGCATAAATTTGAATATAGGCAGCACAAAAGAAGCCGATGTTACATAAAACAATTGTAGCAATGAACAAAAAAATGAGAAAATTCGACGGTAAGGTTGTAGTAATAACCGGCGCATCATCGGGTATTGGAAAAGCATGCGCTTTTGAATTTGCTGATAACGGAGCAGTAGTTGTTCTTGGTGCCCGAAAAGAAAATGAATTAGAAAAAGTTGAAGCAGAAATCAAGAAACGTGGAGGAGAAGCTTACGCTGTAAGAACAGATGTTAAGAATATTGAAGACTGTAAAAATTTAGTTGATAAGACCATTGAAAAATATGGGAAAATTGATGTACTTATCAACAATGCGGGTATTTCGATGAGAGCAAATTTCGAAGATTTGGACTTGAGTGTTATTAAAGAATTAATGGACACCAATTTTTACGGAGCTGTTTACTGCACAAAGTATGCTTTACCCTATTTGCTAAAACAAAAAGGAACCATAATCGCTATTTCATCCATTTCGGGACTAACTCCCTTACCCGGGAGAACTGGCTACTGCGCATCAAAATATGCATTGGAAGGTTTTTTTTCATCGCTACGTCTTGAAAACATTAAGAAAGGGTTAAATGTTTTGGTTGTTCGTCCTGGCTTTACATCGTCAAACATAAGGAAAGCCGCTTTTAACAAACTCGGGGTACCGCAAAATGAAACGCCAAGAGATGAAAGTAAAATGATGTCTTCCAAAGAAGTCGCAGAAATTATCGTGAAAGCAACTTTAAACCGAAAGAGAGATTTGACATTAACTCTACAGGGAAAACTAGCCGTTTGGTTATATAAAAATTTCCCAGGCATTACTGATAGAATAATTTTATACGAAATGGCGAAAGAGCCCAATTCTCCCTTTTGAAATTTTTAAATGAATAAGCACTCTTGTATGAAAAAAACTTACAGATATATTTTAGTTAACCTGTTGGGATGGAAAATAAAAGGTGAGTTTCCAAACATAAAGAAATCTATAATAATATTTGCCCCACACACTAGCTACTGGGATGGATTGTATGGGAAACTTCACTTGATGCAGTTAGGTATAAATTACAAATTTTTATCAAAAAAAGAATTTTTCAAATTTCCATTAAACTATTTCTTTAAGATTTATGGTTCAATACCCGTGAGTAAAACCAAGGAGTACATTGATTATGTTGCTGAACTGATTAACAATAGCAGCGAACTTCATATCGTATTGTCCCCGGAAGGGCAATTGGCAAAAACAACACGCTGGAAAAAAGGGTATTACTATATGGCTGTACGAGCAAATGTTCCCATTGTAGTTGGCTTTATTGATTACAAGAGAAAGGAAATCGGGGTTAAGTGAGTAATCGATAACTTAAATAGCATTGAAGCGGTTAGGCGGGAAGTTGCTGAACTATATTCTGATGTTTCACCAAAATATCCCGAAAATTTTTCGCTTGAAATAAAAATATAGACCATGAAACAGAATGTAGCACTAGTACTATCGAGCGGAGGCTCAAGAGGGCTTGCCCATATCGGCGTTATAAACGAATTAGAAAAACAAGGTTTTCAAATATCTTCAGTTTCAGGCTCTTCCATAGGTGCGGTTACGGGAGGGCTTTACGCCATGGGAAAAATAGAGGAATATACCGAGTGGGTAAGCTCCTTTAACAAAAAGGATGTCTGGGGCTTTATGGATTTTACCCTTGCATCTAATGGCTTATTAAAGGGCGAGCGGGTTTTTGATAAAATGAAGACTTTTATCCCCGATATGAACATTGAAGATATGCCCATCCCCTTTGCTGCCGTTGCTACTGATATACTCCATGAAAAAGAAGTGGTTTTTACAAAAGGAAGTTTTTATGAAGCTATCCGGGCATCCGTTGCAATCCCGGCAGTTTTTACGCCGGTAAAATACACTGATACCATTCTTGTTGACGGCGGTATTCTGAATCCAATTCCTATTGAATACGTTTCCCGTAAGAATGGTGATTTGCTGATAGTAGTGAACTTGTACGGTGACAAAAAAACTGATATTTCAAAAGAAACAAATAATAACAATGGATACTTAAACAGGTTGATGAACACCATATCGACCTTAATTTTAACTGGTGACAAGCACAGTGCAGGGTATTACTCACTTTTAAGCGGTACTACATCGGCAATGATACATAGAATTGCAAAAATGAGTATTGAAAAACACAAACCTGATTTGGTAATTAACATCCCGCACGATTCTGCCAACACTTTTGATTTTTACAGAGCAAAGGAACTCATTGAGTTAGGAGAAAATGCAACAAAAAAAGCACTACAAAAAACTAAAGCATTTTGAATTAATATAATTTGATTATCCGCTAATGTTCCTAAAGTACTATATTTGTACAAAATTTATTGAAAATGAATTGTATAGATTTTGTAAAGCAGCATCCTGATGAGAAAAGTTGCATTCAACATTTCAGGAGAATTAAGGAGGAGAAAGGCATTGTTTGTGCACGATGCGGACATACTTCTCACTATTGGAACAAGGCTCATAAGTCTCACGATTGCAAGAAGTGTGGCTACAGAACCACGTTGCGAAGCGGAACGGTAATGGAGCCCTCCAAGTTGCCTTACCAGTACTGGCTCTACACGATTTACCTCATGTCTATGACCAAGAAAGGCATATCTGCCGCTGAGGTGCAGCGCCAGTTGGGTCATAAACGCTATGAGCCGATTTGGACGATGATGCATAAGATTAGGGCCATCATGGGACTAAGGGATGACAAGTACGAAATGGACGGCGTAGTGGAATTGGACGACGCTTTCTTCAAAACGCACAACGATGAATCTTCCGATGAACCCACAAAGCGTGGTCGTGGTAGCCAAGAGCAAAGTACAGTGCTGGTTATGGCTAAGGTTGACCCGAAGCGAGGGCGACCGAGAAAACACAAGAAGCCATCCGCCTTTCGGTACGTTAAGATGATTGTTATTCCCAACTCATCGTCCAGCACCATGAATGATACCTTGTCAACATATGCAAAGCCAGAGGTTGTAATCAAAAGCGATGGATGGCGAGGTTTCAATAAGATTAAGAAGGTAAGCGCAAAGCACATAAAAAAGATAGTCCCACCGAAAGAGGCCTCCAAGGCCCTACCGTGGGTTCATACCATGATAAGTAACGCTAAGCGAAACCTTCTTGGAATAAACCACCATACAAAAGACGAATATTTACAAAATTACTTGAATGAATTTTGTTACAAAACAAATAGACGATATTTTGGAGTGAATCTATTTGATAGACTACTATTTGCAGCTGTCGAAGATACTTGGTATGGAAAACTTAGGTACAATTACGGATAATCATATTATGATTTAATGCTTAAAACCTTTAAAAGACAGGTAAAGAAAGGGCTTAAATTATGAGAAAAATTTCAGCAATAAATTATGTTGCTTATCCTATGGAAAAGAATAACGTGTGTATCGAATCTTGAACAGTCAAGAGTTTCGTATTTCAATTATAACAATCTTATAATCAATAACTAATATGACGAGCAGTAAAAAACCCGAAGTAAGAATACAAACATCCATTTTAAACAGCAAGGAGAAGAAAGCGTTAGTTTGGATGGCACTAAGAATACCTCGAAAAATTAATTCTGACCATTTAACAGTTTTAGGATTTATTGGTGCCTTAATATCAAGTGCGGGCTATATACTTTCCAACCTGGAAAGCTATTTTCTTTGGTTAGCCTCTTTTGGTTTGTTAGTGAACTGGTTTGGCGACAGCCTTGATGGAACACTGGCCCGTGTAAGGAATGCTCAACGTCCGATATACGGATTTTTCATCGACCACAGTATTGATGGTTTAACGGTTTTTGCCATTTGTGTGGGTGCAGGGCTTTCTCCATACATAAGCTTTGCAGTAGCCATGCTTATTCTTGCAGGGTATTTGCTCTTATCAGTTTTAACATACATCAATACCTACCTTAAGGGGGAATTCAAGATCACTTACAATAAACTAGGCCCCACCGAATTTCGTTTAATTGTTATCCTTATAAACACACTCTTTATATATTATCCAACAGGAACCCAGAACTTTGTAATTGATGGCGTTGCTTTAAGCCTGTTTGATGTGATCGGCATTGTTATTGCTTTTATTCTTTTCTTTATTTACCTGGTTAACTTTTTTATTGATAAGAATAAATATGCGAATATCGACCCTCCCAAATACTAAAGCATAATTTATGGCAAAAATATATATAAAATTCGTTGCAAGCCGTCTTATTGGCACATTGGTCGATACCACGGTTCTATGGTGTCTCTCATCTTTCATTTTTTCTACATATTTTGGACATTACCTGGTGGCACCATCTATTTCGTTTGAGATCGCGGTATTTTCAAATTTTTTATTGTCCTACTACTGGATATGGCACAAACGAATATCAACAAAAAACAAAAAGACTTTTATAACCCGCTTTGCCATTTTCAACATTTCCTGTGTTTTGGGATTTATTGTTAAAATGACATTTCTGCTGCTATTCGAGAAACTATTTGGTTGGCATGTAGTATTCTGCAATCTTGCGGCATTGGTAATATCCGGCATTGTGAATTTTGTGCTTGCCGAGTTTGTAGTGTTCAAAAAACGCCCATCTATAATTGAACCTGTAAACGAAATGGAATCATTGAAAAACATAAACTAATAATATTAATCCGATGAAAATACTTTCTGAAAAATGCAAACAGTATGATATCCCTCAGCAGGCTATGGCTGCTGGTATTTATCCCTACTTTAGGGCAATCGAATCCGGGCAGGATACTGAAGTAACCATTAACGGGAAGAAGGTTTTGATGTTTGGTTCTAACAGCTATCTGGGCCTGTCAAATCATCCTAAGATTAAAGAGGCCGCAATAAAAGCTATCGAAAAATATGGTACCAGCTGCTCGGGTTCCCGCTTCCTTAACGGGACACTCGATATTCACCTAGAGTTGGAAGAGAAGCTGGCCAAACTGGTTGGCAAGGACGAAGCTGTTTGCTTTAGCACAGGTTTTCAAGCTAATCTTGGAACAATTTCAGCTCTCTGTGGCCGCAACGAATACCTTTTACTCGATTCTCAGGATCATGCTTCCATCATCGAGGGAAGTAGGTTGTCTTTTGCCAGAATACTTAAGTTTGCCCACAACGATATGTCCTCGCTCGAATCGAAACTGATGCTTTGTGAACCAGACAAAAATAAACTGATTGTTGTTGATGGCATATTTTCTATGGAAGGGGATATTGTTAATTTACCGGAAATTGTGCGATTGAAAGAAAAATATAATGCGAGCTTAATGGTTGATGATGCACATGCAATTGGGGTAATTGGCCAAAATGGCAGAGGTACATCCTCCCATTTTAATCTGACCCAGGATGTAGATTTAATCATGGGTACTTTTTCAAAATCGTTAGCCTCAGTAGGCGGGTTTATTGCCGGCGACAAGGAGGTAATTAACTTTTTAAAGCATAATGCACGTGCATTAATTTTTAGCGCAAGCATGCCCCCAGCTTCCGTTGCAAGCGTTAGTGCTGCCATTGATATTATGCTTAATGAACCTGAACGAATGAAACATCTTTGGAATTTAACCAAATACGCACAGCAGGCTTTCATTAGTGCCAATATTGATACAGGTAAAAGCAAAACTCCGATTATCCCGTTATATGTCAGGGATGATATGAAAGTTTTGAAGTTGGCACGCATACTACTTGATGAGGGTATTTTCGTAAATCCTGTTGTTTCTCCTGCGGTTTCGAAGGAGGATGCACTGATACGTTTCTCCCTTATGGCTACACACTCTTACGAACAACTTGATGAAGCTATAGAAAAAATAAACAGGGCTTTTAAAGAGCTCAATGTAGCACCCTGTTTTCAAAGCATAGAATAATAATAATGCTAACAATACTACAATCATGAAAGTAGTTTTAATAACGGGTATTTCATCCGGTTTTGGTTTTACCATTGCTCAACTGCTTGCAAAAGGCAATTACAGGGTTTATGGGACTGTGCGTAAGAAAATTGACTTAATACCTAATGTCAACTACCTTTTCATGGATGTGGTTTCAGATGAATCCGTTAAACAGGCAATCGAAGAGGTGCATCAGAAGGAAGGACGCATTGATGTGCTGATAAATAATGCCGGTGTAGGGATTGCTGCTCCTCTTGAATTTACCAAAATTACTGATATTCAACACCTGATGGATGTTAATTTTCTTGGAGCCGTGAGAGTTACCCAAGCGGTATTGCCAATTATGCGCAAGCAGTCAGGCGGTCTAATTATATCTATCAGCTCCATAGGCGGTTTGATAGGCTTACCCTATCAGGGAATTTATTCAGCCGGCAAGTTCGCCCTCGAAGGCTTTTGCCAGGCTTTATATCACGAGGTCAAACAATTCAATATTAAAGTTCTAATAATTAACCCTGGTGATTTTGCTACGCAATTTACAGCAAACAGGTTATGTGCTGAAAAGGACGATTCGATAGCTGTTTATCCAAATTTTGGCAAAACGCTATCTCAAATAGAACAAGATGAAAAGAACGGTTTACACCCGGATGAATTAGCCAAAAGAATTGAAAGACTTATTCGTAAGAAGAATGCACCTGTAAGGCTTGTCATAGCCTCACCTCTGCAAAAATTTTCAGTGTTCCTGAAAAGAATACTACCTGAAAAACTGTTTTATCGGATAATTAGTAAATACTACCTTTAAAATTAAGGTGTTAGATATTAGTGTAAAAGACATTATATGAAAATTACAATCAAAGAGATTACAAGCAAAAACGACTTGAAAAAGTTTATCAAATTCCCCAACAAACTGTATGAGGATAATAAATTTTATGTGCCTCCCCTAATCTCGGCGGAGCTGGAAACCTTATCAAAAGATAAAAACCCTGCTTTTGACTTTTGTGAAGCAAAATACTGGTTGGCCTACAATGAGGACAATACAATAGTTGGGCGAATAGCAGGAATCATAAACCATAAGTACAACAAAAAGGTTGGCAAGCAACTGGTTCGCTTTGGTTGGCTTGATTTTATTGAGGATATTGATGTTTTAAAAGCCCTGATTCAGGCAGTTGTAAAGTTTGCCAACGAAAAAGGAGCCGTTGGCATTCATGGCCCTCTCGGGTTTTCCGATTTTGATGCTTCAGGTATTCTTATCGAAGGTTTTGACGAAATCCCGACAGCCTACGGCAAATATAACTATCCTTATTATTCTCAGATGATTGAACAATTGGGTTTTGAGAAGGAAGTTGATTGGGTTGAATTTAGGGTAACTGTCCCTGACGAAATTCCGGTAAGATATAGCCAGATAACAGGGTCGATTGCCGAGAAGTATAAATTGCAAAGTGTAAAATTAAAATCAAAGAAAGAGATCCTAAAATATGCAGACGGAATCTTCCAACTTCTAAATAAAGAATATGAAAGTATACATGGCTTTTCTGAGCTTACTCCCAACCAAATAGATGCTCTGAAAAAACAATTTATCCCGTTGCTGAGATTAAAATTTGTTTCAGTAGTAGTTAATGCTGAAAACAAAGTTGTTGGTTTTGGCATATGCCTGCCTTCTCTTTCAAGAGCCTTGCAGCAGGCTAAAGGAAATTTATTTCCTTTTGGTTTTTTACATATTCAAAAGGCTCTACGTGTAAATGAAACAATCGACTCCTTACTTATTGCAATTCATAGCGACTATCGAAAAAAAGGGGTTAACTCAATGATATTTAACGATGTAGGAAATTCGATTGTTTCAGGAGGGATAAAATATATAGAAACCACACGTGAGCTGGAACACAATTTATCCACTCAAAACCTTTGGACTAAATTCGAAATGCGAAACCACAAAAGAGCAAGATGTTATTTTAAAAAGATATAACAATGAGTGAAATTTCGGCCATAATTTGTGCGTACAACGAGGAGAAAACAATCAAGGAAGTAGTAACAACCTTGTGTAAATACTTTTTTGACGAGGTAATTGTTGTAAGCGATGGTTCAACAGATGGTACGGCCAAAATTTTAGGTGAACTTCAGTTTTTGCCATCACTTAAGTATATTGCACCTCCCGAGAATAAAGGTAAAGGGTATGCAATGGCAACCGGGATAGAAAATTCAACAGGAGAAATTATTGCTTTCATTGATGCCGATTTGTCTAACTTAAAAGAGGAGCATTTTGAACAACTATTCACTCCTGTTTTCAGTAATGAGGCCGATATGGTTTTAGGGCAGGCAACAGAGACCCTGATAAACTATAAATTCAACCCGTTCAAATCGTTTACAGGCCAAAGAGCGCTGTTAAAGCAAGATGTTTTTACAATTTTGGAGGAAATGCGAACTTCAAAATTTGGTGTGGAAACTTTAATCAATTTACACCATCAGACACAGGAAAAACGGATTCAATATGTGATGCTCGAAGGACTAAAACATCCACCCAAATTTGATAAAGGCAAAAGTAAATCACGAGCAATAAAAAAATTTGTTGGAATGACATCGAATTGCTTTAGTATTGTGTAACAGCTTTAATTAACAAAAATCGCAATAAATCAAATCAATAAATTTTAAACTATGAAAACAAAGAATATTTTTTTAATCCTGCTACTTGTTACCGTTTCAAGCGTAACTAAAGCACAAGAAGAAAACAGCCTTAAACTGTCAGGTGAGCTTTTAACCGACCAACGATTTTTACTTGAATCACCCAATAATTGGGCTTGGAACGAAAATCGTTTGACTTTAAACCTTGAAAAAAAAATTACAGACAACTCTAAATTCTATGGCGATGTATGGCTTCGGAATATAGGTTTGCCCACGTTAATCTCATCGAGCGATTTGTACAATAAGGGTATTGTTGACCCTTATAACCTTGAAATTAGAGAAGCATACGTTCAACTTTACGGGTTTCTTACCAAGAGTTTAGATGTAACCATTGGCCGACAGCGTATTGTTTGGGGTACTGCCGACAAGCTAAACCCTACTGACAACCTCAACCCTTTAGATTTAGAGGATATTCTGGATTTTGGTCGTCGCAGAGGTTCCGATGCCGTCAATATGAATTACTATTTAAACAACGACTTCTCGCTTCAAGGGATTTTTATTCCTTTTTTCCAACCAGCTAATATGCCGATTGGTATTTTTGCAAATGCGTTAAGTCCAACTATGGAATTACCGCAGGGAATGGTTTTAAAAGGTTTCTCTGATACTTTAATGATGCCTAAATATAATTTGGGCGAAAGTTCTTCTGCCGGAGTAAAATTTAAAGGTTTTGCTAAAGGCGTTGACTTTTCGCTAAGCTATGTTTGGGGATACGATGGCTTGCCTTTTGCTACAAGAAATACTTTTATTCCTGTTGATGCGTTTGGCGGAATTAATATCAATTCTCAACTTTCGTTTGCAAGAACCCATATTATTGGTGCTGATTTTTCGACAAGCATTGCTGGTGCAGGTTTTTGGGGCGAAGCTGCAGCATTTATCCCCGATGAAAACATAATCATGACCAATGATTTGTCTGCTTTTTATCCTATGTCACCCGTTCCCGTTACCCAGGATTCATTAATCTTAGACAAAACAAAGCCTTACATTAAATTTGTTGTTGGTAGCGATTACAATTTTTCAGATGGCTCGTATCTTAATTTTCAGTATATGCACGGATTTATTCACGAGCGAGGAGCCGAAAACCTGAATGACTATTTCTTTTTGCGGTACGAAAAGAAATTTTTCAATGAAAAGTTAAAAGTAGCTCCTATAGGTGGTGGTTTCATAGTTACCGACTGGAATAATATAAAAGATAATTATGCCCTTGTGTATATGCCTGAGATTACGTACCAAGCCACTATTAATTCAGAAATCACTGTTTCAACCACCATTTTTGATGGCAAAGGAGATAATTTGTTTTCCAATCTGAAAGACTTTAATATGTTTATGTTTAAATTAAAATATAGTTTTTAATGTTGAATCACATTTTAGCCCATACACAGTCGCAAGCACATTTGCAAGCCCACACGAGCCCACACTCAAACCAAAGGCTTGCAAAAGAGCTTCCGCCTCTCCAACCCGAGTAACCGCCTTTGAGGGCGGTTTTAGGATTGCCCACGCTCAAAAAAACAAAATAAATTTGTGCTTCGTGGATAGGTTAGCGCAGACAGATAGCGAATAAAAAGAGAGCTAAATAAATGGCTGACAATGATATACAAAGAACACCAGCAGCCAACACGCGGTATAGTTAATTGCCGGTGTAGTGTGTATTCGAGCGTTTCAGCCCGTATCAAAAATAGTTGTAACTTGATAGGAAAGTGCTTCGAAATCGGCAACTAACCATACCGCCAA
>CAZDXY010000103.1:0-12727 GCA_964509385.1 uncultured Rikenellaceae bacterium
CTAAAAAGAATTTAACCTAACCCGAAAAGAGGTACACCATGACCTAAAACCAGCAGCCGCCCCGCCCGTCAGGGTTTGACTAGGCGAGGGCAGCAGTAGGGCGGTTCAAGCACTGACTAAAAGAAAATGTAAAATGTAAAATTTCCAACTCTAAATGTAGAAGTACGCTGGGCAATGGTCTTTGCCTTATACGAAATGGTATCGGATTATCCTTTTCTTTCTAAATTTACATTTTAAATTTAGAGTTTTACATTTTACATTCAAACGCGGTTTCACACACATTAACCATTAACCATTAATCATTAATCATTTAAAAAATGCTTATGAAACATAAAACACCCAACCCGCCCGCCCGTCAGGGTTTGACTAGGCGAGGACAGCAGCATGGCTGCTCATGGCCTGAGTAAGAACGGGCAAAACCCGTTAAAGAAATGTAAAATGTAAAACTCCCAATGCTTTGCCCTGAGCGGAGTCGAAGGGTAAAAGTGATGTTACGGTTATATTTCTGATTTCTGGTAAAATCCATTTCTCTTTATACTTTTATATTTTACATTTAGCGTTTATCGTTTTACATTTAAAAGCGGTTTCACAACCATTAACCATTACCCATTAATCATTTAAAAAAACAACTTATGAAACTTAAAACATTTCTATTACTATTCCTTCTCCTATGCACCTTGGCATGGAAGCAGGCTACTGCTCAAAGCCGTGGCCCTACCTCCGGTGAGTTCTACATATCGCTGCCATGGTATTGGGATATCAATACCGAGTTGCACCATGCCATGCTTGCCTATACCAACAACAATGGGCGAAATTTTCAAGCACTATATACCTCTGTGGAGAACTCAGGCGAGATGCAGGTGGGTACAATTTATGCCGATGCTACACCCAATGTTTTATACAACCGTGATTCCGAAGGTTTACACCGCTCATTTGACAATGGGAAAACATGGGAGTTCATTGACCCTCAGATAAACCCTGCTGGATATACAACAGGTAATGTTATCAATGAATTATTTAAAAAAACTCAATCAATTATATATAAAAGTGTAAACAATGGTGAATCATGGATTCAAATGCAAACCGAAACAATTGCAGGAGATATTGAGGTTGGAAATCAAGTAGGTGAACTTTATGCATATAAAGCACGCCCAGAATATGATACAGTTTGGTATTATGATATTACATTAAAGCACAGTATTAACGATGGTGCTGAATTCGATAAATATCCTATTGCACGTGAGTATTCAGGTAGTTCAACGGCTGTTGGACCTAAATTTTCGAGGGGTACGAGTAATGGTGAACTTTACTTTATCAACTGGTGGCTTGGCCCAAAATACAGGATTTACCGTAGCACTGACAATGGGCATAGCTTCAGCTTGCAATATGAGCAACCAGAGAATGCCTATATGTGGGATGAATTGTTCGCTTTCACGGCAGGACGTGGCGAGGGCGAGTTCTATGCCTTTAAGCTGAAAACATACGTTGAGGGGTACTATTTCAGGCTGCATGTTTACCATAGCACCGACTGTGCGCAAACCTTTACCGAGTACGTACACGAGCTAACCCCCGATTACGATGGCAACCCCGCCCAAGTCATCTATTCCATTGCTGTTGCTCCAAATCCCGTAGAGGGAGGCACCGTTGATGGAGGCGGAAAGTACCACGAGGGGAACCTCGTTACCCTAAATGCTACGCCCAACGAGGGTTACAGGTTTATCAGCTGGACAGAAGGTGGCAATGTGGTTTCCGAGGAGCCAACCCTTAGCTTTACCGCTGAGAGCACCCGCACGCTGGTAGCCCAATTCCAGCTAATCAACAGTATTACAAGCCCCAATGGCACAGGTATAACCCTATACCCCAACCCTGCAAATGGCTTTGTTACGGTAAGCTTTCAGCAGGTTCAGGCATATAAACATGTAACATTTGAGGTTTTCAGCATTCAAGGGCTAAAGCTGCTATCAAAACCCATAAACCTTGAACAATCAACCCTAAACATTTCTTCCCTACCCACAGGCATGTATCTATACCGGTTTACTGCCGATGGTTTAACTATTAAAACCGGAAAATTCATTATTCACTAAAAGCAAATTTATCATGAAGAGAAAAATATTACTGGTATTGTTTTTTGCCATAACAGGCATATACAATTCGAATGCACAAGAAAGCTGGGTAGCCTTTAGCAAGGCAACCCCCGAAGAGCCAACGGTTACGCTAATACAATCCAACACATCCTCAGTACTTTTCAGCGTGCAGACCCCCGGTATGTACTCCACCGAAATCACAACTGGGGGGGTGTTGAATATCAGCGACTTAGACTCCTGCAGCAGATAATCACAACCACCGAGGGAAACCCAGAAATTCCCGTTATCAGGCAGCTTATCGCCATCCCCCAATGTGAGGATGTAAGCATCACCCTCCAAACCAACTCTCCTGTTTATTTTGAAGATTACACGGTCTATCCCGCACCCGCCTACTAGGAGGTGCAGAACCCCGATGGCACGGTTTATATGGAGGAGGTTTTTACCATCAACCAAACCGCATACAGCACCAATGCGTTTACGCCACAACTTACTGTCGAAATTGTTGAGGTTGGCAGCATCCGTAGCCAGCGAATGGCAGAAGTGTGGATTTACCCCGTGCAGTTCAACCCTGTTACCGGGCAGCTACAGGTTTATACCGATATTGAGATAACGCTCAGTTTTATCAATCCCACCAGCGGGGTAAGCGTAAATACCGGTATCTTCAGCAATATCTGCCAGAACGTAATGCTCAACTACACCGAGGGCGGAATAGGCGCATCGGTGAACGACCGTTCCCAAACTCCCGGAACGGTAAGCTGGGTTACGGTGAACAACACCTCAGGGCAAATCACTGCCGACTACTTGATAATTGCCGCCCCTGCCTTCTTCAACAGCCAAAACGCTGACCTGCTTGCACTGGCACAGCACCGTGCCAATTACAACGGCTTTGATGTGGCCATTGTGAATGTGGCTCATGTTGTTTCTGATGAGGTGGGATATCCATATAATGAAATTAATGTTAATTATAAATACCAAAAAAGGTTGAGAAATTTTATCCAAAGCGTTTACGAGAATGGAACGGCAAATAATACGCTCGATGGTAAACTGGGTTACGTTCTTTTGGTTGGTGATGATACCGTTAGCGTAAATGCAAACTATGAGGTTAAGGCTCATAGAGAGTGGATTGAACAATACGAACCATACGAATACACATATTTAGTTGACCGCAACGACCATTTCTATGCCTGCGTAACACCTGATGAGAATGGGTATGACATGACACCCGACCTGTTTATTGGCAGGTTTAGCGTTGATTCGGAAGCGAAGCTGCACAATATAGTTTCCAAAACGATACATTTCGAAACAGAGTACCAATTTGGCGACTGGAAAAAAAATATTACGTTGGTTGCAGGGGCTGGTAGTGGTTATGAAACTTACGAATCGGCAATTGATTATGTAGAAACACTTATACCCAGCAGTATGTCAATTTCCAAGTTTAAGATGTCTGAAATGAATTCATCAACCATTCAGCAAGCAATTGTTAATAGACTAAATACTGGACAACTTATCACACATTATGATGGTCATGGAAGTAAAATTAGTTGGAGCAGCGATGGTCTTATATTCGGTCCATCGCAATTTGGTTTACTAAGTAACATTCACAAACAAGGTTTTGTGTTCAGTTCAGCATGTCTGACCGGAGCCTTAAATCATACATCCGACTGTATGGCAGAGTATTTTACCTCTTCAGAGAATGGAAGCGTTGTTTTTCATGGTGCAACAGAAAAAGTTCCAGAATTTTTAGGGGAACAATACTCAAAAACCATTCATGAAGTAATATGGCAAAATTTAACCCATATTGGTGGTGAAATAATACTGCAAGCATACTTAAATAGACGCTTTAGCTATTTTTTTGTGTACTTCGGTGATCCCGCCCTTAACCTTATGGCGAAGGGTTATAGGGTAACCAGTGATGTAACCATTACTGGTTCTCATACCATTGATCGAGAGATTTCCGTTACCAATGGAGCCACTGTAACCCTAGCCAACGGCAGTGCCATAAATTTTACTGAGGATGGGGGCTTTAACGTTTTAGCAGGTTCAAGCCTTGCTGTTGGGAATAATGTAACCTTCACCCGTCAGCAGGCATCGAATGTTATCAGAGTATCAGGAAACCTGCTAATCAACGGGAACATCATCACCCAGGCCAGTATTCTGCTAGAAAGCGGAGGTGTCCTTTCCTTCACCAACAAGACTCTCAGATTTGCAGCCAATTCAGGTGTAACGGTCAAGCCCGGTGGCCTGCTTACCGCCAACGGCGGAACGCTCAGGTATCAAAGCACTAATTGGCTAGGTATTACCGTTGAGGGCAACAGCAGCCTGCCCCAAACACCCGCCAATCAGGCCAAGGTGAGCCTCAACGGCACCACCTTGAGGCGGGCCACCGTTGGTGTGAACGTGCGGGGCGGTGGAATCCTCCTGGTCAACAACGCCACCTTCACCGACTGCCATACCGCTATCCAGTTCGAACCTTACCGGTATGGAGGCACCTACAACATCTCTAGGGTTGAGGGCTCCACCTTCACTGTCACCAGCTATTTGGCCAACCAGTCAGTCCGCCGTCTTTGCTTTATCAGCCTTGACGGGGTTGCAAGCCCAACCATACTGGGAAACACCTTCACGAACCTTGAGCCCAACAGCTACAGCATCCCCGACCGGGGATACGGCCTATTGGTTCACAACAGCGATGTGAATCTGTACAACCCCAATACCTTCCAGAACCTTTTTACCGGCATAAACGCCACGGTAACAACGGGTGTGCCATCCCTTGACATTTGGTATCAGGTCATCTCGGGCTGCTACAACGGCATCCACGTAAGCGGGTACCCCTCACCCTCAGTGGGCATGTCCTCCATCACCGTTCCCAGTTGGGTTTACCCCGGATACATGCCCACCGGGGTATCGGTGGTCGTTCAGAACAGCTCCATCCTGGCAGGGAATACCATCAACGGGAGCGGGACTGGCTATGGTATTCACCTCAACAGTCCACTGGGCGGTTCGGGGTTCGTGATCGACAACCAGCTGACCAGCTTGAACAGCGGGGTGGTGGCCAGCGGGCATACCTCCTACAACAACAGCATCCAGGTTATCTGCAACGATTTTGATGGTAACACCGCCAACGACATTCTGATCACCGATAAGGGGATAGGGAGCGTGCAGGGTAGCCCCTCGTATTCGGCTCACAACAGCTTTTTGGGCAGCCCACGCCGCAACATCTACTCCACATGGCAGCCCATCACCTACTACGCCTACTCTCAGCCCTACTACCCCTATAAGTACAATGAGCAAGTGAAGGTGATGGACTCATTTGATCTGGCCAAGTGCGGGGATGGATTTGGCATCTACAAGCCTTTACTGGAGGATATCACCCTACAGGACGACTCCCTGGCGCAGGCCAGGCAGATGCTGATCGCCCTGCAGGACCTGGGCGAGACCGAAGCGCTGGTGGAGATCGTGGAGGGCGAGGAGAACCCCCTAGCCCTGCGCAACGCCCTGCTGCGCCGCTCGCCGCTGCTCTCCGACACGGTGATGGTGACCGCCTCGCACGACCAAGTGCCCCTGCCCAACCTCATGCTGGCGCAGGTGCTCATGGGCAACCCCCAGGCCGCCAAGTCGGCCACCGTGCTGCAGGCACTGGACGAGCGGGAGAACACCCTGCCCGACTACCTGCTGGAGGCCATCCACGAGGCGGGGTCGGGCTTCTCGCCCATCGACGGGGCCAAGGCTGAGGTGGCCCGCCACCGCGCCACCCGCGACATCCTGGCGGGCAGGCTGCTGGCCCGCTTCACAGCTGACTCCCTGGGTAAGCCCTACGACAGCATACGAATGCTTCCCGACCACCACCCCGATAGGATCTACCGCTACCTCTCGGCCTTCACCCACGTGGAGCAGGGCAACCTGCCGGAGGCCCTGATCGCCCTGCAGAACATGGCGGGTGAGCCCGGCCTTACCCCCGAGCAGCTGCAGGAGACCGAGGGCGTAAGCCAGCTGATGAACGTCCTTGCGGAGCTGGAGCAGGCTGAAATACCCTTGGGGTACATGGACAGCCTCACCCGTGCCACCCTGGAGGGGCTGGCCACGGATGGCGTGGGCATCGCTGCCCTGCTGGCGGGCAATGCGCTGGCGGTGGCTGACACGATACCCTTCCTGGCGCAGGAGCTGGCCGTGGGCGAGGCTTACAGTGGCACCCATGCGGGGGAGTGGAGCATTCTCCTGGCGCTGGAGCCCTTCCCCGTGACCGACTACGTTTTGGCCGCCTACGACCTGGGCGGTGAGCCCTGCCGAAACCCCCAGATACAGGTGATCAACGGCAGGGGTGATGTGATGTACAGCGAAGCCCTGACCCGCTCCCGCTTCGAGGTGCTGGTGGAGGTGGAGGGCTGGAGGCCCGGAGCCTACACCGTGCAGCTGTCCGATGGCGGACAGGTGCTGGCGCAGCGCAGCTTCCTCATCCTGGGCCACGACGAGGGCGCTGAGGCTGAGGAGCCGGAAACCCATGAGCTGCCGGACAGCGCAGGCATCACCCTTCATCCCAACCCCACCGATGGGCAGCTCACCGTCAAGGTCAGGGGTTGCGGGGGCGAGTGCCGCTTCGGCTACGAGGTGATGACCCCCTCGGGCGTAACCCTTTTCACGGGCAGCGGTAGCTCAAGCAAAGTGCTTACCCTTGCCCATCTGCCCAAGGGCACATACCTGGTGGCAATAACCCTCAACGGGCAACGTCTGGTGCAGCCTGTGGTGTTAAGGTAAAGGGTTGAGGCATTGAATTAAGCTGAATTTAAGTCGGGGTGTAGCTTTGGGTTGCACCCTGACTTAATTGCTTTACTACTATTCTTTACTATCTTTGTGCAGAATTCATAGTAACAGAAAATGCAACCCGAAGAAATAATTATACAGGCAGCAAAGGATGCAGTAGAAAAAATTTACGGGATATTTCCCGATGATTCCATGATTCAGGTTCAGAGAACCAATCGCGATTTTGAGGGCGATTTCACTCTTGTTGTATTTCCCCTCCTTAAAATCTCCAAGAAAAGACCTGAGGATACTGCCACTGAAATAGGAAACCATTTAAAAGACAATTGCCTTGATATTGAATCGTTTAACGTAGTTAAGGGATTTTTGAATATCAACCTTAGCCACAACTTTTGGTGTAGTTCCATTAATCTGATTTCCCAAACGCATGATTATGGCTTTTCGCCACCAGAGTCATCCGGGAAATCGATTATGGTAGAGTTTTCATCGCCTAACACCAATAAACCGCTTCACCTGGGTCATATCCGGAATAATCTTTTGGGATTCTCAGTTGCCCGGATTCTTCAAGCCAATGGGCATCATGTGCTTAAAGTAAATCTGGTGAACGACAGGGGTATTCATATCTGCAAATCAATGCTGGCATGGCAGAAGTTTGGAAAAGGTGAAACTCCGCCTTCATCAGGAATGAAGGGTGATCATCTTGTTGGAAAGTATTACGTTCTGTTCGATTTGGAGTATAAAAGACAGATGGCAGAACTAATGAGTCAAGGAATGGGAGAGGAGGAAGCCAGGCAAAAAGCCCCTATTATTATTGAAGCACAGGAAATGCTTCGCAAGTGGGAGGGTAAAGACCCAGAGGTTTACGCACTTTGGGAAAAGATGAACGGCTGGGTTTACCAGGGTTTTGATGTAACATACAAGTCGCTGGGCATTGAGTTCGATAAGGTTTATCACGAATCGGAAACCTACCTCCTTGGCAAAGCCATTGTGAAAGAGGGGCTTGATAAGGGTGTGTTCTACAAACGCCCTGATGGTTCTGTTTGGGTTGACTTAACCAGCGATGGACTGGACGAGAAACTTTTACTTCGCTCCGATGGAACATCGGTATACATAACACAGGACATCGGTACTGCATTGCAGCGATTTACAGAGCATCATTTGAACGACCATATTTACGTGGTGGGCAACGAGCAGGAGTACCATTTTCAGGTGCTGAAACTGGTAATGGCTAAGTTGGGTTACAAATGGGCCGATCACCTATTCCACCTTTCCTACGGAATGGTTAATCTTCCTGAGGGAAAGATGAAATCGCGTGAGGGATCGGTTGTCGATGCCGATGATTTGGTGAAAGAAATGATTGAGACTGCCAGCGATATGTCCAGAGAACTTGGTAAACTCGATGATGTTGAACCAAAAGAGGCAGAAAATATCATCAAGATGATAGGATTGGGTGCTTTGAAGTACTTTATCCTAAAGGTTGACCCAAGAAAGAACATGACCTTTAATCCCAGAGAATCAATTGATTTTAATGGAAATACAGGTCCGTTCATTCAGTATACCCATGCCAGAATACAATCAGTCCTTCGAAAGGCAGAAGAATTGGGAATCTCCATTCCAACCAGCATTAACATTACGGAGATGGGAGAGAAAGAAAAGGAGCTAATCAAGCTGGTTTCTTTATTTCCCAAACTGGTAAATCAAGCAGGTGATGAATTGAGCCCTGCTGTTATTGCTAATTATACTTATGAACTGGCAAAGGAGTATAATCAGTTCTACCATGATTTCACCATACTGAAAGAGGAGAAAGTCTTAACACGCTCGCTAAGGCTTATTATTTCCAGAGAGGTTGCAAACGTGATTCGTTTGGCCATGTCGCTTTTGGGTATTGAAGTACCCGAAAGGATGTAGCTGAGAGAAAAGGGTTCTTTTCCTGCAACGACTGGGGGTGTGGACTCTTCTCGTCAACCCTTTGTTGAGGCACGATATTAATAGCTTTCTATCGTTAAAACTTTCGACAGGGCTTCTTTAATATCTTCAAGATTGCCTGATGATATTCTTCCAATTTTCCTAATGAATCATTCTTCTGCTATTGACCTGATTTGGAAACAATCAGCAGCTGATTCTTTCGATAAGTTGTTAATGGTATCAGGTTTTATATAAACCATCCAAGGTGCAATTTCATACCTTTCTTTCCAATCTGTCAGAGGTACAATGATTTTTAGTGGAAGTTTTCCAAGAGAATTATCATTTACAACAATTGCTGGTCTTGTTTTCTAAATTTCTGCTCCAATTGTTGGGTCAAGATTGATTAGCCAAATTTCACTTTGTTTCATAGAATCCTTCAAAGTCAAGTTGAGTAAAAGCAATTAATTCTTTGTCATTCTTATAGTCTTCAAAAAGTGATTCAGCAGCTTTTACCATCCTTTTCCTTGTTTCACTTTCTCTAATTGTTTTTAAAGTTCTTTCGACTATAAGCATTCTTTTGCTTACAGGAAGTTTTTTAATTGCTCTAATTATTTCTCTTGTTTCCATATTTCAAGCTATTCCTTTTTGCAAAGATAACTTTTTTTCAAGTTGAAAGTAATCGTTTAAAGATGGCCGTGAAGTTTTTAATAATGTGCCCCAACTTACATGTAGATTTTCTACTGTCAACCCATACAAACCATTTTAGCTAGAACCCGCTAAGCTCCATGTATATTGTTGGGATAAGCAAAAGGAAACCAACAATAATAAGTATTAGGAGTAAGGGTAGGAACCATCGGAGCCATTTATTGTAAGGTATCCTTGCTATGGATAAAACACCTACCATTACACCGGAAGTAGGAGAGGCAAGGTTGGTAAATCCACCACCTATCTGATAAACGGTAACCGTTGCCTGCCTTGAAATACCAATTAAATCGGAAAATTGCGACATAAGTGGAATTGTGAGCGCTGCCTTAGCCGATCCTGAGGCAATAATCATATTCAGCACATTGTAGAAAACATACATTATTGCCACTGAGGTAAGAGTGCCATAACCCTGCATAGCAGTTGCAGAGCCATTTAGTAACGAATCGATAATCTTACCCTGCTCAAGGACAACAACTATTCCACTGGCAAGTCCCACAACCAGTGCAGCCGACATAATATCTTTAGCACCCTCAATGAATAGCTTTGCCAGCTGATTTGCCTTTTTACCGAAAGCGGCACCCGAAGTTAAGCCCATCACCAGAAAAAGGGAAGCAATCTCGATTATATACCAGCCATAACCCATTACCCCAACTATAAGGAAAAGAATGGTAAAGAGCAGAATATTTACAATTAGTAGTTGAACCGAATGACGTAAAGCAGCAATTCCGGCAACAATCCAAACTATACTGGCAATAGGAATAATTGGCGCAACCAAAGTACTGCTTCCAATTTCCATACTGGTGAGTGGAAATAAGAAGGAACAAATAATGAATACTATTGTAATGGCAATAAAAACTCCCCAGGCACTCTTTCCTGCCTTGGTTTTAGTTCCATTCACTTCTTCTTCACCCTTTTTTCGCCAGTATTCATCCTCCTTGTAAACTGGTGAAAGGGTAGGATTCTTTTTAATTCTACTTGCATACCTGAGCACATAGCCAATCCCAATAAAGTTTATAACAAGCCATATGATAAAACGATATTCAATACCCGAAAAGAGTTGTACTCCCGATAATCCTTGAGCAATTCCAATAGTAAATGGGTTGAGCAATGCTCCAGCAAATCCTAACCCTGCACCGAGGAAACACATGCTAACTCCAACAATGGAATCGTAACCCATGCTGATCGCAAGAGGGACAAATATGATAACAAACGCAATGGTTTCCTCGCTCATCCCTATAACTGCGCCAAAGAAGCTGAAGCAGATCATTATTAAAGTAATAACAATATTGTTGACGCCAATAATCTTTAGAAATTTAAATCTCTCGAGCCTTTTGGTGAAGTTTAGGAACGAGAATATTGCCACATCAAGTGCCTTACTCTCATTCATTATCCAGAATGCACCGCCGATCATTAGGATGTAAAAGATTATATCGTGGGTTCGCTTAAAGCCCTGAAATATTGAGGTGAAAATTTGCCACGATTGCGGTTCACGCTCTACCTGCTCAAAGCTACCGGGTACAATTACCTCGCGATCAATACCATTCACTTCAACGGTTTCGCGTGCAAATTCCCCACCAGGTACAAACCAGGTAAGAATGGCACTAATTACTATTAGCGAGAATATTATAACATAGGTGTGGGGGAATTCTCTTTTCCTCTTGGGTTGGATCATTTTTAAAAGGTATTAATAGGTTATTAAATGGGCTGCAATATAAAATTTTTCTTAAAATGATTTTAAGACTAGTTTTCAAAAAATTAAAATTTTAATTTGGTTAGGGTTAAATTGATATATTTCAATTTCTTAAACCAAACAAATCAAAATATGCTTTTCTCACATATTCATCTGTCCATTTGTAGAAATTATCAACCTCAATTTGATTTAACCTTCCATTCTTTCTCCATTGTTCAAGTTTTTCCTGCGATTTATTGTAAATTTCGTTATGTACAGGTAGTAATTTTTGAGTGATTCCTGTTCCTTGAGCATTGAAAACTTTTGTGGTGTTAATGTAGTACTTGGTTGAACCTCGTCTTGAAGGAACCATTATACTTTTCAGTTTTAAAGCTAAATCACAGATTTCAGCATTTTCTTTTCCTTGGGCTTGAACTATTTTGGGAAGAGTACCATTTGGTGTAAGCCAAATTGGTGTAGGAATGGATGAAAGGGGGAAGCCAACCATTGCCCACATGGTGGTGAATTCAACCGGTTCATTTGGTTTGACTCCTTGAACAATAACTGATGAGGAAGAACTATATCGGTTTATACAATCCTGAAAGTACACAAAGTTCTCCTGATTTTCGTTCAAATCTAAATAGTCTTCCAATCTTTGCTTTGAGTAAGAATTCTCTAATGATAGACACATTTCC
The DNA here is from genome assembly GCA_964509385.1 of uncultured Rikenellaceae bacterium. Lineage (GTDB taxonomy): Bacteria > Bacteroidota > Bacteroidia > Bacteroidales > Tenuifilaceae > MWFE01. The sequence goes on from CAZDXY010000103.1 coordinate 11,811, forward strand.
TTTAGCATATTGGAAACGCTAAGATTATTGCTACCCGATGCCCTGTAGAATAACTTTTCAGCCGTTTCGAAACGAATATAACCAGCACCTTCATTGACATCACCGCTGAATGAGTAGTTTGTTCTAACTACATAGCCATGTGGTGCAATTTGCGTATCGTTCACATCAATTTTTGTGTAATTGAAATTATCGGTTTCAAAGTATGCGGCTCCTCCGTAAGCATCAATTACTCCAAAATTGGCTTCAACTCCTAAAGGTTTATTATAATCCAAAAGAAATTGCTCAAACTCATCAACCGTTGCACAGGTAAGAAGTGCAGCTTTCATAATTACGCCTTCTAAATCACTTAGTTGCGTTGTGTCATTACCTTTTAAGTTGTATGAGGCAGAGTTCATAATTACAAATCCAGCAGAGTTGAAGCCAATCCAAATATTCTCTATATTCTCATCGTCCGAATCAATTAGGGCAATAGCGTTATATTTCCCTCCACTAATATGAGCTAGTTTGTTATCGAGCGTACCAGTATCGCGATGTTTCCAGATAATAGGCCTACCATCAACTGTGTACTTACCAGAGATTATTACTGTTGTGCATCCAAATGCCTTAATCATAAAAACAAACACCAGAAGTATCAGCAAAAACATTACTTTTTTCATTACTTTTAATGATTTGAGTAAATAGTTTATTTTTTACCCAAACATATACAAAAAACTTACTTTTTCAAAGTTACTAGTATGAAAAGTAATTATTAAGAAACTGTTTTAAGATTTAACTAATAATTTGGTTTTCAATTGCCACGGGCTTAAGCCTGCCTACTGCAAGCAGGCCCGTGGCAATAATAAGAATAATGTTCAGAAACAAAATTTAAACAGTTTCTAAAACTTTACATTTCATTGAAAAAAATGATTGGTTTCTAG
>CAZDXY010000104.1:0-12621 GCA_964509385.1 uncultured Rikenellaceae bacterium
CTCGCGACCCCGACCTTGGCAAGGTCGTGCTCTACCAACTGAGCTATTTCCGCAAAAGGTACCTCAAACGAGATTGCAAAAATATATCAATATTGATTATCTCCCAAAAAAATGATTATTTTTTTACAATCTAACCCGAAAATAAAATGAGAAATACTGCTTATGAGGTATTTAAAGTACAATATTACCATGTTTTCTGGGTGGTTGCTGCTGACTCTTGTTTCTGGTTAGCTCTAGTGCCTGAATCAGCTTTGCCCTTGTTTGTTTTGGATAGATTATCTCATCAATATAGCCCAATTCGGCTGCTTTATAAGGGTTTGCTAAAGTTTCACGGTAGTTTTCAATTAATTCCTGGCGTTCATCTTCTGTAGAAAACTTATTTCGGTAAATAATATTTACCGCCCCTTCGGGTCCCATTACCGCAATTTCCGCGGTTGGATATGCATAGTTAACATCGGCACCTACCTGTTTGCTTGACATTACGCAATAGGCTCCGCCATATGCTTTCCTTGTTATCACCGTTATTTTTGGCACTGTAGCTTCTGAGTAAGCGTAAAGTAGCTTTGCCCCATGTTTGATAATGCCATTTGTTTCCTGAGTAACACCGGGAAGAAAACCGGGTACGTCAACAAATGTGATTAATGGAATGTTAAATGCATCGCAGAATCGGATGAAACGGGCTCCCTTTATCGATGAATCTATGTCGAGTACACCAGCCAGATGGTTTGGCTGGTTGGCAACAATGCCAACGGTTTGTCCTGCCATACGCCCAAAACCAACAACGATATTCTTGGCAAAGTGGGGTTGTACCTCAAGAAAATTTTTGTCGTCGAGCACTCCAAGGAGTAAATCCTTGATGTCGTAAGGTTTGTTTGGATCGGCAGGTACGATTTTTTGCAGATCTTCATCTTCTCGTAAGGAGGAATCGGTGGTGGGGATCAATGGTACGTCCTCCATGTTGTTGGAGGGTAAGAATCCAATCAACTCTCTGATTAGCATAAGTGCCAGCTCATCGTTGTCGGAAACAAAATGAGCAACGCCACTTTTTGTGTTATGGGTAGTGGCTCCTCCTAGTTCATCCTTGGTAACATCTTCGTGGGTAACCGCTTTAATCACATCGGGACCTGTAACAAACATGTAGCTGGTATCCTTTACCATAACGATAAAATCGTTGAGGGCGGGGGAGTAGACTGCGCCACCGGCGCAGGGTCCCATAATGCAAGTTATTTGTGGAATAACACCCGAACTGCGAACGTTGTTATAGAAGATTTCGGCATAGCCTGCAAGGCTTTGAACGCCTTCCTGAATACGAGCTCCCCCCGAATCATTAAGCCCAATTATGGGAGCACCCATTTTCAGCGCCATGTTTTGTAGCTTAATGATCTTATCGGCATTGGCACGACTTAAAGTTCCTCCAAAAACGGTGAAGTCGTAGGCATAAACATACACTATCGTGCCATCGATTTTACCGTAACCGGTAATCACTCCATCACCTGAGATTTTTGTCTTTTCCATTCCAAACTCGTGAGAACGATGGGTTACAAGTTTATCTATTTCACTGAAAGTGTTGGGATCAAGCAGTTGCTGAATTCGTTCCCTTGCCGTCATTTTCCCGGCATCGTGCTGCTTTTGAATACGTTCCATTCCAGCACCTTGCTCTGCATCCCTAATCTTTTGTTCAAAGAGAGTATACTTTTTTTCTAGATTATCCATTTTTGTTGGAGTTAATGGATTAACGGTTTATAAGATATATGGTTAACTTCGATCCCTAAGAATCGTGGTTCAGCATAAAAAATGGTTTGAATTTGTGCCAATGTTGAAATTTTAATCATCAAAGGGCAATAAAAAATCAAATAATGCGGTTTAGGTTATTCTATTTCTATTAGCGGTTGGTTACCTGCAATGGAATCACCTTCGTTCACAAAAATCCTTTTTATCTTACCATCGATTGAAGAACGATATTCACTTTCCATCTTCATGGCCGAGATAACGATAACAGTATCACCTTTGGACACGTTATCTCCCTCTTTTACAGGTATTTTAACAACTTTTCCGGGCATTGGTGTTGTGATTATTTTTTCTGCAGAGTCAATGCTATCCTTATTCCTGCTTTGTTGGTATCTACTCTGTGCATCAATAATCTCAACATCATGAGAGGAACTGTATGTGTTTACGAAGTAATGTTTAGGGCCAACTCCCGGTATCATCTCTATGTTATATGATTTACCTTCGTGAATAATTGAGTAAACACCATCCTCGACCATGATAATATCAACATTGTACTCAATACCATCCACATCAATGATTGCCTTAGTACCATCACGTTTAATCAATTGCACTCGGGCATTTCTATTCCCAATTTTAATATCTAGTGCCATGATTCAGCTAAATTCTTTGAAGTGCTTTTTTCAACCCGTACTCTTTCCACTTGTAATTATCACCATTTCGGTAAATTGAAAAGTCGCCCATGGCTACCTTTTCGATCTTTAAGATGTAATCGAAATATGCTGCAATTATTGCAATATCAGAGCAAACCGAATTTTCTTCGGTTTGCTCTGATAGCAATTCGTCCTTATGCTTATCGATGAAGTGAGTATCGTAAACACCATTTCGAAAATCCTCATTGAGCATTATGCGCTCAAGAAATTTTGTTGATGTTTTTACACCTGTAATCTTATATTCAAAGAGCGCTCTACGCATCCTATCAATTGCTTCGTGGCGAGTTCTACCCCATGAAATTACCTTGCTGATCATTGGGTCGTAAAACATGGGGATCTCGTAACCCTCATACACATATCCATCGGTTCTGATTCCTAGCCCATTGGGCTCGCTGATATGGCGTATTATCCCTGGGCTTGGCATAAAATTTTTGAATGGATCCTCGGCTGACACCCTGCATTCGATGGAGTGTCCATGCTGGTGTACTTCTTCTTGTTTAAACGATAGAGGCTTCCCCGATGCAATCAGGATTTGTTCCTTTACCAGATCAATTCCTGTGGTCCGCTCAGTTATGGGGTGTTCAACCTGTAAGCGGGTGTTCATTTCGAGGAAATAAAAATTGCGATTGGAATCTACCAAAAACTCAATGGTACCTGCACCCTCGTAGTTTACAGCCTTTGCTGCCGCTACAGCTGCATTGCCCATTTGTTCTCTAAGTTCAGAGGTAAGAAAGGGTGATGGAGTTTCCTCTACAACTTTCTGGTGACGACGCTGTACGGAACATTCCCTCTCGAAAAGGTGAACGGTATTCCCGAATTTATCAGCTAAAATCTGAAATTCAATGTGATGAGGCGAATCGATATACTTTTCTACGTATACAGTGTTGTTGCCAAAAGCCGACTGAGCTTCGGATTGTGCCATATTTATGGCTGAGACCAGTTCGGAATCGTTTCGAACAAGCCGCATACCTTTTCCGCCACCCCCTGCAGATGCTTTTATGATGATAGGTAAGCCAATTTCCTCTACAATTTTTCGAACGCTATTCGCATCGGAAATACTTTGTTCCGTCCCGGGAACAACCGGAACACCAGCCCTGATCATGGTTTGCCGTGCGGTTATCTTATCGCCCATTGTAACGATTGACTGCCACGAAGGACCAATAAATATAATTCCCATTTCGTTGCACCTATGGGCAAAATCAGCATTTTCTGAAAGAAATCCGTAACCAGGGTGAACCGCATCGGCTTTACTCTTGAGTGCCACAGACAAAATTTTTTCTGCATCAAGGTAACTTTCGTTCGAGGGTGAAGCGCCAATGTGGTAGGCTTCGTCGGCGTACCTAACATGCATTGCGGTACGGTCGGCGTCGGAGTAAACAGCAACAGTTTTAATGCCTAACTCACGGCAGGAGCGGATAACGCGCACAGCAATCTCGCCCCTATTTGCAATAAGAACCTTTTTAATCATATGCCCCAGATAAATTAGTCCCAACTAAATATCGGGGCAAATATAAAGGCTTTTTGTGTTATATAGCAGAAAAACTCAAAAAAAAATATGTTGTATAGCAGCAAAAATGATTGCATGCAATTGAATGTTAATCAATTGCGATGTTGATAAATTATTTTAAACGAAGGTTTAATGATAGTTTATGGAAGCATTGACATTATTGAGAAATTGGACAAGTATTTATTTTTCTAAAGACCAGTTATTCTTTTGATATCGTTGAGTTTATTGAGAGCTTCGATGGGGGTAAGGTTATTGACATCGAGTTTTACAAGTTGGTCTCGAATCTGCTTGAGAACTGGATCGTCGAGTTGGAAAAAGCTGAGTTGATAACCCTCCCTTTGCTTGCCAAGATCAGGTCCGGGTTTTGTAATTTTTTGGTTTTGTGGATTGCGCTCCAGCTCCTTGAGCACTTCGTTGGCCCTTTTCACCACGCTGGGTGGCATGCCTGCCATACGTGCAACGTGAATGCCAAAACTATGAGCACTGCCTCCAGGAATCAACTTTCGAAGGAAAATAACCTTATTATCCAGTTCCTTAATGGATACATTGTAGTTTTTAATACGAGAAAAGGCCCCTTCCATCTCATTGAGCTCGTGATAGTGTGTGGCAAAGAGGGTTTTTGCCTTTCCGCCAGGATGTTCGTGGATATATTCGGTCATTGCCCAGGCAATGGATATACCATCGTAGGTGGATGTGCCTCGGCCAATCTCATCCAGAAGTATCAAACTTCTCTCCGAGATATTGTTCAGGATGCTGGCAGCCTCGAGCATCTCCACCATAAATGTCGATTCTCCCAGTGAGATATTATCGGAAGCGCCAACCCTTGTGAAAATCTTATCAACAACACCAATTTTTACGGCTTTTGCAGGGACAAAGGATCCTATCTGCGTAAGCAAAACAATGAGAGCCGTTTGCCTTAACAGCGCTGATTTTCCAGACATATTAGGACCAGTAATAATTACTATCTGCTGGTTGGTAGTATCAAGATAGGTATCGTTGGTGATATAATCTTCTCCTATGGGCAACATCCTTTCGATAACAGGATGCCGTCCTTCTTTAATCTCAATGGTAAGAGAATCGTTCACCTCTGGCTTACAGTAGTTGTATTCAGTGGCGCAAGTTGAAAACGATAGAAGACAATCGATTTGCGCTACCAGGTTGGCATTAAGTTGGATAGATGCAATATACTCCGAGAGACTGAAAACCAGCTGTTCGAAGAGTTGCTGCTCAATGGTTATAACCTTTTCCTCTGCACCCAGTATTTTCGATTCGTACTCTTTCAGTTCTTCTGTAATGTAACGTTCGGCTGATACTAGGGTTTGTTTACGAATCCACTCGGGGGGAACTTTTTCCTTATGGGTATTCCTTACCTCAATGTAATATCCAAAAACATTGTTGAAACTTACTTTAAGGGAGGGTATGCCAGTTCGTTCCGATTCGCGTTGTTGAAGATTGAGGAGGTATTCTTTTCCCGAATGCATGATCTGCCTCAGCTCATCCAACTCAGCACTAACACCTTCTGCAATCACATTCCCTTTGTTTAAAAGTGCTGGTGGATCATGTACAACCTCCTTTTCAATACGATCGCGTATTCGAGAGCAGAGGTTGATTTGTTCGCCAATACGTTGCAGGGTAGGTTCATCTGATTTTTCGCAGATATCTTTTATGGGAACCAACGCAAGTAGGGCATTCTTTAGACTTATCATTTCGCGGGGAGAAATGCGACCAACGGCGGCTTTTGAGATAATTCGTTCCAAATCCCCTATCTCTCTTATATGATCCTTTACAGGTCCCATTATATCTGAATGCGAAATGAAGAACTCAACCACATTCAACCTTTCGTTGATCGGCTTGATATCCTTTAGCGGCAAAGCAACCCATTTCTTTAGCAACCTGCCACCCATGGGCGAAAGGGTTTTATCGATAATATCCACTAGAGTTTTGGCGCCTTCATTCACTGTGTGGAACAGCTCCAGATTACGCATGGTAAACTTGTCGAGCCATACGTATTTGTCTTCGTCGAGTCGAGAAATGGATGTTATATGCTTTACCTGATGATGCTGGGTTAGGTCAAGATAGTAAAGTGCTGCACCTGCAGCAATAACTCCCAGTCGTATGCCATCGATACCGAATCCTTTAAGGCTAGCCGTTTGGAAATGATTAAGCAACTTTTCACGAGCTCCATCCTCATTGTATGCCCAGTCGTCAAACTTATAAACATAGAACCTTGATCCGAATTGCTCAGTAAATTCGCGGTATAGAGATCGCTCGACGAGTACCTCCTTGGGATTGAAGTTGGTCAACAGCTTGTCAATATAATCGAATGTTCCCTCTGCTGCATAGAACTCACCTGTTGAAATATCAAGAAAGGCAACGCCTGCGTACTTCTTATCGAGATGGATGCTGGCTAGAAAATTATTTTCCTTTTTTTCTAAAACATTATCGTTGAATGATACTCCGGGGGTTACCAATTCAGTAATTCCACGTTTGACAATGGTTTTGGCCATTTTTGGGTCTTCAAGCTGTTCGCAGATTGCCACTCGCTGTCCCGCCCTAACCAATCTTGGTAGGTATGTATCGAGTGCGTGATGTGGAAAACCAGCAAGTTCAACGAACGAAGCAGCCCCATTTGCCCTTCGGGTTAAAGTAATGCCAAGAATCTCAGAGGTTTTTATTGCATCCTCGCTAAATGTTTCATAGAAATCACCCACCCTGAATAAGAGGATTGCATCGGGATGCTTACGCTTTATGGCGTTATACTGCTTCATGAGTGGTGTTTCGACCACATAACCATCTGATATCAATGCATTATATTTTTGATAAGTGCAAAAATATGAAATACTATATTAAGGGGTAATTTTTTTAGAAGATTAAAACAAATAAGTCGATAAGTATCAGATAGTCAGCAGAATAATTTATTAACATTGAGTTGAGAAATTGATAAATTATGAACTAAAAGCGTAGTGAAAAAATTTTTAAAATGAATAAGAATTATTAAATTTGATGCTTAAAAATAAAGATATGGAAATATCGCAAAGAATAATGGTGGTTGAAGACTCAGATTTTAATCAGCTTATCGCCGAATCGTTTCTCAAGGCATGGGGATATAAACCTGTTGCCTTTCAGAATGCTATAGATGCCCTGACAGCATTAAAGAAAGAGAAGTTTGAATTGATTCTGCTCGATTTGATGATGCCCAAGATGGATGGCTTTGAGTTCCTTAGCCAACTTCAAAAGCGTAAAGATAAAACTCCTGTTATAGTTATTTCAGCACTTACCGAACTTGAACACATTAACCGAGCCATGGGGTTGGGTGCAGTTGACTACATTACAAAGCCATATGATTCAAGTAAATTGAAGGATAAAATTGCTAAGCTGTTAAATCAACAGGAGTAGTTTATCATTTCAATTAAGCCTTTTTTTTCTGCTAATTCTGAGGGATGGTTAAATTATTCAGGAAAAACTTTTTTAGTATTATCCCTTTTGTTTTTTACGCATTCCTTTTACTTTTTCGTTAGTTCAAACTAAATTTGCAACCCATTAATAAGGTTATCAAATGAGTTTACAGTGTGGAATTATTGGAATTGCCAATGTTGGTAAAAGCACCATCTTCAACTGCATGTCGAGTACAAAGGCAGAGGCAAGCGGTTTCTCGTTCAGCAATAAAACAAACCTAAGCATTATAAATGTCCCCGACGAACGGCTTAAGGAGTTGAACAAGTATCAGGTAACGGAACGAATAGTAAATGCCACCGTCGAAATAGTTGATATTCCAGGATTAACAAAGAGTGCTGGGCGCTCCGACAAGGGCGCAAATCAGTTTCTTGCAGATATTCGCAATTGCGATGCACTTATCCATGTACTTCGTTGCTTTGATGATGCCAACCTTTCTCATGTTGATGGCTCGGTGAATCCGGTTAGGGACATTGAGACCGTTAACCTTGAGTTGCAGATTAAGGATTTAGAATCTGTGGAGAAGAAAATTGTAAGGTTAGAGAAATTGGTTAAGGTTGGCGATAAGGATGCAAAGCATGGTTTGGAAGTACTTAATAAGTATAAGGAGCATTTGGAGTCGTTTAAGAATGCCTCTTCAGCACCAGTTAGCGATGAGGATAAAAAGTATATAGCAGACCTTTTTTTACTGTCAACCAAACCGATAATCTATGTATGTAATGTAGATGAAGCATCGGCAGTAAGTGGAAATACTTACGTTGAAAAGGTTAGAGAATTCCTTAAGGATGAGCAAACCGAGATACTGATCATAGCTGGTAAGGTTGAGGCAGATATTGCCGAACTCGACGATGAGAACGATCGTATGGAGTTTTTGAAAGAGGTTGGCTTACTGGAACCCGGCGTGAATAAATTGATTCGTGCGGCATACACGTTGCTTAATTTGGAAACCTTTTTCACTGTTGGGCCAAAGGAAATCAGGGCTTGGACCATTACTAAGGGAATGAGTGCTCCACAAGCCGCTGGAGTTATCCATAGCGATTTGGAACGTGGTTTTATTCGTGCAGAAGTAATGAAGTATATCGATTTTGTAACTTTGGGTTCAGAACATGCCTGTAAGGAAAAGGGAAAGCTTAGTGTTGAAGGGAAGAATTACGTGGTTGCCGATGGTGATATACTGCATATTCGCTTTAATGTATAGCCTTTTTTAAAATTTTAATAGAATTTTTTTAAATTGAAACCACTTGTTTCAATTTTTCATTTACATTTGCAATGCCATTAGTTGCAAAAACAGAATGAAGATTACTACCCTCATACCATTCTTTGCGGTCTAGCCCCTAAGGCATAGCCTGTTGCAATTATTTCCCGTCCTCAAAGGACATGTTTTTCAAATCAACATTTTTTTACTAACAACTTAATTTTTGGAGGAATTACTATGAAAACAATTACTGTTTTTACCCAAGTGGTGACTTTTATTGTCCCAGCACAGTCAATTAAATTGGCGAACAGAGAAGATGAACATTATTGTAAACAACGAAAACGAAAACGAAAACGAAATGTACCATAATAGATACCAATCACAGTTACATAAACTAAAAAGGCTTTTCCACGAAATACGAGAAGCCATAGCCGGCTCTGAATACGACTACACATCCTTAAGCCTTCGCAAGGCACTTATACTCCTATCCATCCCCATGGTGCTCGAAATGCTCATGGAGTCGGTTTTCGTAATCTTCGACATTTACTTTGTTTCAAAACTTGGCGCCGAGGCGGTATCCATTATGGGGCTTACCGAATCGTTGCTTACCCTGGTTTATGCTTTTGGCATAGGTTTCGCCATATCAGCCACAGCCATTGTATCGCGTCGTATAGGCGAAAAGGAACCCCGCAAAGCAAGTCATGCTGCTGTTCAGGCACTATTGGTAACAATTACCTTTTCGGCAACCATAGCAATAGCTGGATTATTGTTTAGCGATGATTTACTCCGGTTAATGGGTGCCTCGGAGGGATCAATTCGTAGTTATTCAGGCTATACCCGATGGATGCTTGTAGGAAACGCAACCATAATTTTGCTATTTGTGCTGAACGGAATTCTACGCGGTGCAGGCGATGCTGCCATTGCTATGCGGGTACTATGGCTTGCTAACTTCATCAACGTTGTACTCGATCCTATGCTGATTTTTGGACTAGGACCATTTCCCCAGTTGGGAATTGAGGGTGCTGCCATTGCAACCAATTGCGGAAGAGGGATAGGAGTTCTATATCAGCTTTACAGCCTGATATTTGGGACAAGGAGTAGATTAAGGTTTGCTATTCGGGATCTAGTTCCGAATATGCCTCAGATCAAGACTTTTCTGAAACTTTCGTATGCAGGGATTTTTCAGTTGCTCATTGCTACAACGAGTTGGATCGGATTGGTTAGGATTATCTCCTCATTCGGAAGTATATCTGTTGCAGGTTATACAGTTGGATTAAGGATAATGATATTTGCAATGCTTCCAGCATCGGGTATAAGCAATGCTGCAGCAACTCTTATGGGTCAGAATTTGGGCGCAAAAAATCCGCAAAAAGCAGAGCGATCGGTTTGGGTATCGGGTTTAGTTAATGCAATTTTTATGGGTATAACCGGATTGATCATTTTGCTAATACCCGATTCTATCATCAGTATTCTAACCGACGACCCTTTGGTTATAGCAAAGGGTGCTGATTGCATGCGAATTATGAGCATTGGATTTGTTGCGTATGGATTCGGAATGGTTGTGGTACATTCACTAAACGGAGCAGGGGATACCTTCTCTCCGATGATAATTAATCTTTTTTGTTTTTGGCTTTTTGAAATACCATTAGCTTATTTTTTTGCAATACATTTGGGAATGAACGAGAGAGGGGTTTACTATGCGATAGTTATTGCTGAAACTTGCATGACATTAACTGCTATTCTGGTATTCAGAAGAGGAAAGTGGAAAATGCAAAAAGTATAGATACTGTAATACTTTGGGAGAATCTAATAATTTTTGTTGATTAGGTTCTCCCTCTATATTTTGCAATATGTTCTATAAAAGCCCAGCATCCTTTAATATCTTTTCCATCTCCTTTTGAAGAATCATGGCTGCGGTTTTTGCAGCTCCGGCAAAACGCATCGACCTATCAGCATAAATAATGGCACGAGCTGAGTTCACCAGTAAACCACATTTGCTATTGAGCCCATGCTTTGCCACCTCACTTAGGCTTCCTCCTTGTTCTCCCACTCCGGGAACAAGTAAGAAATGATCGGGTACTAATTTTCTGACATTTGCAAGCATGTCAGATCGGGTGGCACCAACTACAAACATCATGTTATTTTCTGTTCCCCAGTGAATCGATTTGGAAATAATCTCCTCATATAAGTACTTACCTGTATCGGCGTTTTTAATTATCTGGAAATCATCGTAGCTGCTGTTGGATGTTAGGGCAAGAAGAATAGCCCACTTATTATTGTGGCGCAAAAAGGGTTCAACCGTGTCATGTCCCATGTATGGTGAAAGGGTTATGGCATCGAAGTTAAATGTTTTAAAAAAAGCATCGGCATACATTTTTGCTGTGTTGGCAATGTCGCCACGCTTAGCGTCGGCAATGGTGAAGATGTTGGGGTGATTTTTTTTGATGTAGCTAACGGTTTTGTAAAGGGTGTTCCACCCTGCTGCACCTCGATGTTCGTAGAAGGCTAGATTAGGCTTATAGGCTACAACGTATTCTGCTGTGGCATCAATGATCACCTTGTTGAACTCAAAAACAGGATCATGCTTAGTGAGGAGTAGTTCGGGTATCTTGGCAATATCACTGTCGAGGCCAATGCATAGGAAACTACGCTTGCTGCGTATTTGGTCGAAGAGTTGCTGTGCGTTCATTGCAAAACATTTATAATTATAATAAGATTGTTCGCTCAACAAAAAATAATTCCTTGTGGGAAAAAGGTTTCAAATTCCTTTTCTTACACTTCGCTCATTTTCAGCCTTTCGGCATTTTCGGCTAACTGTAGCTTTTCAATCACCTCATCCAAATCGCCATCGATAATTGCTGACAGGTTGTATAAAGTAAGGTTTATTCTGTGATCGGTTACCCTACCCTGAGGGTAGTTGTAGGTACGAATTTTTGCTGATCGATCGCCAGTGGAAACCATGGTTTTTCGTTTGGACGAAATTTCGTCAAGGTACTTTTGGTATTCCAGGTTGTAAAGCCTTGTTCTTAGCTCTGCCAACGCCTTGTCAAAATTTTTAATCTGCGATTTTTGATCCTGACACTGTACTACAATGCCCGATGGTATGTGTGTTAAGCGGATTGCAGAATAGGTAGTATTTACGCTTTGCCCACCGGGTCCCGATGAGCAGAATGTATCCTTGCGTATATCTTCCATTTTCAGGTCTATGTCAAACTCTTCTGCCTCGGGCAGCACAGCTACCGTTGCTGCTGATGTGTGAACACGGCCTTGGGTTTCGGTTTGAGGAACTCGCTGTACGCGGTGCACCCCCGATTCGTACTTTAGAATTCCATAGACACCTTTCCCTTTTACGCTGAGTACTATTTCCTTATATCCACCTACTGTTCCTTCGGAAAAATGGGATACTTCAAATTTCCACCCCTTGTTTTCTATGTATTTAGAGTACATCCTGAAAAGGTCGCCTGCAAATATGCTGGCCTCATCCCCGCCAGTGCCTGCTCGTATTTCGAGCACTGCGTTTTTGCTGTCCTGAGGATCGGCAGGAACAAGCAGAAGTTTAATATCCATTTCTAGTTTTTCCTGTTCTTCCTCAAGAGATTCGATCTCCATCCTTGCCATTTCTCGCATCTCCTCGTCCTTTTCTGTATTAAGCATACTTTTGGCAGATTCAATGTTGCTCAGGATATTTTTATACCTATCATAAGATTCCACTAAAGGCTCCAAATCGCGGTACTCCTTATTAAGACTAACATATCTTTTCATATCCGACATTACCATCGGATCAGTAATTTGCTGTCCAATTTCCTCGAACTTACGTCGAAGCCCTTCAAGTTTGCTTAGTATTGTATTGTTGCTCATATATTAATTAAAATTGCTGCAAATTTAGCACTTTTATTCTGGATTTCTAAAGCAATGAAATGATATAGATAGAAAATTAAAAGTCCCACTTAGGTAAACCTATGTGGGACTTTTTTTGCTGGTGGTGCCACCGGGAATCGAACCAGGGACACACGGATTTTCAGTCCGTT
>CAZDXY010000105.1:0-3434 GCA_964509385.1 uncultured Rikenellaceae bacterium
TGATTTGCGCTTTTCAGGCTGCAAAGGTAATAGCTTTTTTTTATTTAGATGTACATCCCCAACTTATTTTTTAAAAAAGCATTATAGAAGTTCCGTAATTGAATTATATATAAATCTATATATCAATTTAATATGAAATTTTTTTTTGACTTAGATGCCAATTAAAAAAAATTGATTCTATAGAATTTCTTTATTCATCTTCTTTAAAAGAACATTCGCTCCAATTTGACAAAAAAGGCACTTGCGTCTGTCGCAGTATTGGCTTTTTAGGTGAACCAAAGCCTGAGAAAAGAATGCACTATCTGCCTTTAATCCATAAGTTGAAAATCCTTTAATAATAGAATTAACCTCTGGTTTTAATTCTTCCAGAAAGATAAGAGCTTTATCCTTTAAAGCCTCATTCCCCCTTGCAATGCCATAGGCAAACATGAAGGGAACCACTGTATTGAGTATTATTATTTGAACAGAGGCATCCCCTAAGGTTTTTTCACTTATTGAAGAAACTTTTCCAAAAGTATAATGGTTATCCCAGTATTTAGAGCATCCAATCCTGAGTAATTTTCTATATTCTGACATATCTTTTGCTTCTAAACACCTTGAAAAAAGGCCGGTTGAATTATGAATCAGCTTTGCAAATTGGGCTATTCGTAAGGTTGGGAAAAAGCTAGGTCTGAGCCTCATAAACTTCCATAAATGCCCAGGTATTGGTTTTAAATGAAATTTTTCGCTTTGGTAGGCATACTCCTTTTTAAGCGCTAACATATAATCATCTGCATGAATATCTGAGAATTCCAACATACCAGCTTGTCCAAAGAGTATTGACTCTATACTAAATAAACTATTTTTAATCTTTGCAAGTACCTTTAATGGGGTTGCTTTTGCTAAAAGTTCAAAGGGCAGGGCGTTAATCTTTAACCCAAAACTACGAGCCAATGATGTATAAAAGGCTTCCTCCCAATTTCCTTTGCTTTCGTCAACAAGGCTATTGACATGTAAAGTTTTCTGCTCAAGCCTTTCAACACATAATGAAGAGAGCCACATCCGAATGTTAATCGGATTAATTCTTTTAATCTCACCTGCACATGGAATCCAGTTTTCTGTTGCCACCAATCTTTGCAATTCCCATTCAACTTCATTGGGGTATGGTATCTCAAGGGTTGGTACTAAGTCACCCTTTGCGTTTTTTACTTGAAGGTCATTATTTGCTACTACATGAAGAATAACATTGTTGTATGCTTCGTCAATATTATGTTTGTGTTTATTCCAATCCGAAGACTTAACGTGAATTTCTACATTACCTACCCAAATGGTGTTGTCAATTTTAACCTTTGCGTTAAAAAAATCAGGACCAGAATCGAAATTATGTTCACCGTGTGAGATTACTTCTACCTCTCCCATTGGATAACACTTAAGCCCTTTGAAAAGTGCCGAGTTATACTTCCATACAAAGTGAATAATATCTTCATTCATTAATCTTACTTTTTGCCCGAAGATAGCCAAAATATTACCTGTAACGAAAGTATTTGTAGATACTTTTTATAATTTTGCCGGTGAAAATATTGGGTATTCAGCAATTTTTCGGGGTGTAGCGCAGTTGGCTAGCGTGCTACGTTCGGGACGTAGAGGTCGGGAGTTCGAGTCTCCCCACCCCGACAATAATTACGAAACACCTATTTCTGCTTCATCCTAACATAAATATTAGTTAGGATTTTTTTTGTGTAAAGTGGAAACTCTCCATTCATCATCCATGAATAGTAGCTGGGTTCTTGAGTAAAAACTGCCTCAACTGATTTTCCCTTATGTTTCCCAAAATTAAATACCTCAATTCCATTCTCATCATAAATAATACGTCCTGCAAAATCAACATTCTGATTGTGAGTACTAAATTCTGAAAGGAAATTGATATTATTCTCAAGATCAGGGTATCGATCTAATTGTGCTTTAAGTACTTCGTATGTTGCTTTTGTATCAACTTCGGCGCTATGAGCACCTTCCAATTCCTTTTCGCAGTATAACCTGTAGGCTGCCTCAAGGGTTCGCTTCTCCATTTTATGAAAAATTGTTTGCACATCGATAAACTTTCGCTTGCGAAAGTCAAAGTCAACTCCAGCTCTTAGAAATTCCTCAGCAAGAAGGGGAAAGTCAAACTTATTGGAATTAAAACCTGCTAAATCGCAACCCTCCATCAACTTAACAAGCGATTTGGCAACCTCTTTAAAGGTAGGTTCGTTCTTTACATCTGCATCAGAAATACCATGAATGGCTGTAGCTTCAGGAGGTATTGGAATGGTGGGATTAATCCTAAGAACTTTAACGTCCTGGTGACCATTGGGATTCAATCTTAACAATGCCATTTCGACAATTCGATCATTAACTACATCTATTCCTGTGGTTTCTAAATCAATGAATACCAATGGGTTTTTTATTATTATGTCCATGAGATCAAATGTTAAGGATAAAAGTTAAATTGCAATAAAAAGGGGATAAAGGTTTAGATGATTATCCTCTAAAAAATAACGAAGCTGTTTACCTAGATTGAAGGAACAGCTTCGTGAAACTAATAATATCATTTCAACTATGCGCTAACCATCATGGGCATTAGCAGCATAAGTACATCTTCATTCTCGTTGTCTTTTGTTGCAGGGAAAAGTAATCCAGCCCTTGATGGATCAGATAGTGAAAGAATTATATCTACCGATGAAATATTGGCAAGAATTTCAATCAAAAAAACGGATTTGAAACCAATCTCCATAGCTTCTCCATCGTACTGACAATTAAGTCTTTCGAAAGCAGAAATGGAAAAATCAAGATCCTGTGCTGATACAACCAACTGGTTGCCCTTAAGAGAGAGTTTGACTAAATTGCTAGCTTGATTAGTAAATGGCGCAACTCGTCTTAGTGAGTTGTAAAAATCAAGCCTGTCAATTGTCATTGAATTTGGGTTGCTGGTGGGAATAACTGAATTGTAGTTTGGGTATACCCCTTCGACAAGCCTACAAACTAATGAGTAATTCTCAAGGGTAAAATGTGCATTTTTCTCATCAAACTCAACTAAAACCTCGGCAGATTCCTTAACCAAAACATTCTTAAGAAGCGATGCTGGCTTTTTGGGAAGAATAAATGATGCTTGTTTTTGAGAAATAACATCTAATCTTTTATATCTTACCAACTTATGCGCATCGGAAGCAACAAAAGTTAAACCATCGTTGGACAGTTCGAAAAGTATCCCGTTCATTACGGGACGCATCTCATCGTCAGCAGTGGCAAAAATGGTCTTAGAAATTCCCATTAGGAGCGAAGAAGCAGGTATTTGAATGGATACTTTTGACTCTGATTTAACTTCTGCTTTCATTGGAAAATCCTCGGCTGGTTGGCCAACAATATTAAACTCGCCAGTATCTGTGCTAACCTTAATGGCATGATTGTCGGCATTA
>CAZDXY010000105.1:3553-12577 GCA_964509385.1 uncultured Rikenellaceae bacterium
CACTGTGAGGTGGCTAAGAAGTTCGGTACTAGAAACAACAAATTTCATATGTTAATATTTAATGATTTTTAATTAAGGATATCTAAAAAATCCCACTCAAAAAATTAAAACTTGTTTCCTATCAATAAACCTCGAAAACATGTTTTCTTTCTGATAATCAAAAGGATTTAAATTCTGAATTAATGATCAATATTACAACTTTTTAAGTAAACTGCCAATATATTGGCTAAAAAATCGGATTAAAGTGGAAAATATCTCTGAGAATGGGATGATAATCAATGTAAGAAACCCTGTAAAGATCGAGAGTACCACTAATGTTTACATACAAATTATTTAGATCAAACCTTACAGGTCGTCCAAATTCATCCAAGTGCTCCTCAATGGGAATAGGTATAACCCTTAAAAAAATGGGCACTCCCTCGATGGGATAGATGTTGAAAATAAAGTCGGGTTTCATCAACAGGATCGAAGTTAGTTCTTCCTTAGAAAGATTATCAACACTCTCATTATAGGTTAACTGGCTAATATGCGCCATGAATTTCTGTACCCTTGCTGTGTCAAATTGCGTAACACTGATCCCTTGATACAAAGCAAATAACCTATAAGTATCATTATTAGTTACATCTATTCTGTAGGACAACTCAGGTTTTACGGTTATCTCAACTTCTACGGCAGTAATGCTATGTATGTCTGGAATACCAAGTTGTTTCGACTGCCAATAGGCAATATTGGTGCTAAAAAGATCCAGAATGTCACCCTGATAACCCGGTAATTCCAAGCGATAAGCACTTTTTGCCTTGCTTAACATGCCTATAACTTCCAATCCAAGAGTTTGGGTTTTATGAAGTGCAAAACTTTTGAGTTTTTTTCGATCAGAGTAAATATTAACTTTTAAACCATCATCAATCAATACAGCCTTTAAGCTATCCATTACTGATAGGGGTACAGGAGAAGCTGCTCTAATTTTCAGGAGTGCTATTAACAAGTCATTGATAGCTTCGCTACGCAACTGAAATTTTTGATTTACCATCCAGCCTTTGTCAGTCAGCGTTATGGAAATTGAATCGTTATGGTAGGTAAGAGTAACTCTTTCAATTTTTTCGAATTTAACGATGGAGAAGTCAATTTCTTTTGAACTTAACGTTCCTTTATCTAGATTTTTAACAAGGTAAAACCCAGCCACCAAAAGGAGAGCAATAAACCACCAATATTTTAATAGGAAGTATTTAATATTCATTTGATGAGAATTTATGGTACAAATACTGGATATTTTGTGGATAGTACAAAATCAATGGATACCAACAAAAAATCACCGATCTGTATATCTTTTTCTTCTAATGATAAGCCAAATTATACCAATTACTAATAAAACTATTGATGGAAGAGTTAAGTTGATCACCTGCCACTTTATGCGGTTTTCCATTATCTTTTTTCTATCCAGCAGCCTTAGCTTAAACTCGCGGGTTCTCAGATTCATCAAACCTTTATCATCGTAAAGGTAGTTTACCATGTTTATTACCAGCTCTTTATTCCCAAAGGTTTGATTTGTGTATCGATCGTAACCCAAAGGTGAAATATAGGCACCATCACCCCTTCGGTTAACCTCATTGCGAATAATATCAGCATCGGCTACTACAATCATTCGGGTGGGAACGCTTCGCTCCTTAAAATGAAAGGGATTATTATTGTTGAACGCAGATAGGGAACGATTTGTGAATGCTGATGGGAAAAAACCCTCCAGCAAAACAGCGATGGGTAAAAAGGAACGGTTAAATTCTCTCTCTAGTGGACTTCTTTCGATCTGCCTTAAATTAATGAATAGGGGAACATCTAGAACACGACTATACTCAGAAGTCCATAATAAAAAATCCTTTCTAACCTCAGAATTTAAACCCACTGTGTCAAGAACACTAACAAACTGACTTTTTATAAGGTTTAGATTCCTTGTTATTGGGTTTACTTCGGGTGCATTAAGCAGTGGATAGTATACCCATGGTGCTGGGGCAAATCGAGAATCTTGCCCTTCGAGGGCAACATTTACCGGTATTACAGCACATTGCATGTCCTGAATCAAAGTAGGGTTAATCCTCACTCCATAGCGAAAAAGAATATCATCGAGATTATGCTGGTTTGGGAATGCCAATGTGGTTGCCCCTCGTGAAAGGCTGTCGATGCTTACATTAACCCCATCGATAAACCATAGTATTTTACCACCTCCCATAATATACTGGTCAAGCACCAGTTTATCCGATTCGGATACTTTCTCGGTTGGCCCAGCCATAATTACCACTGAATAAGGATCAAGACCACCTACCTCGCCCCCCAGGATCACTCTATGCACCTCGAATTGCTGAGCAAGATCCTTTACAATGTCGCCCGTTTCAAACTCATCGAGCTGTCCATGCCCATGAATAAAAGCCAGCTTTGGCAATTCATCGGGTTTGAGCTTAAGAATTGTACTTATGAGCTTATGCTCAAATCCCTGAATGGAAATATTTATATTCTCATCGCCCGAAAGAGCTGGATTATTAACCAGAAGGTTAACCACCGCCTCCCTACCCTTGTAACTAACAATGGCACCTGGAAAGATAATGCGCTGCGTTGTTCCACCTTTAGGATATTGCTCCTGAACATTTGTAGGCTCTAAACCCAAGTCGTAAAGGTGACGTAACTCTGCATCACGAATCTCCTTCGAGGGTGAAGCAGTTGGATTAATAAACTCGTAATGAAACATTGCTTCGCCGTAAACCCTATACTCATCCAGAGTTTCCTTTATTGACCTACGCATTCTTTTAAAACCCATAGGGAGGTCTCCATCGAGATAAACCCGAACGTAAACAACATCATCCAAATCAGACAGTACTTCCTTTGTTACTGGGCTAAGGGTAAAACGTTTTTCCGAAGTTAAATCGATTCGAAGAAAAAGAAAATTGGATATATACCCTAAAAGAATTAATGCTGCCAAAAAAATTAGCAGCTCGAAGATATTTTTATTTCGTGATGAAGTAGCCATTTTACAATCAGCTATTAAAGTATTAATGCTTAATAAATTTAATCAGATTACCACTTTCGGGTTTGTAATACTAAACGGGTTGACATAATGAAAAATACTGCCAACCCCAAAAAGTAAAAAACATCCCGAGTATCAATAACACCACGACTTAACGAACGGTAATGCTCGTGAATGCTCAATGAAACTAAAGCATACTGTATTTTTCTAAAGAGATATAGTGATCCCATAGATTCAATTCCAACAAACATGAAAAAGCTAAGCAACATGGCGATAATAAATGCCACTATGTGGTTCTGAGTTAAACTCGAAGCAAAAATCCCCATAGCCGCATAGGCCGATGCCAAAAAGAATAAACCAATAAAAGAGCCCCAAGTACCTCCAACATCGATATTTCCAACGGGATTGCCCAATAGATAAACCGATATAAAAAAAACTAATGCAGGGATAATAATAATTAAAGTCAGAACTACTGCCGCTAAAAGCTTACCAAAAACCAGCTGAATCTCAGTTATGGGTCGAGTAAGTAACAATTCAATGGTTCCTGTACGCTTCTCCTCAGAAAATGAACGCATCGTAAGGGCAGGGATGAGAAATAGGAATACCCATGGCGCAATGATAAACATAGAATCCAAAGTGGCATATCCCCCATCGAGTATATTAAGTTCGCCTGGGAAAACCCAGATAAATAAACCATTGATTACCAAAAAAACAATGGCTGCAATTATACCTGTGAGAGATGAAAAAAAACTGTTGAGCTCTTTGATGAATATTGCATACATGTTTAAATAGTTTTAGGCAAAAATAGGTGTTTTAATGCTAATCTATACTTAAAATTTATGTTAAACGTTCATAAATATCGAATTCATTAACAATGGCTAAACATATTAAAAAATTCAAATAAATTGAATCTACCTCAGCATGTTTTGTTTGTCAATACAAATATTCGTCGATTTAACTCTTTCGAAATTCAATATCTTTCTTTAAGTTTATCCCATTAAAACACTTACCATCTTCAACTTATAAACCAATAATAATGAAACGAATAATGATTTTACTATCGCTAGCTTCAGTAGGTCTAATGGGATGCTCAGAAAGAAAGGACAAGGAAAAGTTTAATGAACAATTTCAATGGCAGATCGATAGGTTTGCCGATATCCGAATACTTCGATACCAGATACCCGATTGGGACAATTTGAGTCTAAAACAGAAAGAACTGCTCTACTATCTGGGTGAAGCGGCACTTTGCGGAAGAGATATCATATTTGATCAGAACTATAAGCACAATTTGGCCATTAGAAAAACTCTTGAAGCAATTTACAATGGGTATGGTGGTTCAAGAGAAAACCCTGAATGGAATGAGTTTTTAGTTTACCTTAAACGGGTATGGTTCTCCAACGGGATACATCATCACTACTCAACAGAGAAGTTTTTACCTGATTTCGGCCAGGATTATTTTATGGATTTAGTTAAGGAAACACCATTAAACTATTTCCCTGATGATTTGGGATCACCCGATGAGATACTGATAAAGCTAACTCCCCTGATTTTTGATCCTAACATTGCTACAAAGCGAGTAAATCAAACTTCTGGTGTTGATCTAGTTGCAACTTCTGCAAATAATTACTACGAAGGAGTAACCCAGCGCGAAGTTGAGCAATTCTATGCCAAGATGATG
Organism: uncultured Rikenellaceae bacterium; assembly: GCA_964509385.1. Taxonomy (GTDB): domain Bacteria; phylum Bacteroidota; class Bacteroidia; order Bacteroidales; family Tenuifilaceae; genus MWFE01. The sequence goes on from CAZDXY010000105.1 coordinate 8,242, forward strand.
AATCCATCAGATCCCGAACCCATATCCTTTGGTTTGAACTCGAAACTTGTTAAGAAGGATGGTAAAATAATTGAAAGGGTTTGGAAAGTTGACGGAATGTATGGACAAGCCATTGAGCGAATTGTTTACTGGCTTGAAAAAGCCACAAGTGTTGTCGAGAATGAACATCAAAAAAAGGTGATAGAAACATTGATAGAATACTATAAGAGCGGTGATTTAAGGTTATTTGACAAGTATAATATCCTTTGGCTCAAAGATATTAACTCAAGGGTCGACTTTGTAAATGGGTTTATTGAAAATTATGGCGACCCAATGGGATACAAGGCCTCCTGGGAAGCATTGGTGAATTTCATGGACATTGAAGCAACAAAACGCACCGTTACCTTGAGCGAAAACGCCCAGTGGTTCGAAGATAACTCACCAATTAGTAAGGAGTTTAAAAAGAAAGAGGTTAAGGGAATTTCAGCTAAAGTTATCAACGCCACAACCCTTGGTGGCGATTGTTACCCCACCACCCCCATAGGCATAAACCTTCCCAATGCCGATTGGATTAGAAAAGAGCATGGTTCAAAGAGCGTAACAATTGACAATATTACCTATGCCTTCGATAGAGCATCCATGGGAAATGGATTTATTGAAGAATTTGCCTGGGATCAGGCTGAGGTGGATATTCATCGTAAGTATGGATTTTTGGCAGGTTCTCTGCATACCGATCTTCATGAATGTTTAGGGCATGGAAGCGGTCAACTTGCAAAGGATGTTGTAGGCGATGAACTTAAGCAGTACGGCTCACCCATTGAGGAAAGCCGTGCTGATCTCTTTGCCCTTTACTTTATAATGGAGCCAAAAATGGTAGATATGGGCATTATGCCCAACCTTGATGTGGCTAAGGCTGAGTACAATAACTATATCAGGAATGGTATTATGACGCAGACAACCAGAATAGAACTGGGCAAGGACATTGAGCAAGCGCATATGCGTAATCGGCAACTAATAGCCCTCTGGTGTTTCGAAAACGGAAAAAATGATAATGTTATTGAAAAACGAACACGCGATGGAAAAACTTACTTTGTAATAACCGATTATGCTAAACTCCGCGATTTATTTGGCTCTCTTCTTAAGGAAATACAGCGCATCAAGAGCACTGGCGACTTTGAGGCAGCAAAGCATTTGATTGAGAGCTATGCGGTAAAAATAGATTATGATCTACATAAAGAGGTGCTTGAGCGCTTTGCTAAGCTTAACATCGCTCCTTATGCCGGATTTGTGAACCCTAAAATGGTTCCCGAATACAATGGCAATGATATTGTTGATGTAAAACTCGAATACCCAATGGATTATACTCAGCAAATGCTTGAGTATTCGGCTTGCTATTCGTTTTTACCAATTTATAATTAACCGTGCATTGCTTATTGATCCATGTTACATCTTCAGGCTTAACTTAATTTGAGTCAGTACGATAAAGTGAAATTTAACAAAAGAAATATGAGAAAGGCAAAAATCCTGATAATAATTCTTGCAACTTTAGTTATTTGCTTTAATTCCTGCACTTGCAGGCATGAGCCAAAGATACCGCTAGCTAGCATTGACATTGAGATAAAGGTAAAGCGATTTGATCAAGATCTTTTTGGCATAAAAAGCGATTCTATCGAAGTTGAGGTCAATAAGTTAAAGTTAAAATACAGTCCCTTTTTCGAATTTTTCTGCGAAGGGATTATCGGTATTGGATCACCCAATGAGCCAGATTATTCTGATTATCTTCTTAGTTTCATTAACGACAATATGGTATCGCAAACCTACCAAGCAGTGGAAAGTGTTTTCGCTGATACTAAAAAAATTGATCAAATACTTACTAACGCCTTTAAACGATATCATTACTATTTTCCCGATAAGCAAATCCCAGCAGTTTATGGTTTTGTTTCGGGGTTCAACAATTCAGTAATCTTAGCCGATAGCATTCTTGGCATTGGCTTCGACAGGTATCTAGGGCGCAACTGTGAATACTATCCCAGACTAGGAATTCATAGGTATATTTCATACAACATGCATCCAGAAAAAATTCCTTCCGATCTGCTAAGAGCATGGGCAATAGGAGAATTTATTTTTAACGACTCCATCGACAACCTTTTGAACAACATGATATACGAAGGGAAACTTATGTATTTCACAAAGAGAATGATACCCGAACAACCTGACAGTCTAATCTTTGGCTTTACTTCTGACCAGATAAAGTGGTGCAAACGCAACGAATCGCAGATGTGGGCACATCTCATTGAGCACAAACTACTGTTTAATACTGAATCTTTTATAATCAATCAATTCATAGGTGATGCTCCTTTTACACAGGGGTTTACCCGTGAGTCGCCTGGTAGGGCTGCTGTATGGCTGGGGTATAGAATTGTCACAAAATTTATGGAACGCAATAAAGATTATCAAATGTCTGATCTCATGAACGAAAGGGATTATCAAAAAATACTTAGCCTTGCTAAGTACAATCCATAAAGAAAGATAAAGACAAGGTAAAAAAAGTAAGCCCGCTTTGACATGATGCTAAGCGGGCTTTTTAATTCTGGCTGGAGTAAAAATTGAAAAGGGCTGCTTTTCATAGTAAAGATGAAAGTTCAATTAAAAAGGTTGCGTGAAACCAACAAATCAACTAAAATAAAACTATTTTTATTACAAAAACAGATAATTATTGAGTTGATTCGCAACCCTTTTGATGTTTTTATCATCTTTTTATTAACAGTAAATCAAATGTTGTTATATTTGTTTCTGTAAAACAATCATAACCACATTTGGAAATCTGTCGAAGCATATTAGAACGTTGTAAGAAGAACGACCGAAAAGCGCAACATGCGCTATATGTTCATTATTCGGCTAGAATGTTTGGGGTGTGTTTAAGATATTTCCCCAATGCTGAGATTGCTCAGGATATTCTTCAGGATGGTTTTATAAAAGTTTTTGAGAACATAAAATCTTTCCGTTTTGAAGGATCCATTGAAGGATGGATAAGACGCATAATTATTAACACAGCACTTGAGTACCACAGAAGGATTAGAGAAGATAAGGAAGTAGATTTATCAGATGCTTCATTGGTGATTGAAGAGCCTTCTAACTCTGATTTTGATTATAGGCAAATACTTTTACTGGTATCAAACTTGCCAAATCAATATAGGATTGTGTTTAACCTTTATGCCATTGAAGGATACTCACATTCTGAGATTTCAGAAATGCTAGAAATAAGTGAATCTACAAGCAAATCTAACTATAGTAGAGCAAGAGCCATTCTAAGAGAAAAAGTTAACAAAATTGCAGATTTTGAAAGATATGCATTTTTATGAACCAGGTGCCTATGAAGATTTTATTGGTAAATTAGCTTCCATACGCCTAAAACCTTCTCCAAAAGTATGGATTGCAATTTCCAACCATCTTCAAAGAAAGGAGAATGCCAGAAAAACTATTCTGCTCCATAGATTTGCTGCTGCTGCAAGTTTTATTCTTCTGTTAGGAATAAGTCTCTTAACTTTTTTTGTTTTCAATATCAAATTAGATAATAAAATTCCTCTGCATGGTTACCATACAGATTCCTCAGGGATTATTCCCTTATACTCTATTCCTCAATCGCTGGATGATTATAAATTGAAGTTAATCGTTAATGAGGTTATCAAACCTTATACAGTTGATAGTAATATTTCACAAGGCACTTCTTTAACTATTTCGTCTGAAAAAAAGAGCAATGAACATTTGCTAACCACAATAGAACCAATTGTTTCAACTATACCCATGGTTGATAAAGATATTTTATTGGAAAAAACATTACTTGCCTATGCTCAAATAGAATATTCCACAAATAATCTTACTTTACACCATGATCAACATAATGTAAACAATACAACTACTAATAATTACCTAAGTAAATGGGAATTATTTGCATATATAAACCCCACTTATGCTTATCATACAACCGCTGCTCTTAATCAAAAATTAAACCCTAACGAAATTGGTACCTGGATGTGGGGAGGGGATATAATGATTAAAAGAAGAATTAGTCAATATTTTTCAATTAAATCGGGGTTACAACTAAGCCCTATTGGGCAAGTGAATAAAAATGTAGTCCTACTTCGCAGCGATAGCTATAACAGAGAAATGATGATTCTTTCGGCAAATACATCATATGGACTTGTTTCATTGGAAAACAGAGTGGTAGCCATTTCAAATTTTTCTACCCTTACCAGTGCGCACCCATCGGTAATTAAATCATCAACTATAACACCTGCCAAACTTAGTCAACATTTCTACTTTCTGGAAATACCAATTATTTTTTCAACTTACCTAA
>CAZDXY010000106.1:0-11762 GCA_964509385.1 uncultured Rikenellaceae bacterium
CGCTCATGAAATCGCTTCGCTCATGAAATCGCTTCGCTCATGAAATCGCTTCGCTAAGTTCGCACAGGACACTACCAATGACAGATTTTTATCTCGTCATTACGAAACCCGGACGCTAAGGTTCTCGAAGTGTAAGGGTTGAAGCAACCGAAGCGAAGCGTAGCTCGGCGTGGCCCCGTTCGGCCGTGGCTCTTGCCTCGGTCGTAACTATTTAGTTTGGCTCCAGCCTGGTTACCAGCAAACAGATCGCTTCGTCAGCAAAGAAAGCCTTCTGGCGATGACCCTTCCCTTGAGGACTGCTTACTGTAGACTGCTAACTGAGAACTGAGAACTGAGAGAGTGAGAGATGAGGGCAAAGGGCAGAGTATACAATCAATCAATCAATCCTCCAATCAATGTCACCCTGAGCCTGTCGAAGGGCAATCAATCAATCCTCAAAAGTTTCAGGGTCTGGAATTAGTGCAATTACTCACCCTCTCACATTCTCCCATTCACACGTTCCCTCATTCTCTCCCACAAATGGAAATAAACGGGCACGATTTGCAGCTTTCGTGCTTAGTTGTTTGATCGAAGGGGACATTTGGGTTGAATATTTCTGCTATTAATTCTTTGATTCTAAGTTGAAATTCACCCATAAAAGGAGTATAGTCTTCAATGGCTTCGAACTTTTTCTCGGCTTTAAAATCTACCTTCAGCTCGTCCTCCGATTTAAGGGTTTTTACAAACCAAATGGCAGGTTTTACTTTTAAATCGGGATATTTATGCTTTACTGCATGGCAGTAACAGAAAATTTGAAATACCTCCTTTCGTTTGTCAACAATGGTAGGATCGAAAAGCTCTTCAATATTCGTAAACTTCCCCTTGTTGTTATCCTTTCGTCCTGTCTTGTAGTCAATTACCCAAAGTGTACCATCTTTCTTTTCTAGCCGATCGATAAAGCCACCCAGAAGTATGCTCTTGGGTTGATCGTTCACTGTTACCTCAATGGGCACAAAGATCTCCTCTTCCTGGCTCATAAGAAAAAAAGGAGTTCTGTCCATATCAACTTTAAGCATTTTTTTTATGGTGTAGAGCATGGCGTTACGGGCAATCATGTTACGCCCCGAGAGTATCTCTGATTTATCCACCTTATCCTGTTTCAGGTAGATGCTATGAAAAACCTCATCGAGAACGTTTTCAATATGTTCTGGTTTTTTTAGAAGCGATTCAATCATCACCTCGAAAACCGTTTTCTCTGAAAACGACTCGTAGAGCATTTCCATGGTCTTATGAATAATTTGACCAAACTCCTGTGCGCCAATTTCTTCTGCAATATCTTCGTCTTCCTTAATGCCAACGCAATATCTAAAGTAAAACCGCAGAGGACAGGTTATGTAGGTTGTTAGCCCACTGGGTGAAAGGGTAATGCCTTTATCATTTTTTTCGAGATTGCTGAAAAGCAATTCAAGTACAGCTTCATCCTTTTCAATGGTAATGGGCGGGGGAGGAGTAATGTTAACATCAAATCCAACTGATATTTTTTTGATTTTGCCATACATCTGCTCCATTTGCAGCTGAAGTCCAAACCGGCTCACCTCTCCCGACGAGAGCCCCTCGGTGCGGCAGCTGTAAACCAGGTAAACTCTTTTTGCCCTGTGCATTAGCCGGTAGAAGTAGTATGCATAAAGGGCATCGTGAAACTTATGGTTTGGTAAGCCAAATGCTACCCTTAACGAAGGGGTGATAAACGAAACCGGATGGCTTCGGCCTGGAAGGATATCATCGTTAAAGGACAGAATAACAATGTTTTCAAAGTCAAGAGCCCGGGTTTCGAGGAAACCCATGAGTTGGAGCCCTGCCAGCGGTTCACCGCTAAACGATACTCGCTCCTGATGGAATGCCTTACGAACTAGCTGAAGAAGAACCTTGTTTGTAACCTCGAAGTTGAGCGATGATATCACCCCATGAAGCCTATTAAGGCTTTTGTGCAGCGTATAAAGAAATTCCAGGTTTATCCTGTACTGCTGTTTTTCATCGGTTTCTATTTTACTGGCAAAGATCTGCGAAACCTCATTGCAAACGGCAATGAGATAGCTGGTCAGTGGCTTTTGATCCTTTGGCTCAACGAATATTCTTTTGAGAAGTGGTGATTTCGCCACCATTTCTGCTGTTGGGTAGATCCTATTATTACGCTTGATTTCCGAAACCAGCTTTGATGCCATTTCGGGTTCGCAAAGGCGTATGTATGGGTGGTTTAGTAAGGATACTACATCTCGGTGGTAAAATTTTACTTCTTTGCCATCGCCTGAACGGACATTCATCTGTAGCTTTATGAGGAACTCTGCCAGGCTGAAAGCAGGTGTTTCTTTGAGGGGGTATCCCATGGTGATATTCAGCTGCTCAATATCGTTGGGAATAGCCTGAAGGGTTGGTATTAGCAGGCTCTCGTTGGGTAGCACAATGGCTGTGGATTCGTTTAGCTTTGCACCGTGAGCAGCCATTTCCTGTAAGATTCGTGGTATCAGCTTGCACTGTGTTACGGTTGATGGAGCTGCTATCAGGCTCACATCCTTACCCTGCGCTGGTTCATTATCAAATACTTCACGGGGTAAGGCATTTCCAAACTGGCTTACATTATCGCGGATAAACAAACCCGCTTCGTGATCCTTCAAATCCATAAAGAATGGATCGTAATCCCAGTAGAACAGCACTTTTCCCTCACGTTTGTAGTGCTTAAACAGTATCTTCTCGCACTCGTTAAGCGCGTTAAAACCAATGAATGCTATGTTTTTTTCTGTTCCCTTAAATTTCTCATCGTTTAATAGCTCCTCAACAGCCTTGCGGTAAGCCATTCCCTCGTAGCAAAGCCCTTGGCTTTGTAGAATTTCGTTAAACTCCCGGTAAATATCACCCAGTATGTTCCAAATGCTTAAGAAGTTGGATCTTATTTCGGAAGGTTGACTGCTATCGGCAATTACCCCAAGGTATTCACGGAGTGCATCTGATTGCTCAGCCGTTAATCCTCCAAACCGTTCCTCAATTTCCTTGATATCCTTGACGTTGGTAAATAGTTTTTGCGCATCAACCATGTACTTATCAATCTGATCAAAATCGGCAAGCATTACTTCTCCCCAGAAGTAGAAGTTCTCGAATGGCTCATCGCTTCTCTTTACCTTGCGGTAAACATTGAAAAGTTTGGTCACAAGGTTTTTGGAATCATCGTACTGAAACCTTGATAAACCCTGCATGATTTCGGAGATGGTGGTTACCGTTGGAGCCCAAACAGGTTTGCTGATAAGTGCCGAAAGATGCTGGTTGAAGAATAATCGTGCTCTTTGGTTTGGGAATACAAGGGTTTGTTCCGATAAATCATTTCCGTACCGGTTTACAAGATCGTTTGCTACTAGCTGCAGAAAGTTGGACATTGTTTGCTAATTCTTACAAATCAATACAGTTAAAATGGCGATTCTTTCAATCGGGTTGAGTAAGTAAAGATATGATTTGTTGCTGTAAAAGGCTAATGGTTTTAACTTTTTGATGAAATTATCCCTTATGATGGCTTCCATCATGTAGTAAAAAAGGTAAAATCAGTCAATCATTCAATTGTCACCCCCGTTCGGCCGTGGCTCTTGCCTCGGTCGTAACTATTTAGTTAGGCTCCAGCCTGGTTGTCAGCAAACAGATCGCTTCGTCAGCAAAGTACGCTTTCTCGCGATGACGATTAATATGTGAACTGAGTCCCGAAGTTTCGGGATGAGAACTGGGAACTATGAACTATGAACTATGAACTGTGAACTGTGAACAATTAATCAATTAAAAAGAAGCATTACTATCCTTTCCAAATTTTACCCTGCCAAGTATCATTTTTTTCAAGCAATCTTTCAAGCTTTACCAGCAGCTGATCGGTTCGTAGCTTTCCCCAGTTGGGGGCAATAAGTGTCGCAGGTGAGGCTTCCCCAGTGAATCGTTCAATAACTATGCTGGGGTTCAATCGTTCAACAATGGTTACCAAAAGATCAAGGTATTCATCAATAGAAAAGAACTTGAATTTATCAGGATTTTGGGCATATTCGTTTGCCATTGCCGTATTCCGAACGATTTGCAGTTGATGAAATTTGATGGTCGTTAGCGGAAGTTTGCCAATGGTTTCGGTCTGTGTAATTAGCTGATCTGTAGATTCGCCGGGAAGACCCAGAATAAAGTGTGCCCCAACGTTAAGCCCTCGTTTTGCCGATTGCTCTATAGCATATTCCGACTGCTCAAAGGTATGGCCACGATTAATGGCGTTGAGCGTAGCATTGGAGCAGCTCTCAACACCGTACTCCACAGAAATATGGTACGATTTAGCCAGTGAGGCTAAATAGTCCAACTTCTCTTCATCAACACAATCGGGGCGTGTGCCAATGGATAATCCAACAACGTTTGGGTATGACAACGCATCCTGATAGAGTTCTTTGAGTTTTGCAAGGGGAGCATAGGTGTTGGAGTAAGCCTGAAAATATGCAATAAACTTTTCCACTCTTCTGTAGCGAAAGGCATGGAATTCAATACCCTCCGCTATTTGCTGGCTAATTGATTTGGTGGGACTGCAGTAACTGGGGTTAAACGAATCGTTGTTGCAGTACGTACACCCTCCAACACCAACAGTACCATCGCGATTGGGACAGGTAAACCCCGCATCGAGGGTGAGTTTCTGAACCCTGCCACCAAAGGTTTTCTTAATGTAGTTGGCAAAGCTGTTAAATCGTCTGTTGTCGCCCCAGGGGTACATTCTTATGAAGTTCAGTTATGAGTAGTAACCTATTTATTTGTTTTATTAATAGAGCTAGTAGGTATTTTCGGATTCAATAATGGCATCGTAAATGACATCCTGAATTTTGGTTCGAACATCAAGGGTAATAAGCTTTCGGTTATCAGCATCAGGATGAATCCTGTTTGAAATGAAGATGTAGATTAAATCGTAGGCAGGATCAACCCAAGCCAAAACACCCGTGAATCCGGAGTGTCCATAGCTTAATGATGTAGCTTTTCGGCTCACTGGACTCGTTTTTTTGGGATCGGTTTCAGGTTTATCAAACCCTAATCCTCGCCGGACCCCATTTTGGCAATTAACGCAGCTGGTAAAGAGATCAATGGTTGAAGCAGGCAGATACCTGACTCCGCCATACTCACCTTTATTTAGGTACATCTGTAGCAACTTTGCCAGATCGTTGGCTGTGGAGAAAAGCCCGGCATGACCAGTAATACCACCCATCATGGCTGCCGCCGGATCGTGAACATGCCCCCATAGCAGCTGTTTGCGAAAGTATACATCATTCTCAGTGGGGACAATGATTTCCTCATCAAAACGGCTTAAGGGGTTGAAAAGGGTCCGGTTCATTCCCAGTCCCAGGTAAAAGGAATCCACAAGGTAATCTTCCTGGGGTATGCCAGAAATATTACCAATGGCTCTATGAAGGAGGATAAAACCTAAATCACTATAAACGTAAGTTCCCTTTTTTCCTAAAGGCGATTTAATAATCCAGCTGAAAACAGAATCTTTTATTCCTTCGGTTGCATAGAGATTTCTTGCCACTTCGTGAGGAAATTGGTAAGAGTACGAATTCCTGTAAAACTTCCTGCTGGTATAGGAATGCTTGTTTAAGAAGCTATTTGGTCCCAGCTGGTATGGATAGCCATTGCTAAGTTTGCCATTGCGTAATGTTTGATCGGGAAAAAGGCTATGTAAGGTGCGAAGGTAGAAAGGAATCCATGGAGTTAAACCTGCCTGATGAAGCAGAATATCGCTAATTATTAACTCATTATACTTTGATGTATCGGGTAAACAGAGGTATTTTCCCAGATTACTTTCTAGGGAGAGCCTTTCCTGGCTGTATAAATCCATGGTTAGAAGTAGGGTCGAGGCAATCTTGGTTAACGATGCCACATCGTATAGTGAGGAGTGGCTTACCGAATTCCCATCACCTGAATAGGTATGGTTTCCAAAGCATTTGTTGTAGAAAACCACGCCATTTTTTGCCGCTAAAATCTGCATGCCCGGAGCCGCTTGTTCTGCAATGGCATTGAGAGCAATGGAATCTATTTTATTCAGGGTACTGGACGAAAGATTTAAATCCTCAGGGATCGAATAGGTAAGCCTGATTTGCTTTCCAGCATCGTATCCACTTCCCATGGCAAATTGCGAATTAATGGAAACAGGTAAACGACCGTACACCTCAATTCCCCCAAAAATTAGCTGGGCTGTAAGGTTTTGGGTAATGGGGGAGTTGTCGTATGCCACTATCAAACCTCTAGTAGAATTTAGATTTGAGAATTTCCCTAATGCGTAGGGAGACCCAAAAAGCGTAAGGATGGTTGATTTGGTTGATGTTAAATCTTCAACCAAGGTCGCTAATTGTGGGGTTATGCCAAAATCGAGTTTGGGGCTTGAATTGATGGAATGATATCCAATGATTATAAGGTTGAAGTATTCCAGCTGCTCTTTTATCGATTGAATGTTTTCCTCAGTAGCATTTCCATGTATGGCAAAGGTTGCAATGGGTGCATAAAGCTCCATTTGATCTTTAAAAGCAACTCCTTGGGTATCTCCAATTTCGAGATAGGCAATATTTAGCTCATCAAGATCCTGTAAGGGAATAATATCATTTTTATTATTTAGTACAGTTATTGCCTGTTTTGTTATCTCCCGAATAAGCAGTTCAGAGGAGGGAAGGTTGAGATCATTAATCAACCCTTCAATTTTAATAGGATTGTAACTGTTTAATCCAACCTTGTACTTTGCTTCAATGATTTTTCTGCATCGTCTGTCAATTTCCTCTTCAGGAAATCTACCCCTTTTTACCTCCCTTTCAATCTTATTGATCGATGCTTTTACTTCCGATGGAAAAAGAATAACATCATTACCAGCTTTTAGTGCCAGATAGTTAAGTTCGACTGGTTTATAGAAATCGCTGACTCCCTTCATGTTAAGCGCATCAGTAAAGATTAGCCCATTGAAATCCAATTCTTCAATGAGCAATGTGGAAACAACGTTGTACGATAGGCTGGCTGCTAATTTTGCTTGCGATTCCAGTTGAGGAATCTCTAGGTGTGCTACCATAACGCTGGCAATACCGCTTTCAATAAGCCTTTTAAAGGGATAAAGTTCAAGTGTGTCGATGCGCTCAATGGAATGATTGAGCAGGGGGAGATCATAATGTGAATCGGTGTCGGTATCGCCATGTCCCGGAAAGTGCTTTGCACATGCAATAATGCCATTATCTTGGAGTCCGAGCATGTATGCCAATCCCTTTTGGGTTACCATCTCCTTCTCTTCGCCAAAAGCCCTTGTGTTGATCACCGGATTATTGGGGTTGTTATTAATATCGACAACCGGGGCAAAGTTTACATGAACACCCAAACGTTTGAGCTGTCGTGCAATATCGGCCCCCATGTGGTAAATCATTCTATTATCATCCATAGCTCCCAGCATCATCTGCCGAGGAAAAGAAATAGTGCTATCGAGACGCATTCCAAGCCCCCATTCGGCATCCATCGAAATCAGCAATGGAACATCGGCGAGGCTTTGGTAGTGGTTGGTTAGCTGCGCTTGCCTTACCGGGCCACCCTGAAAGAAGCATAATCCACCAATCTTCTCTTTTTTTACCAAATCAACTATTTCATCCACGTGTTCCTGATCGCGGTTTGAATAGGCAGCAACCATGAACAGCTGCGCAATTTTTTCTCTTAGTGAAAGGCTATTCATCACCGAATCGATCCAAAGCTCTGCTTGTGGAGTCTCCTGAATGTTAAGCATCGATCGGGCTTCACCCTTAAATTGAATTGAAATAAGAAGTGCGAGGACGACTATAAAAAACTTATTAGCAGAGGAGAATTTCATTTAGATGATTTATTGGGTGATGGCAATACTTTTAATTAGTTTCTTTAACATTCTACAAAAACCAAGCAAATATAGCATTTGGAAACAGTCTTTCCCATGATTTTTTCTTATTTTGGGCGAATGGATGTATATTTAGGGCGAAAGGCATTTCTCATATAATAAAGGACAAGATATTTCTGAGATATTTAAGTAACTTTTTAAATTTTGTCACCAAAGATTTCTCACCCCAAAAAACGGGGTTCGAAATGACATTTTCTGGAGTTAATTAATGTGGTTGGGTGGAAAAGGTAAATTTTCGTAAACTAAGAATACGAACATTTACCTTTTCCGCCCAACCACCCTATTCCTTAATAATACCATTGTTCATTTCGAACGACTGCCTGAATGAAGCCCGCCTGAATGACTTTGTCGGGCAGACAGTCAGGCAGGAAGTGAGAAATCTTTTTGTGACTTATCTTTACTTGACATAATTATTTAATAAATCTTAAACAGTTTCTTTAACCAAATATGCCATCGATTTAAACTATTACAATGATTGTTGATCAAAAACAAAAGAAATTCTAAAATTTTGATATGAACCTACTTAAAAGTACCATTACACTTTGCTTGGCTATATTCTTCGCCAATTTCACCAACGCTCAGGAAGCACGCCTTATGCGTTTCCCTGCTGTTAATGACCAACAGGTGGTATTTACTTACGCCGGAGACCTTTACACCGTTCCGTTGTCGGGTGGGGTGGCTCGTAAGTTAACATCACACGTGGGTTTTGAGATGTTCGCCCGATTTTCGCCCGATGGCAAAACCATTGCTTTCACGGGACAGTACGATGGCAACACCGAGGTTTTTACCATTCCTGCGCAGGGAGGTATGCCCCAAAGGCTAACCCATACTGCCACTTTGAATCGTGATGACATATCGGATCGTATGGGTCCCAATAACATAGTGATGACATGGACTCCTGATGGTGGTAAAATTGTTTACAGATCGAGGAAGCAAACATACAACGATTTTGTGGGACATCTATTCTCCGTTCCAGTGAATGGAGGGGTTTCAGATGAATTGCCCTTATCCACAGGTGGTTTTTGTTCATACTCACCCGATGGAAACCAGCTGGCTTTCAATAAGGTATTTCGCGAGTTCAGAACTTGGAAATATTATCAGGGAGGCATGGCTGATGATATTTGGATTTTCGATTTCAAATCTAAGGGAATAAAAAATATCACCAATACCATTGCTCAGGATATATTTCCCATGTGGATTGGTGATGAGATTTTTTTCTTATCCGATCGTGATCGAACCATGAATTTATTTTCCTACAACCTGAAAACCGATCAAACCGAAAAGGTTACCCATTTCGATGATTTCGACATCAAGTTTCCTTCGCATGGAGGCAGTTCCATTGTGTTTGAGAAGGGTGGCTACCTTTTCCATTTCAGTGCTACAACACGTGAGGTTAAGCAGATACCCGTTACCATTGCCATCGACAATCAGTACTCACGTTCAGAGTACAAGGATGCCTCTAAGAATATTTTCGACTTCGATATTGCGCCCGACGGCGCAAGGGTAGTATTTTCGGCCAGAGGCGATATTTTTACAGTTCCGGCTGAGAGCGGCATAACCCGTAACCTCACCCAAAGTCCCAATGCACACGATCGAAATGCAACATGGTCGCCCGATGGGAAATATATTGCCTTCATTTCCGATAGATCTGGTGAGTATGAAATTTACATTCAAACTCAGGATGGATCAGAGCAACCCATTCAGCTAACTCAAAACAGCAAAACCTATATTTACACAATCTTATGGTCGCCCGATAGCAAAAAGATTGCCTGGAACGACAGGAATGGTAAGTTTCAATACATTGATATCCAGACAAAAAAGATCACTGAGATTGATAAGGGGGAGTATGGACTTTTCTTTAACTATAGCTGGTCACCCGATAGTAAGTGGCTTTCTTACACAAAACAGGTTGAAAATAGATTCTCTGTGGTTTACCTATACGACCTTATAGCTGGTGCTAAACACCCTGTAACGGATAGCTGGTACACATCGGCACAGCCTTCTTTCTCAAACGATGGGAAGTACCTGCTTTTTAGCTCCGACCGCGATTTTAACCCCATTTACAGCCGTACCGAGTGGAATCATGCATATATGGCCATGAGCAAGATTTACATGGTTATACTGGCAAAGGATACTCCTTCGCCATTTGCACCTGAGAATAATGAGGTGAAGCTTGAGGAGGATAAAACCAAGGGCAAGGGTTCCGATGACAAGAAATCTGAAGCTCCCAAAATAGTTGATGTTAAGATAGATATTGATGGATTGCAACATCGTATAGTTTCTGTTCCCATTGATGTGGCCAACTACTGGAATATTCAATGTGTTGATGATAAGATTTACTATGCCCAAAGGGATCAGGTTGCAAGAAAGACCTATACCAAGTTTTACGATCTCAAAAAGAAGTCGGAGGTTGAGCTGGGCGAGGGGATTGGTTTTACCATCTCGGCCAATAATAAGAAGATGCTGGTAACAAAAGGTGGTAAATATGCGGTTGTTGATCTTCCAACATCAGCCATAAAAATGGAAAAAACTATGGACCTAAGCGATATGAAGGTTTGGGTGGATTACCGTCAGGAGTGGAAACAGATATACGATGAGAGCTGGCGGCAGATGCGCGATTTCTTTTATGTTGAGAATATGCATGGAGTCGATTGGAAAGCCATGCACAGTAAGTACGATGTTCTTATTCCCCATGTAAACCATAGGGCTGATCTTACCTATGTAATTGGAGAGTTAATCGGTGAGCTTAACGTGGGGCATGCATATGTGAATAGCGGCGAAATGCCAAATCCCGATAGGATTAAGTTAGGATTGCTTGGAGCAAAGATCAACAAGCATTCAAGCGGTTACTTTAGGGTTGATCAGATACTTGAAGGAGCACCCTGGAGTAAAGAGATACGATCGCCATTCCTCGATGTTGGAGTAAACGTTAACAAGGGTGATTATATCCTTGCAGTGGATGGACAAAACCTGAAGGAGGTGGCAGACATTTTTCAGATGCTTATTGGAAAAGCCGATCGTACGGTGGAATTGGTAGTCAACTCAAAGCCTGAATTGGCGGGAAGTCGCAAGGTGTTGGTTGTTCCCATTGCCGATGAGGCACCGCTATACTACTACTCATGGGTGCAGAATAATATTCGTAAGGTGAATGAAGCAACCAATGGAGAGGTTGGCTACATCCATATTCCCGATATGGGAGTGGCAGGACTTAATGAGTTTGTAAAGTACTTCTACCCACAATTGTACAAGAAAGGGTTGATCATTGATGATAGGGGTAACGGTGGGGGCAATGTTTCACCTATGATACTGGAGCGTTTAAACCGTATTGCCTACCGCGCAAATATGCGTAGAGGTATTAGTCATCCCACACCCATTCCAGCGCAAACGCACATAGGTCCTAAAGTGCTGCTCATGGATAGGTACTCTGCATCCGATGGAGACCTTTTCCCCTACGGTTTCCGCGAATTGGGTCTTGGTCCCATTATTGGAACCAGATCGTGGGGAGGAGTTGTTGGCATTTGGGGATCACTTCCATTTGTAGATGGTGGTGATCTTCGTAAACCCGAATCCACAAGCTACTCCGTTGAAACGGGAAAATGGATTATTGAAGGCTGGGGTGTTGACCCTGACATAGAGATCGATAATGATCCGTATAGGGAATATAATGGTATTGATGATCAATTAAATAAAGCTATTGAGATAATAAAGGAGAGCTTAAAAGAAAGAAAGGGATTACCACCTATTCCTCAGGGTTTAGATAAGTCGAAGTAGTTTTTTAGACTTATTTTTTGATAAGTATTTGCTATGTAATTTAGATTTTATACTTTTGCCCCGCTTTGAGGAA
>CAZDXY010000106.1:11772-12299 GCA_964509385.1 uncultured Rikenellaceae bacterium
GCTAAACTGCCGTACTCGTAAGGGTACCGGGGGTTCGAATCCCCCCCTCACCGCGCTTGTTTTTGTGGTGTAGCCTACCTGCGCCTGTCTACCGACAGGTAGAGTAGGCAGGCGCAGTCCGGTCCCGAATTTACCAAAATCGAAGATTTTGGGGTAAATTCGAGGATCCACGAAAAATGGTAAAAATCGAAGATTTTTCATTTTTCGGGATTAGCGCACCAAAAGCTAAGAAGATGTTCTTTACATACATATTGGAATCAACCAGCAAAGGTCATTTCTACATAGGGCAAACATCGGATATGGAATCGAGGTTGCAAAGGCACAATGCGGGCAAGAATCGATCGACAAAGTTTGGCGTACCTTGGAGGATACTTTACTGGAAGGAATTTGAGAGCAGGAGAGAAGCCATAAGGATGGAAATGCTTCTGAAGAGATTAAAGAAACGAGCTGCGATTGTTGATTTTGCTGTTAAAAATAGTTTTCGGGGTGTAGCGCAGTCCGGTTAGCGCACCTGGTTTGGGACCAGG
>CAZDXY010000107.1:0-12127 GCA_964509385.1 uncultured Rikenellaceae bacterium
GCCCATTGTTCGTTCAATGAAAAAAGGAACTTTTTTTAAGTGGATGAAGGAACGAGGTAAATTAGGAGGACAGAATAAGGTGCCACGTCTTAGCAACAACCGTGAATATGTTGATTCTTTATTCGAAATATCAATTTCAGATACCTAATAATGTGGTGAAAATTTCTTTCAAAAACTTGAAATATATCTTTTTATTAGGTTATTACTTTATCCTCCCTTTTTTGGGATTAACACAAGATTTGTTACCCGATGGAATAGGAAACTATTGGGTAATATCAGGATCAAAGGTTAGCAAGATCGATGCAAAAGGGCAGACAATTGCTCACTACTCAAATATTCTTTTAGGCAATCCTTCATCCCTTGATTCATCGGATCCTTTTAGAGTTATGGTTTTTTATAATCAGAACCAAAACATTCTATTTCTAAATAATGATGCTGCCATAATAGGGAAACCAATCAATTTTGTAGATATTGGGCTTGGAGAAGTAGTTCTTAGCTGCCGGAGTTCATTAGGAGGAATTTGGCTTCTACATCGCGAAAAAGCCGAATTGCTTCGTTATAACAATCAGTTTAATGCAGTTGAACAAAGAATATCTATAGGCGATGAGTTTAAAAATTATGACCCAAAGCAAATGACCGAGCATGGAGGGATTCTTTATATTAGCCTCAATAAAAGTATTATAGCCCGTTTCGACACCTATGGAGCCCAATTAATTCCTTTAGATATTTTGCATGAAGGTTATTTTAGAATTGAGGCTAATTATCTATGGGTTAAGCATAATAATTTATTCTGGAAATATAACCTCAACGACCTTAATGAGCATCCTGAAACCTATAGATGTTCATGCCATTCAATTCCTCTTACGATTAATAAAGCCGTTGCATGCTTTAATGGCAAAGAATTTATTTTTTGCGAAAAAGTTATCCCATAGCGGGGATTTACTCATTAAGTTTTTTACCTTTATCTTTTAGAAGAATTAATTCTTTACGCAATTGTATTAACCTTAAATATTGCTGAATATCATGCATATAGCTGTTGCAGGAAATATTGGATCGGGAAAAACAACCCTTACACGACTACTCTCAAAGCATTACGGATGGAAACCCCATTTCGAGGATGTGGACGATAACCCATACCTAAATGATTTTTACGAAGACATGCAGAGATGGAGTTTTAACCTTCAGATTTTCTTCCTCAACAGCCGGTTCAATCAAATTGTAGAAATTCGCCGTACCGGCGAAAAGGTTATTCAGGATCGAACAATTTATGAGGATGCCCACATTTTTGCACCAAACCTGCACTCAATGGGACTAATGTCAACACGGGATTTTAACAATTACCTCAGCCTTTTTAACTTAATGTGTTCTCTTATACAACCCCCTGATCTTTTAATCTACCTTAGGGCGACAGTTCCTACACTGGTTAACCAAATACAAAAACGCGGACGCGAATATGAGAAGAGCATCAGAATAGACTACTTGCAGCGACTTAATGAACGTTACGAAGCGTGGATTGAAAACTATAAGTTAGGTAAATTGCTAATTATTGAGGTTGATAATCTGAACTTCCCCGATGTCCCAGCCGATCTTCGATCAATAATCACCCGCATTGATGCTCTTATTCACGGATTATTTTAATAATTGGGTATAGTTATTATCCTCAGTTTTGGTTTTTTGTAAACAAAATCGCCATGATTTTTGTTTCCCAATTTGATATAAATTGCTAAAGATATTGCCTCATTCGCTTATCTTTGAATGCAAATCCAATTCAAGATGCATCGAATACAATTCATTGTTTTTCTTATTATTCTATGTAATTTTTCTTTGCATGGTCAACAGTCCGAATTAACAGATAAGAAAAGTATTACCCTTATGTTTGTTGGCGATGTGATGGGCCATGGTATGCAGATAAAAGGATCCTACGATGAAAAAACAGGCACATATAGTTACAATGATGTATTTTCTCGCATGGAGTCAGTTTTTAAATTGGCTGATTTCACAATAGCCAACCTTGAGGTTACCATTGCCGGAGCTCCATTCACTGGCTACCCCCAGTTTAGCTCACCGGACGAGTTGATCGATGGACTTACCAATGCTGGTATAAACGTACTAGTTACAGCCAATAATCATACTGTGGATAGAGGGAAACAGGGCATTTTACGTACAATTAACGTGTTGAAAAGTAAAGGTGTACCATTTGCAGGGTCATATAGAGATTCTGTGCATAGAGATACTGCTTATCCATTAATACTTGAACAGAATGGAATAAGATTGGCTTTGCTTAACTACACCTACGGAACCAACGGTATACCAATACCATATCCAACCATTGTAAATCTGATCGACACTGTGTTAATTAGGGCTGATTTTAATAAGGCAAAATCCTTGGAAGTTGATGATGTAATAGCTTTCATACATTGGGGAGTGGAGTATGAGCGAAACCCTTCGATGGAGCAGTTACAGTTAACTCGCTTTATGCACGATTTGGGTATTAAGCTAGTAATTGGATCTCACCCACACGTAATTCAACGAATGGAAGCCTCCTTTGATTCCGATTCAACAGAGGGGAGAGTTGTGGTTTTCTCCCTTGGCAACTTTGTATCGAACCAACGACCAAGATATAGAAATGGTGGTAGCATTGCAGTGATACATATCGAAAAGGAGGACGGTGTAACCAAGATTGCCAATGCGGGTTATATTTTGGCATATGTTCATACACCTAAAATCGATGGAAAGACACGTTTTCAGGTACTTCCAGTGGCAAAATACGAACAGAAAAGAGACTTTTTTTTGGAACAAGATCAAACCCTTTTCGATGAATTTGCCAACGATTCAAGAAACCTCCTTAACAGTCAGAACTATAATTTCCCTGAAATAAGTTATCGTAACGAACAATGGATTATTCCATGGGGAACCAAAGAGACATTATTTCCTCAAAAGATTAAGCGCATTGAACCATGGAATATTGGGTTTTCTTACCCCAAAAAGTTGTCCTTTGATAAAGGGGAAATTGTGCTTTGATGACTTTAATTTCCTAACCTAACGTGAGTTCAATATAAGTTTGAAATAAATAATTCAAAAGTCTGTCACCCTGCCTGACTGCGTCATTCAGGCAGGCGCTATGCGGCTAATGAAAACATAGCTTTTTTTAAAAAAGGCGCATCGCGCTGACACAAAGGAAAGATAAGTATTATTTTGATTATTTTCTTATATCGAACTCACGTTAACCTATTTATTTGAACAGTACATTTTGAGCATTGGTTCGGCTGGTTGGTACTTTAGCTCCAGTGCTTTTCGAAAATCACTACACGCACCTTCCGTATCCCTAACATTCATTCTTGAAATCCCTCTATTGTAGTATGCCTCAGGATTTCTGGGATCTTTAAGTATAATAAAATCATAATCGGGTAGAGCCCCCTGATGATCACCAAGAATGGCTTTGGATACGGCGCGGTTATAGTAAGCCTGTGCATAGTCCTTATCAAGTTCAATAACCTTATTAAAATCTAGAATTGAACCTTTGTAGTCCTTTGAGAGTGCTTTGGCAATACCTCGGCCATAATAGGCTCTTTTGTACTCGTTGTTCAATGATATAGCTTTGGAAAAATCGTTGATTGCTTGTTTAAAATTCCCTTTTTTAAGGTAAGCCCCGCCTCTTGATCCATATGCTAAATCAAAATTTGGGTCCAGATTCAACGCTTTATTAAGAAACTCAATTGATTCATCATTTTTATCGAGATTACTCTTTACTTGTCCCAGCTGGTAAAATATCTCCTTATCAGTTGTTTCTAAAAGTGTTGCTTGGGTTAAATCCTTTTCGGCTCCCGAGTAATCCTGAATTTTTAGCTTAAAAATACCTCTTTGCTTATATGCTTCAGCAGGGGCATCGTCAGATTCGATCATTTTGTCATAGTCCGAAATAGCACCCATAAAATCATCGAGAAACGCTCTGGTTTCTCCTCGACTTCGGAATGCCTCAAGGTTGTGTCCATCCAGTTCGATACTTCTATTGTAATCTAAAATAGCTTGATCATACAGATGAAGTGCTGCCTTAAGCAATCCCCTTTGGAAGTATGCTCTTGCACTGGAGTCGTTAAGCTCAATGGCCTGATCGAAATCGGACATGGCTTTGTCAAAAGCCATTAATTTTCTATTTGACACACCTCTTCCAACAAAATAATCCGATATCTCAGAATTTAGTCCAATGGCAATATTAAAATCTAGAATTGCTGATGAATCCTTACCAATGGAGGCTAATGCTATTCCCCTTGCATAGTAGAACTTATCAATCTTCTTATCATACCAAATTGCTCTCGAATACTTCTCGATGGCCATTTCATAAAGAGAAGAATCAGCAAGAGCCAATCCCTTGTTATAATTATTAATTGCAAATTTGGGTCTAAGAAGTTGAAAAGACACTCCAACAATGACAAGAAGAATAATTAGGGTTAAAAACAATTTTTTCATCTGAATAAAATTTGAGTAAGGTTAATAATAAACTTTGTAAAGCTCGCAAACTTGGATGTGCAAGCTGCCTTACATGGGTGTTTCATGCCATTATTTTAAAAAATTCTTTGACAAATTTATATAAAATTAGGTAGTTAAAGATGTGAAAATAAAAAATGCCCATTGAATTTTATCAATGGACATTTTTACTTGACAAAAAATTTCTAATCCTTAAGTTTGGCAGTAATAAATTCCCTGTTAAGTCTAGCAATATGTGTGATAGAAATGCCTTTTGGGCATTCAGCTTCGCAGGCACGAGTATTGGTACAGCCACCAAATCCCAGCTCGTCCATTTTTGCCACCATTTTTTTCACTCTATCCTTGGCTTCTGCTTTACCTTGAGGCAAAAGTGCTAATTGCGATACTTTTGCAGCGATGAAAAGCATTGCTGATGAGTTTTTACAGGCAGCAACACAAGCACCACAGCCAATGCACGAAGCTGCATCAAAAGCCTCATCGGATTTTATTTTTTCAACAGCGATATTGTTGGCATCTTGGGCTGCACCTGCATTTATCGAGATGAAACCACCTGCCTGCATGATCTTCTCAAAGGCATTACGGTCGACCATTAAGTCCTTAATCACCGGGAATGATGCTGCCCGCCAAGGCTCAACTATAATAGTACAACCGTCCTTAAACTCTCTTAGATGCAATTCGCAGGTTGTTGTTTTGCCCATAAGTCCATGTGGACGGCCATTTATGTAGAGTCCACAGCAACCGCAAATCCCCTCTCGGCAATCGTGTTCAAAGACCACAGGATCTTCTCCCTTAATAACGAGCAGGCTGTTTAGGTAATCGAGCATCTCGAGGAACGACATCTCGGGTGAAACATTATCGAGTTGGTAGGTTTCGAACCTTCCTTTGGATTTGGCATCCTTCTGCCGCCATATCTTAAGTGTTATCTTCATAATCTTATCATTTAATTACTTCTTAATCATCAATCGTTAATCTTAAATCGTCAATCATAAATCTTTAATTATCAAAGATTCTATTTATAGCTTCTCTCCTGTGGCTTAACGAACTCATATTTGAGCTCCTCCTTGTGCAGTTCGGGTTGCTGATCTTTTCCCTTGTACTCCCAGGCAGCCACGTATGCATACTCATCATCAATGCGCTTGGCCTCGCCTGTTTCGGTTTGGCTCTCCTCCCGGAAGTGTGCTCCGCAGCTTTCCTTTCGGTTAAGGGCATCTGTGCAAAGAAGCTTTGCCAACTCAAAGTAATCGGCAACCCTGCCAGCTTTTTCAAGTTCCTGGTTTACTCCCTCATTTGTTCCGGTAACCTTAAGATTCTTCCAGAACTCCTCTTCGAGCTCTTTAATTAAACCCTGAGCTTTCTTAAGACCCTCTTCGTTACGGTACATTCCGCAGTAATCCCAAAGTATTTTTCCCAGTCGCTTGTGGAAAGAGGCTGCAGTTTGGTTCCCATTTATCGAAAGGAATTTTTCGATTCTTTTGCGGTTTTCCTTTTCTACCTCAATAAACTCAGGTAAATCGGCAGAAAATTTAGGAACCTTTATCTGATCCGAAAGGTAATCGGCAATGGTATAGGGAAGAATAAAGTAGCCATCGCCAGCACATTGCATTAGTGAACTGGCACCCAGACGGTTTGCTCCATGATCGGAGAAGTTTGCTTCGCCAATGGCGAAAAGACCGGGGATGGTGGTCATAAGGTTGTAATCGACCCAAAGTCCACCCATGGTGTAATGTCCGGCTGGATAGATACGCATTGGCGTTTTGTAGGGCGATTCACCGGTGATCTTTTCGTACATCTCGAAAAGGTTGCCGTACTTATTCTCAATGGCTTTTTGCCCCTGCTTCTGAATGGCATCGCGGAAGTCGAGGTACACCGATAAGCCACTGTCGCCAACCCCATACCCAGCATCGCAGCGTTCTTTAGCTGCTCTCGATGCAACATCGCGTGGCACTAGGTTTCCGAATGCAGGGTAACGCCTTTCGAGGTAGTAATCGCGTTCCTCTTCGGGGATATCGTTAGGGTTGCGCTTGTCGCCTTGTTGCTTGGGAACCCAAACCCGTCCATCGTTCCTGAGCGATTCGCTCATCAGCGTGAGTTTCGACTGAAAATCATTAAGCACCGGAATGCATGTGGGGTGAATCTGGATGAAGCTGGGGTTAGCAAAAAAGGCACCCCTCTTATGGGCTTTCCATGCAGCCGATCCATTTGAGTTTACAGCAAGGGTAGACATGTAGTAAATTGTACCATAACCTCCAGTTGCCAGCACCACAGCATGAGCAGGATGGCGCTCTATTTCGCCAGTGATAAGGTTTCGGGCAATTATCCCACGGGCTCTTCCTTCAACGATAACTATGTCTAACAATTCGCGACGGGAGTACATGGTAACGGTTCCTGCCTGAATCTGGCGGGTCAATGCACCGTAGCCACCCAGCAAGCACTGCTGTCCTGTTTGCCCCTTGGCATAGAATGTTCGGCTAACCTGCACGCCACCAAACGATCGGTTATCAAGTAGTCCGCCGTAATCGCGGGCAAAGGGAACGCCAATAGCGGTGTAGTGATCGATTACCTGATTGCTCACCTCGGCTGCACGGTAAACGTTGGCCTCACGGGCACGGTAATCTCCACCCTTAATCATGTCGTAGAAGAGGCGAAATACGCTATCACCATCGTTTTTATAATTTTTTGCAGCGTTAATACCACCCTGAGCAGCAACAGAGTGTGCTCGCCTTGGAGTATCCTGATAGCAGAAAACCTTAACATTGTAGCCCAGCTCTCCGAGCGTGGAGGCAGCTCCCGAGCCAGCCAATCCAGTTCCCACAACAATTACTTCTAACTTCTTTCGGTTTGCCGGGTTAACTAATTTCAGGGATGCCTTGTGATTTGACCACTTTTCTGCCAGAGGCCCATCAGGTATTTTTGCGTTTATTTTATTCATATTAAATATTTTATTATTTTCTCAATGTTTTTCAACGGTTTGTTTGAATCAAAATTTGATACCAGAAGATTCTCAGTGAAAAAACCAGAAGTAAAGCGGAATCATGGTAAAACCAACCGCAATTATTACGGCGTATATGTATGATACTACTTCGAGACGGGCAATCCACTTGTTATTATTCAAGCCAATGGTTTGAAAAGCACTCCAAAAGCCATGGCTTAAATGTAATCCGAGTAGAATTGCGGATACGATATATAATAAATTATACCACCAATATTGAATAAAGAAATTGGAGACAAGTGAGTAGGAATCATGCATTTTGGTTCCCTCAACATAGGGGGCTTCTCCAAATCTAAGTTTTAGGAAAAAGTTAATTAAGTGCATCACAAGGAATGCAAAAATTGCAAATCCAAGAATGTACATATTTCGCGAAGACCAAGTTGTAACCTGATTTGATGTAGTTTTGGAATAACCTACAGGTCGTGTTCTACGGTTTTTAAGGGTGATAATGGTGGCATATACGATGTGAAACAAAAATCCAAAGGCTAGCAAATACTCCACTATTCTAAGCAAAGGAATTGTGGCAAGTGCATGTGCTGCTTTGTTGTATAATCCTCCATCGCCAACCAATAGAAGCAAATTGGTGGTAAGATGAACTACTAAAAAGAGCATAAGGAATAAACCAGATATGCTCATTATCAATTTTTTGCCAAGGGATGAACTGAATATTCCACTCATAGAATTTAGTTTTTTATTTTGCTTAACAAGTTAATCTATTCCATGAAACCAAAATAAACTTTTTGAGATTATTTGTTTGTGTTATAAAGCATGCAATTGCAATTAATTCGGAAGTGATAGGAAAACCTAAGAAAATATTGAAATCAAGGGGATGCACAATTATGGATTGATCAACTTATCCTAATAGTTTAATGTACTTATTCTTAATGGCTATAAGTTTTTCTGCTGTTAGGTTTTCTCTATATATCCTAACCAAATCGGTTATTGATCGATTTTCGTATATGTATGCAGTTGCAGCATCAAAGTAAAGAAGATCTGTGTCGTATTTCACTTCTGTTGTTAGCGATTTGAATGCTTCCCATTCTATGTGTTCAGGAATGGCGAAGTAGCCAAAATTCGGATGTTCATGCTCAAGATAGACACCTTTATTCACCGGTATAAGAGAAAAAAACCTGCGAAGTTTAATCATTGCCATCTCGTTTTGAAACGATCTAACCTTTTTTTTGTAGGTAATACCATGTTCTTGATATAATCTCTGAAGTGAGGCAATTTGATCGTACTTGGGTATATTTAGAAACCTAATGATATGACAGGTTTGGTTAAATAAGCTTACGCTTCCTGTTACTGCATCAATGGGAAATTTAACCTTTTTCTGGATTTTAATTGTAATGCGCATAAGGGTTTCTAGCGAAACAAAATCTTCGGTAACCAAATAGAGCATTTGGGGTTTTGTGGAATACTGAACCTGGCTGTAATAACCAAAGAAGGGTGAAACGGCCTCCAATACGCAAGTATTTTTCAGAAGTATATCGTTATCAACACATGATAACGGCTCTTCCTTGGTAATGCCTCCATAATGCTCAATAATACTATTGTTGCTCATAATAGCTAATGTTTAAGAATTACTATAAAAATGAACACCATTTATTAAACAAATGTATATATACACCAAATATACAATACATTTTTTAAATGTCAATCCTATCGAAGTGAAAAGTCTATTAAAATGAGGGTGTCTCAAAAGCCTTATAGAATTAGATTTTTTTCTCTGTGGAACTCTGTGTTTCCACTGTGATACACTGTGGCACAATATATTAAAAATTCCACAGAGGTTCACAGTGTCCTTCACAGGGTCACACGGTGGACCTTTTAGACAGCCTCATGCAATTTTTAGAGTTTTTAATCAGCTAGGCAGTAGTTGCTACTATATCTTTAGTTAACAGGGTTTTGCTTAAAGCTTGATAGAATGAGTTTTTCGAACCAGAATTCAACTTAAACGAAAGTTTTTGGAGTTTCTGATAGTTTTTAAGAATTTCTATGGCTTGAAGAAGAGTTGTGTCAATTCTTCGTATGATAGGATAATACCCTTCACTATCAATAAGGTTACGTGCAATGGCAGCCCTAAGCTGTGTTTCAATCAGCTCTTTCGATTTTTTTATCTGTACTTTATCTGGTTCAACACCTCGTTTTCTTGAAAATTCTATAAACTGTTCCAATAGATTTACCCGGTCAAGATATCCTTCTATAGCAAGATAGTCTTTTAACCCTGACATTTCTTTTCTGTAGGTATCGGTAAAATTAAAGGCAAAACGGTAAATTAAACCCCTGCTCGCAACTCTATTAAAATAGGGAGTAATGCCAGTTGTATCGAGGGGGATAAAAAAGTCAGGCATAATACCACCACCGCCGTAAACAGTTCTCCCACCTGGAGTAATATACAAAAGTGAATCGGAAAAATGAATGCTGTCCTGTACCTGAAACTCTCCATGTAAGTACCTGTTGCTAATATCGTAGAAGTATTCATCGCTGCCGGGTTCATAGGGCTTTTGAATACTCCTTCCGGTGGGAGTGTAGTATCTTGCTATGGTTAGTCTTAGCGCCGAACCATCGGAGAATAGAATTTGTTCCTGAACCAATCCTTTACCAAACGATCGTCTTCCTATTACCAGACCCCTGTCGTTATCCTGAATGGCACCGGCTAGGATTTCGCTTGCCGAAGCGGCAAATTCGTCGATTAGAATGGCAACCTCTGTATTTATACACTTTCCCTTGGAGTTTGAGAAAATATTTTGACGAGGTCTGGCTTTACCCTGAGTATAAACAATTAACTTCCCTTCCGGAAGAAATTCGTTGGCGATGTTTGTAGCAGCATCAAGGTAACCACCAACATTACCACGAAGATCAATAATCAACTTTTTCATTCCCAAACCTTGCAATTTATCCACCGCTTCAATGAACTCTTTGTAAGTTGTTCGTGCAAATCTTGATATCTTAATATAGCCCATATCACCATTTAGCATAAAGCTAACATCTATGCTGTATAGAGGAATCTTGTCACGAACAATCTCAAAAATCAACATTTCATCAATATCCTTTCTAACAATGCCCACCTTAACTCTTGTTCCATTGGGGCCCTTAAGCATCTTAACCACATCATCCTGAGGAAATCCAACGCCTGCAACTGTTGAGTCATCAATGGTAACAATTCTATCGCCAGCTAGTAGCCCAATTTTTTCGGAAGGGCCACCCTGTATTGTGCTGATAACTACTATGGTGTCATTGGTCATATTGAACGAGATGCCAATGCCATCGAATCCTCCATCAAGGGGCTCGTTCACAGCTTTTAGCTCCGAAGCGGGGATGTAAACGGAATGTGGATCTAAATTTTTAAGTAGGGTGGGAATGGTATTTTCCACCAGATTACTCATCGATATTGTATCAACGTACTGATCCTCTATGTATTTTAGGACATTGGTTAACTTGTCTGAGCGTGGATATACCGTTAGACTAGGTCTTGCAGGGTCTTGTCTTAGCTTAACACCTATTAGTATGCCAGCAATAAGCACTATTGCCAAGCCTAAAGGGTAAATAATATCTTTACGTTTATTGTCGTATTTCATGGGACATTATGAATAAAAATGATTGGCTTTCAAAGGTAATCTAAAAAGGGTTTACATCTTTTGTGCAAACCTAAAGGTTGTTGTTTTTAGCTTTTTTTAAAGGAGATCAATCAAAAATTTCAGGACAACTTTAAAATCTCTATTTTGGCCCGCTGAAGCAGTTCAATCCCTTCGCTTATGCGGTAATCATCGCTGTAAACAACCCTTTTTATACCGGCCTGAATTATAAGTTTAGCACACTCCAGGCAGGGCGAAGAGGTAACGTAAAGCGTAGCTCCCTCACTGCTGTTGTTCGATTTTGCCACCTTGGTTATGGCATTGGCTTCGGCGTGAAGAACGTAAGGTTTTGTGCGTCCCGTTTCGTCCTCGCAGATATTCTCAAAACCGCTGGGGGTGCCATTATACCCATCGGAGATAATCATTTTATCCTTAACGATAAGTGCGCCCACTTGCCTTCGCTCGCAGTATGAGTTTTGTGCCCAAATTTGAGCCATTTCAAGGTAACGCCGGTCGAAATCGGGCTGCTTCTCACCATAGGGGTGCTGATTCGTTTTATCCATTATTGTTAACCCTTTGCTAGTAAAACTAGTACTTTTATAATCATCAAAGGTAAAAACAATTTTGTAGTTTTTTTGAATCAATAATATACAAAAAAGCCCCAATCTCTCGAGGCTTTCCGTACCCGGGGCCGGGATCGAATCTACCTGTCGGTAGACAGGCCGGCACGGTGAATATCGTTTATTCCTCTTAGGAATTCTCTTCCTACTCCAGATTTCAAATACTTTTCTCTTGATCTGGCTTCAAGTCTTGAGGGATGTTGCTCTAAAAGGATAAGATTGAAGGGTCTGTAGGGTTTAGTAGTACGATTATAGCCTAAGTTATGCTGGCTAAGTCTTCTTTTAGGATTATTACTTATCCCAATGTAGATGTAATTTCTAGCACAACTAGATATGGCATAAACGAAATACATACAAAGCATAGATTGTTAAAAAAGGCTGCCCTTTTGAGACAGCCTATTCCGTACCCGGGGCCGGGATCGAACCGGCACGGTATTGCTACCACTGGTGTTTGAGAC
>CAZDXY010000108.1:0-12030 GCA_964509385.1 uncultured Rikenellaceae bacterium
ATGTGGTGATGCGATTATGCGATGATATCACTTTTCGCCTCAACGCATAATCGCCAAATCGCCCCTTCGCCCCTTCGCCCCTTCGCCTCATCGCCTCATCGGTTAGTTGCAACTATTATCTTTTTAACCATATTCTTCACATTTTGCCACACTAGCTCCTTTACCCACGGCAAGCCGAGTTGGTCCAGCTTTGGTGATGCGGTGATGCGATAATGCGGTGATGCGTTTTTGCGATAATGCGATAATGCGATAATGCGATAATGTGGTGATGCGATTATGCGATGATATCACTTTTCGCCTCAACGCATAATCGCCCCTTCGCCAAATCGCCCCTTCGCCAAATCGCCCCTTCGCCAAATCGCCCCTTCGCCAGATCGCCTCATCGGTTAGTTGCAACTATTATCTTTTTAACCATATTCTTCACATTCTGCCATACAAGCTCCTTTACCCACGGCGCAGCCGAGCTGCTCCAGCGCTGGGGGTGGACGGTAATCATTATTTTTGGTGGTAGCTTTCCGCTGTGTGCGGCGTTAACTATTTGGCTTGTGGTTTTAAAAACCAGACCCTCTTTAATCCATTGCTCCTGCTGAGGAACCCTATCGCGCACGCTTACGCGCCAGCCATCCCACCGGCGGCCGGTATCGGTTAGGTAGAAATACTGGTCGAAATCCATATCGAAGTAGGGTTCGCCAATAATACCCAGCTTGCGGTAGTCGTATTTCTGCCAAATATCCCTATTGTCATACTTTGAGCGGGGGCTGCCGTGCATGCAGATGGTTTTAACGTCAACTATCTGACGGAGGTGGTTAAGGTTTTCGACAAATAGGCTGAAGGCAGCATCGATTCGCATCTCGTCATTGCGAGCGCTCTTTGCAAAGCAATCTTGATTTAATAGATTGCTTCGCCCCACAAAAGAACTGCGGGACTCGCAATGACGGCTATCAACCGTATTCATAGTCTCATAATGATATCCCACCTCGTGCCCAAGCGCAGCAATCTCCCTTATAATTTGCTCGTCCCAGCTCTCGGGAACTGCTCGGAAGTAGTAGCTACCCTTTATCCCCAGCTCATGCTCCAGCTTTGCGGTGGCCAAGGAGTTTTGGGGCAGCAGGTCTACGTCGTGGCGGAGGATTACTGTGGGTTGATCCGCCAGTGGGCGGACAGGTTGGTTGATTGATTGCCTGCCTGCCTCTGGCAGGATTGATTGATTGCCTGCCTGCCTCTTGCGGGATTGATTGATTGACCCTGCCTTTGCCGTCACGCCGGGCCACGAGAGGGCAGGCAGGCTGCCTGACTGACGTCGGCAAGCAGGTTGATTGGTTGATTGGGCCTCGTTATCCTGAATGCCTGATGCGACCGACTCCTTATTCTTGTAATAGCTTATGTACTCCGCAAAGGTAATAAAAGAGAAACCTTGTGCTTGCAGGGCTTGGAGAAGGGTGCTGTATGTGTTTTGGGTGAAGTCCATAGAAGAGGTGAGCGATGAGTGATGAGAGATGAGAGGTGAGAGGTGAGAGGTGAGAGGTGAGTGGTGAGAGGTGAGAGATGAGAGGTGAGTGGTGAGTGGTGAGTGGTGAGTGGTGAGAGATGAGAGATGAGAGGTGAGTGGTGAGCGATGAGTATATAGGATAACTCATTAATTTTGCTCGTAATTAGACCTTTTTTCTACAAAATTTTTCAGGATTCGTCATCATCGATATAAGCATTTTCCTAACCTCATCGTAATCCTCCATAAAATGCTCATGCTTAGTTTCATCAATGTAACCGCAGGCCCTTGAGTAATCGAGCCACACCTCGGTTTCGTACTCTTCAGCATGGGAATCGGATAGCTTACTTACGAAGTTCTTTAGATATATCTTCTTAGCCCAGGCTTCGCCAATGTTTGATGTTACCGAACGAGAACTGCGCCGTATCTGATCTGTAAGCGAATACCTCTCCTCCTTCGGAAATGCTTTGGTAATCTCAAATATCTCCATAGCAAGTTTGTATGCCTTTTGATATACTATCAGATCACGAAAACTATTGATTTGGGACATATTTTTTGGTTTGAGTAGTGAGTAGTGAGCGATGAGTGGTGAGAGGTGAGCGATGAGTATATAGGATAACTCATTAATTTTGCTCGTAATTAGACCTTTTTTCTACAAAATTTTTCAGGATTCGTCATCATCGATATAAGCATTTTCCTAACCTCATCGTAATCCTCCATAAAATGCTCATGCTTAGTTTCATCAATGTAACCGCAGGCCCTTGAGTAATCGAGCCACACCTCGGTTTCGTACTCTTCAGCATGGGAATCGGATAGCTTACTTACGAAGTTCTTTAGATATATCTTCTTAGCCCAGGCTTCGCCAATGTTTGATGTTACCGAACGAGAACTGCGCCGTATCTGATCTGTAAGCGAATACCTCTCCTCCTTCGGAAATGCTTTGGTAATCTCAAATATCTCCATAGCAAGTTTGTATGCCTTTTGATATACTATCAGATCACGAAAACTATTGATTTGGGACATATTTTTTGGTTTGAGTTGTGAGTGGTGAGCGGTGAGTAGTGAGCGATGAGTAGTGAGCGGTGAGTGGTGAGAGGTGAGCGATGAGTGGTGAGCGATGAGTAGTGAGCGATGAGTAGTGAGAGGTGAGCGATGAGTAGTGAGGATATACGATAACTCATCTCTCATAACTGCTCGCTAAATTTTTCTCAAATCTCATGGCTTTAATTGCCTCAATTCTAATCTCTCATCTCTGTTCTTTCACTTAAAATTAAACTGATAATCGAGATTTTCCTTCATAAGCCAGGCACTCTGCAGGGCTAAAGGTACTTAAAACAGCCTCCTTCATTAAACCCTTAATTCTTAGTTAGCGGCAAAGTTGTATGGAACAAAATCGTTCAAAATTCGTTTAAGCCTGTAGATAATTAGTATCTTTGATAATAAATATTATGAGCTATGGATTTGCAAACTAGAAAGTTAAATGCCATTGAATATCTAATACATCTCCAAGATGAAGGTTTGCTTGAGAAAATTGAAGAGACTATCTTAAAGGCTAAAGGTGTTACGGCTAAGGCATTTAAGCCATTTACAGAAAAACAATTGATTGAAAGGGCTAGAAAATCAAATGAGGATTACCTTGCTGGTAAATATAAGACCCAAGAGCAGCTAGAAAAAGAATCTCAAGAGTGGTAATCTGATGAAAGTTATTTGGTCAGGCTTTGCTTCTGAAATGCTCAAAGACATTTATGATTACTACAAAGAAATTGCAAGTGAAGCAATTGCACGAAAAATCAAAGAAAATATTTTTATAGCCACTAGACAGCTGAACAATCAGCCAGAGTCAGGACAAATTGAAGAAACTTTACTACAACTTGAAGAAGGACATAGGTATTTAGTTAACAACAATTATAAAATTGTATACAAGAAGGTGAAAGAAGGTGTTCTGATTACTGATGTTTTTGATACTCGCCAAGACCCAATAAAGATTAACAACCCGAAAAGAAAACCCAGCCGTTCTTAACTCTAAACCCTCAACCTTTCCACTGAGTTGTGTTGCCCTTAACAGCTCGACAGGAAGCACTGACCACTTGCCGAAGTACTCACTGTACCCCTTGTCGAAGGGTCGAAGCGCCAAACTCTAAACTTTTGGGTCATAACTTTTAACACATAGTTCTTAGTTCTTAACTCTTAGTTCATAACTCACCTAACCTACCTACACTTCGTTTCGATAGGCAAACTTATACTGATAGTCTGGATTCTCTTTCATAATCTTAGCACTATTAGGGTAATTCTCGATAAACCAGACTAGAAAGGCGGTAACATCAATTTTATCTTCTAGCATTTTATCCCTTTTATCCAGCCATTCTTCTTTTAAATTTTCTGACTTTAATATTTCGATTCCTTTTTCAATTGCTTTTTGCTGATCCTTTAGTGACTCTGAATAGTTAAAACACATACCATACTTTACCTCCTGTTCCTTTGTGTAAAATCTACCCGTATTATCTAAATAAACACCAGGAGTTCCCATAATTACAGCTTCAGAAACCATTGTAGCACTTTCGCCAAAAACTAATGAGGCAAAAGCCATAGCGTCATGCATTCTATGTGGGGTTATTCTTATCCTATACTGCTCTAGTTCTGTGGGTAATTTGCTTTCTGACGAAATAAAAACCTTTGCGTATTTACCAAACTCCTTAATGGCCTTGATCTTGTTTTCGTAGCTTATCCCTTTGTGCCCAATATCGTGCGAGGCATTCCATGAAACAAATCGAATTATTACAAACCTTTCGCTCTCCTTAATGCCAAGTTCATTTAAAACTGTTTTATCGGGTGAAAATCTGTTAGGGTGTAGGTAAGCCAACTCATGGTAGCCTGCATAGTTTATCACTTTTGCTCCACTTAGTGGGTGTTCGTAGTCAGCTGTTAGGATATGCTTTGTAAATGGTTTGTAAAAGCGAATCTGCTCAAAGTTAAAGGTATCCTCTAGCGAAATATGGGGCTTACCCAATAAAAATGCTGCGTGTGCAGCATACATTGAGCCATGACTCAAAAGAATATGGGGCTTGAACTTTAGGCAAACCAATAACTCTTTAAGCCCAAACTCCACCATACCCCATAGCTTGCCAATGGTTGAGCTATACTTCTTGCCAAACGATTTATATTGGAAGCCATATTTTTTAAGCAAAAATATTTCAAACTCCTTATCGCGGCATGAAAAAAACAGGTTATGCCCCCGGCTTTGCATATCCCAAGCAAAGTGCTTAAAAAGATGCACGTGCGCTGGGTGACCAATGTCTATAAGAATCCTCAACTACTTTAGTTTAGATAGTATTTTTAACCCTAGCTTTCCAACAGCATAAAGAAATGGATTTAATACCTTTATGAAACGGCCGTGTTCAACCTGTTCGCCTCCAAATCGTGCCTTAAAGTCGCGAACACCATATTCTTCATCAGGTTGACCTGCTCCCATAAAATCGAAATATGCAATGCCGTTCTGATTTGCATACTCAATTGCTGCCCAGGTAGCCATTATGCTTGGGTATTGTTCCTTATAATCTAAGTCTTTACCACAAACATAATATTCGTATATTCCTTTACTGGTAAATATTGGACACATAATGCCCCCAATAACCTTTTGATTGTATATAACTAATAGATACTTACCAACATTACTTTTAAAGAAGTTTATGAAAAATTCGATTTCGAATAGTGGTTTTTTAATTCTGCTAACATATAACTCATTTAGAATATCATAAAATGCTTTAACCTCTTCTACCGATTCTGCAACCTTCCACACAACACCCTGCTTTTGAGCCTTTTTGATCTGACGCAAACGCGATTTGCTAATTCTCAATCTTAAATCCTCAATAGATATTGTGTTTAGATGAAAATTTAACCAAGGGATATATTTAAAGCCAACATTTTGGAATTGATCTTTGTAAGGGCTGTAATTAAAGAAATTTCGTGTTTCAAGGTATATTGCCTTAGATTTGTATAAACTAATAATACTTTTTAAAAGAAAATTTATATCATCTTCAGAAATGGTGTTCGAAAGCACTGGGCCCCCATAAACTATTGCCCTACGAGAGAAATAACCCTTTATACCTTTTTCTTTTTGCAGTGTAACAACACATATTGCGGCATACGAACTATTATTGCCAACCGCAAACACATCGGCTTGCATATTTGTGTTTTGATTAAAGAAATCGAAAAATTCAGGTGCTTGAAATGGCGATGCAAAATCCGATTTCTCTAGTAAATCGTTCCAACGCTTGCGGTCAACAAGTTCATTTTTGTATATATTATACTTCATTAAGTGCTTCTTTGTAAATAGTAATAATTCTTTTTGCTATGGTTTGAGAATCGAGACCAAGTTGCTTTATTCGTTCTCTGCCATTGGTGCTTTCATTGTTATTTGAAAAATCTACAGCTAGTTTTAACTTGTTTGCATAATCGTCAACCTCGAAACTAGCAATATAATGGCCAGGCTCATTACCAAAAAGCCACTCCACATCCCCCACATTGGTTGAAACAATGGGGCGGTTACAGGCCATTGCTTCCTTAATTACGTTTGGGCTACCCTCATTGTAACTTGACAATAAGACCACATTGGCAGCACACATATAATATGGCAACAACTCTTGTGAAACAGGGTAGGGAGTTAAAAATAAAATTTTAGATTTACTTTCTTCGTTTACTTTTGAAACTGCATTAGCAGAAAGTTCAAAATTCTTCCGTTCATTTCCCTTTTCTCCTAGGAATAAAACATAATTAATATCTTTATGTAATCCTAATTTTTCTTTAGCTACACTTTGATCAATAGGTTTAAATATGTTAATATTAACACCATTCGGGATTGTCGATAATTTATTTTTAGTGTAAATATAATTTGCTAGATTAGGAGATTTAACAATAGCAGCATTAATGAAAGGCTGAATGGCTTTCGATATAAAAATATTTATAAATGAACCTCTTTTTAGCCTCCCCTTGGTGTCGTAGTCGCCATAGGTGTCACTACCCATGAACGATACAACAACAGGTGGTTTAGCAATAGCAAGTAATGCCAGTAAGCCATTGAAAGAATAATGCGCGTGTATTATATCAATACTATGCTCACTTAAAAACAATCGAAGTTTTCTCACGTTTTTAAGGTAGCCCCGTATTCCCTTACCAATTACTTTATAGAAAAGTATTTCAACGCCCTCTTCCTGTATTGATTTTGCTTGGCTAAGCACAAATGGGGCAATGCCAAAATCTTTGCTATTACCAGAACAAATAAATAATACTGTCATCAATCATCTAATAAGCCTATTAAATTCTCTAGGCGTAAATCATAGGATAAATTTGTATTAAAATTTCCTTTTTCAAAAACCCAACTATCTTCCTTCAAGATAAACCGACCAGGTTCGTTATCCTGTGCACATATATAATCTTGTACATGACCAAAGATGCATTGCATTTCATTAACTAGATATCCGCCCCTGCCATCCTCAAACAGATCTACCGCCATTGAGTTAAATTTATGTTTATCGCAAATGTCCTTAACGAAATCTAGAATTTCTATAGGAGGAGTATCATAAGCTATACCTTTAGTACCGCTAGCCTTGTCACCTTGTTTTACCTTTTTGTGCCCAAAATAAGAATTACCTATTTTAACAATTCTCCATTCATAATCATGGGGGATATATTCTTGGAGGATGACAAACCCTTTTTGAAGTTCATCATACAATTTTTTATAAACGGTTAATCTTTTTAAAATGCGGCTTGGTTCTTTAACAATTGCCATTAGACGATTGGCATAATTCCCCATTTTTAAATTTGGACCCCAAGCTTGCTTTATACCCCTCCCAAAAGATGTTTCGATATAATTTTGAAGAGCTTGCTTATCTCTAAAAATTGTTACCCCTTTTCCTGATGCACCGATGTTCATTTTCCCTACAATAGGTAAGTCAATCCCATTTAATGCATTAGTTGCTTCTTTTTTAGTGTAGAAAACATTTGTTTTTGGATGGGGTATGCTATTTGCCTCTAACCAGTAGGATAGGTACTTTTTATTTTCATGAATACTAATTTCCTCCATATTTGGATATACAAACTTGCCCATCACATTTTCAATAATTCTAATACGCTCATCATACATTATTTTATAATGAGCTTCACGGCCCGAAGGACAAGCCAAATAGCACCTATAAGGAAATTTTTGAATCTCGGCTAACCATAAATGGGAAACCAAGTCAATAATATCATATTCAACTTTAAACTTTTCACATGCAGCAGCCCAGTTTAAGTGGCTGTCATCAAATTCATTTTTTAAAATTGCAACTTTCATGTATTCAAGTTTTTAATGTTTAAGGCAATATTGATAGGGTTTGAGTAAAGATGTAAAGCGCCCTCATTTTGTGGAATGGTAGTCCTATCCTTTAAAGATTGAATTAAAGATGAAGTTTTATATGGTAGCCCCTCAATGGTATGTAATAGTTGAAGGTTCTTATGTAAATATTGTTTAAACCAGTAATCGTATGGAAAACTTGGAGGAAATTGCCTTTGCTTTTTAAGACGATAATATCGCTTAATATTTAACAAGTATGGATTTGTATTTAGGTATTCATTTGCAGTGTAATAACCTTTTTTTGCGTATTCAATATTTGAAAGTTTAGGCGCTAGTTGGTGAGTTATCTCGAGGTGAAAATTGGAGCGCCCTATTCTAAATTTTTTAAAAAACAGATTACTATTTACGCTAAGGAAAGAAAATCTCGAGCCATAGAGTCTTTCTAAAAAATCAATATCCATAAAGGGATTTACTACGAAAGGAATCCTTGAGTTAAAAACTGTTATATCTTGATAGTCATGAGAACATCCAACAAGATAAAAAAGCCTATTAAACTCCCTAATCTTTAGTTCAGAACTCGAAAAGAAATTGGATTCTTCAAGCAATTTATTTACAAACTCAATATCAAATAAGTTATCATCAATAAATTTATTGCACAGAATATTTTCAACTGCCTTGGGAATATTTCTTTTGCTGTTGCCATACTCATATTCTCTAAATAATCTAGGAGTAATGTAGTCATCATATGAAAGGCCTTTAACATAGTCACCACCCATGAATCCGCAAAACAACATATCCGTTTGTGGGTTATTTTCCAACTCACTGTCAATTGCAAAAAGTCGATGAGCACGATGCAAATTCACTAAGCTATTACCAATTCTAATTACCTCATCTACATGGTCTGTATACCAATTTTCAGTAGGACTCTCATAGTAATTATTATAATCATATTGCAAAAAATTGGATATTTTCCTTGCGACTTGAGCATCGAATGAACTAGGGTTACCAAAAGAAAATAAATTTGGTTTAATCCCTTGTTTTATCATTGCTGAAAGTATCATCCTAGAGTCGTTGCCACCGGTTAGCGTTAAACTCGTTGACCTTGGCTTTAAATATTCTATATAATTACTAATTAGTGTTTTCCAAAAATCGGAAAACTCTTCAATGGTGATATCAGATGTGTTTGGCTTAATAGACGCTTCTATATCGTAGTAAAACGTTTTATTTACTTCAAGGGATTCGGTGTTAATTTCTATTAATCGGGCAGGACCGCTGTATCTTATCCCTTCAAAAAGGGTTTGCTCGCAGGTAAAGTGTTCTAATAATTCATAAAGCACTACACTATTATTATTAACTTTAGGTTTTGTGTAGGCTGTTATTCTTTCAATATTATTTGAGATATGTATATTATCTTTGGAAATAAAATAAAAAAATTTTCTTAGAGAGTGAAAGTCATTTGCTATATAAATTTTATTATGATGTATTAATATTAAGTTAAATGTGCCTTTGATGTAATTAAGAAAATTAATTTCATATAAAGTAAAAAGTATGGCAATCAGTTCATAACTTGAAAGATGTTTGTATTTTTTGAAGATACTATACCTAGGTAAAATATATCCCTCAAGATATATGCTTAGATCATCAATTGTAACAAGTGGATCTGTTGTTTCAATACTAATTCTGCCTGTATTAAAACTGTTTTTATTTTTATTATTTGATATGTACCAATTCTTCATAACAAATTAAAGTAACTTGTTAATTAATTCTTTTACAGCTATCAGAGGAGTGCGATAATACCCCCAGAAGTAATCGTAAAATTTAACCCAATAACGATTATGAAGGGTAACCATTATAAAAACTATTTTACAATTGTCAATTATTTTTAACATAAACCACTTACGATTGGACCATTGGATGAAATCTGCGGTTCTAAAAGTTAAGAAATTTCCTTTTAATTCTTTAATTGGAATGAACTCGTAATCTTTGTAGTTTGAAGTTTTTACAATAAATGAATTTTTTGTTCTTTTCTTTAAACTCCTAAGATATCCTTTCCACATACTATCACCATAACAAAATCCTCCAAGGCTATAAAAAATATATTTTTCTTTATTTTTTTTCTCATAAGGTTGTATAGTGTGTGGATGGTGTCCCATAACTATATCAACCCCATTGTCTATAAGTTCTCGTGCATCTTCTCTTTGTTGTTTTCTAGGATAGAAAGAGTAGTCAACACCCCAATGAATACTGCAAATTACTTTATCAACCTTTCCATTCAATTTGGTTACATCGCTAATCACTTTTTCTATACTGTAGTAATTAATTAACAATTCTGGAAAGTTTTCTGTTTTGGGATCTGTACTTTTTTCAACGTAGGCTAAAAAGCCAATTCGTTGTCCACCCCTCTCAATAATTACTGGCTCAATATGCTCCTGCTTCCATCCTGCTCCTGTATGGCATATACCTATTTTATCGAGCAAGTTAATGGTTGCCTTCAACCCGTCCATCTTGCAGTCGTAAATATGGTTGTTAGCCAGGGAAACGCAGCCAATATTTAGTTTAGTTAGTAGGTCTTTTGCTACTTCGTAGCTTGCGTAATGAATAATACTTTTTTCGTTATTGTATTCCGTTCCTGCCTTAACTGGCGTTTCAAGATTGGCAAATACCAAATCTGCATCCTGAAGAATGGGTGCAACCAGACTAAAGCGCTTGGTATTTTTTTCGGGCTGTTCGCTTATTAGGCCGTTGAAGGCTATGTCGCCTAGGAGGATTATTTGCATTTTAATCTTCCATAAACTTCAGATATTTCGGTACAATCTCATTTTCAACTGCAAACGAAAGTGTTTTTGTTTTGCTTTCTTCGAAAATGATTTCAGAGGAATAAGCATTTAAGTTTAGAGCAATTATTTGCAGCCCTTCTGCAAAACTTTCAGGGTTGTCTTCAATTATTATCCCATTGTTTTGAGTTATTACTTTTTTATTTTCATTTGTACCGGTTGCAATTGAAACTAAGCCAGAGACTATATATTCATCAAGTTTTGTAGCTACGACATCAGTATAATACTCAGTGATGGGTATATAGGCAACTCCAATGTTGCAAAGACTAAAATACTTTTCTAAATCACCATTTGGCAAAAAACCATGAATTTTTACAATACTTTCAAGATTATACTTTTTTGTGGTTTCTAATAATAATTTCTCATCGTCTTTTGACCCTCTACCAATAATGTCATAGGTAATTGGTTTGTTATAATTATTGACTTTTAAAAACAAAGCTAACCCCTCAATGGTTTCATGTATTCTTCTGTTAGTTAAAGTTCCAATGTAAAGTAAACGAAGGTCGTTGAAAGATTTTTCTTCTTTTGATAAAGGATTAGTGCCCCATCTTGTTGTTATTACTTCTTTATTAAATAGGTTGAATTTATTAATCATCCAAGGAGACCCTACAATAATTCGTTTAAAAAAAAATGTATTAAATTTATATTGTATGTCGATAATTATATTTATAATTTTTGATTTTGTTACAGCACTTGTCCCCATTGACAACACAAGTTTGGATTTTGGGCTGAAAAGTGGCAGTATAAAGCACAGCTTGTTGTTGTGAACTATTATTAGGTCGTATTTTTTTTTTCTTAAAAAGAATGAAACACTTTTGTAAAAGTTGAATAAGATTAATAAGTTTTTTACCTTTTTGCCTTTCACAGGCATCTCTTTATTTAAAGAGATGATTTGATGATGAGTACTACTGTACTGTTCCAAGTCTACTGAGTTGTCGTCTGAATAAATATACCAATTAACATCAAAGTATTTAGCTAACTCTAATGTTCTGGTGAGGTGATATCTAGGATGAACAAGAATAGGTTTAATAATAAGTATTCGCTTTTTGTAATTCATAATTTACACTAAAATTATTTTAAGATTATCCGTTTAGATAACAAAGCGCCCAACCGTTATGGCGAACCACTAAATGATCGATGAAGTCAAACCCTTGCCTTTTAAGGGTTTTAACTCCTTAGCGAAGCGATTTTGCCCGTGCCTGTGTGTTAACACTTTGGCAGGTAGGGAAGGTAATCAATAATTTTACTGAGTAATAATAGATTGATTGCTTCGAAATCCGCTGTACGTTGGTTGCTTCGTTGTAGAAACACTCCCTGCCTGCCGCCATGCCTGCCGCCTGCCTGCCGGCAAAGGCAGGGCAAAGGCAGGGCAAAGGCAGGGC
>CAZDXY010000109.1:0-11650 GCA_964509385.1 uncultured Rikenellaceae bacterium
TTCTGTTTTTTCATGGAGGGTTAGAACTTTATCCACTAAAATGGTAGTAGAACCATTATTTTTATTGCCTATTAAATATTAAATCGTAATAAAATGGCAGAAAAGTATCATGTAGATGAGATTGATCAAAAGATATTGGCGTATCTTGTTAAGAACGCCCGCATGCCCTTTCTCGAAATAGCACGGGAATGCGGAATATCCGGTGCAGCAATTCACCAAAGGGTGAGGAAAATGGAGGAAGCAGGAATAATTGATGGTTCCAGGATGATTGTTAAACCCAAGGCATTGGGTTACGATGTATGTGCTTTTGTTGGAGTTCAATTTTCGTCTGCTAATAAATACAAGGGAGTTGTAGATGCCCTGAAGAATATGCAAGAGGTGGTAGAATGCCATTTTATTACAGGAGCATATGCCTTGTTGCTAAAGATATACTGCAAAGATAATGAACATCTAATGGAGGTATTGGTAAATACAATTCAGAATATTCCAGGTGTTCTTAATACAGAAACATTTATTTCTCTTGATCAGGCTTTCGAGAGACAGGTTTACGTTAAGGATAAATCGCTGATAAAATACAAAAGAGAGTAATCTATTATTTATTTTTTTATTTTAGGAAAAATATATTGATAGTTTATTCAATAAATCCTCTTTTCTTATTGGTTTTGTCATATAGTCTGTACAACCAACCGTAAAACTTTTCTCCATTTCATCGTTAACGTAAAAAGCAGTGTTGATAATAATTGGGATTGTTGAATCTAACTTTCTTATATTTTCTAGAGCCTTCAGACCATCCATAATTGGCATCTGTATATCCATGAGTATAATATCAATGTTGCGATTAGATTTAAAAATATCAACTGCTTCAGCACCGTTCTGAGCCCAAATTATGTTAACATCTGATTTTGCTAAAAAAGCGCTTAAAAGTTGATAGTTGCTAAGGACATCTTCGGCAATAAGAATAGTTTTCCCTCTAAATTTTTCGATGTCTAATGTATTAACCTTTTGTGGGAATTCTACATCCTCGTTGCTTCCCTTATCATAAGGTAAGGTAAAGTAAAATGTCGATCCTTTTCCGGGGCATGAATCAAGCCAAATTTTTCCTCCTAACAAACTAACCAATTCGGAACAAATAGCTAACCCGAGACCCGTTCCAGAATAAAGTTTGGTTTCGTTAGTGCTGCCAAATTTGCTAAAGCGTTCAAAAATTAGTTGATGTTTATCGAGTGGTATTCCCTCTCCTGAATCCTTAACAAAAAACAATACATCGTCTGAATCTGAAACCCTATAACCGTAAACAATTGTGCCCTTCTCTGTGAATTTTATAGCATTTGAAAGAAGATTTGTCATTATCTGATTAAAACGAACCTTATCAGTAGTAATAACTAGTTCTTCTGTGCCTTTATCATAATCCTTAATTATCTCTAAATGTTGCTTTCTAAACTTATCCCTTTCTTTATCATAAAAAAACTTTAAATCATTAAGTAAATCCGGAACGGCTAAGGGTTTTGGTTTTATTTTTAGTTGACCCGATTCAATCATAGAAATGTCTAAAATATCATTGATGAGATTCATAAGAACCTCTCCATTACTTCTGATTATTTTAGTATATTCAGCTTTTATCTTATCAGTTGATTCTGTATCAGTAAGGAGATATGAGAATCCCACAATGGCATTCATGGGTGTTCTAATTTCATGTGACATATTTGCAAGAAAGGCCGTCTTAAGTTTGTCTGATTCTTCAGCTTTTTCTTTAGCTGCTTTCAACTCATGGGTTCTTTCGTCAACTAATGCCTCAAGATCCTCCTGGTATTCCTGTAATTTTGCCTCAACCATTTTACGATGAGTTATCTCTTTTAGAAGCTCTTTGTTTGCTTCACTTTTATATCTAAAACGGCTATATGTAAAATATATAAGGCTTAAAAGGAACAGTACCACAATTGAAAAAAGGGCAAACCAAATTTTCAATTTCTTTTCCTCGCTAACAATAAGTTCTCTTTCCTTCGAAAGTAATTCTATCTGCTTTTGCTTTGCTTGAATTTGATATCTTGCCTCCAATTCAAGCAGGAGTTTCCCTTTATCCTCCCCATAAACATTTTCTCTAAGTTCATCATATTCCTTAAAGTGCTGATAGGCCCTTCTATAATCGCCGATTTCCGAATAAGTTTCAGCTGTAGCTGCACTAATAAGCACAAGAAGTCTTTTTGAATCGGTTTCAGAAGCAAGAGTCCATGCTTCTTCATACATAGCAAGAGCTTGGTTGTAGCGCTTCATTAAAAAGTAGGTTTTACCTAGTCGGAAAAAAGAGTTGGCGGTTCCCTCCGAGTTCCCTACAGAAATGTATAGTTCATTGGCTTGCTCTAAAAAGTTTAGAGATTGCTGATAATTCTCTTTGTGCTGATATACTGTTCCAATGTTAAGAAGTGTATTGCCATAGCTGACAACATCTTCTTCTTTGCTTTTATAGTCGAGGGACTTTCTAAGATATTCAAGGGCAAATTCATAGTTTCCAATTTCAGAATACAATCGCCCAATATTGTTATAGGCTTTGGCTATACCATCAATGTTTTTTATTTGCTGGGCAATATTAAGGCTTTTCTGATAAAAGTCTAGTGCAATAGCATTTTCTCCGAAGTAAAAATAAATGTTACCTGTTTCTCTCACC
Organism: uncultured Rikenellaceae bacterium; assembly: GCA_964509385.1. Classification (GTDB taxonomy): domain Bacteria; phylum Bacteroidota; class Bacteroidia; order Bacteroidales; family Tenuifilaceae; genus MWFE01. The sequence continues at coordinate 2,663 of CAZDXY010000109.1, forward strand.
AACTCTGCTAATTTATCTTTCTTATCTAATTTACCAACAATAATAAATGCTTCCTGTGTATTGTCAAGTGCCTTTTTAAATTCTCCTATTCGAGTATAGATCTGTCCGAACAACTGATAAGTGTCTGCCAGACCAATACTATCGTTTTCGTTATGATAATATTTGAGAGCTATGTCTGCTGATTCTATGGCAAGTTTATAGTTCCCAATTACATAATTCGCTTTTGCATAAAGAGCATGGGCTTTTGCCTCATTTTCGTAATTTTCAATTCTCGTAGCGATTTCGATTGCCCTGTGCGCATATTCTAGAGCCTCTTTGGGGTTAATTTGAATTATGCTCTCCGTATAATTTAGTAAAAATTCAAGTGCTTGATCATCACTTTTCCCTTGAATCGATAACTTTAGGGTATCGGGATTACCTTCATACAAAAAATTATTAGATTTTAAAGTAGTTACAAATAATACCATTGCCCCAAAAACAGCAAATACATAAATATATAATCTATTTGCACCCATGGTGAAATATATTTGATATAAAAATATTCTTTTTTTATTTACATGTCAATTTTTAATAAAAAAACAAAAAAAATAAAAAAAAGGGCATGTAACTGCCCCAATTATTAAAATATTAACAGATTAATAATCATCTTCTTCGTCAATATAATCTTCTTCATCATCCACTCGATAGTTTATTTCCACATCCTCTAATTCATCAATCTCCTCGAATAGAGCCCGTTTCACGTTTTTTTCTTTTTTTAAGGGTTTAAGTTTACGGGATTTTTTCAACTCGTCTGGGCCTGCATAATTTTCTTTTGCTGGCTTCCTCAATTCATGTCGTGATTTCATTACCGATTAATTACTCTTTTTTAGAAATTATATTCAAACTGCTGTAAAATAAAATGTTAAAAGGGTAATACATCAAATATTATTGATGCAATTATACTACATTTTTTAAATTTGTAATTTATTTGCCGATTATTTTTTTACCATTGATAAACTCTAGTAGCCAATTTAATGATAATGTGGTTAAGTTAGCATATTTAGCAAAGCATGTCAAGTCTTTTAAACAAATTCTTATTCCGTCTCTATAACCTACTTTCAATAAGCAAAGGAATAGACTAAAACAATAAAAAATATCTACACACAACCCTTTAAACTTTTGTTTTGTTACTTTTGTTTCATATTCAACCCTAATTGTGATGGACATTATTGTTAACCCTATCTTTGTTTTATTCATTATTATTACTCTTGGTTTTGCTGTTGGAAGTATAAGTGTAAAAGGGGTTTCGTTCGATGTATCTGCCGTAATATTTGTTGCATTGGTTTTTGGGCATTTTGGGATTACTATACCTAGCGAAATTGAGCGCATGGGCATGGTAATATTTATATTCACAGTTGGGATACAGGCTGGGCCTGGATTTTTGGATTCATTTAGAAATTATGGACGGAAATTAGCCCTAATGGCTCTTTTTATCGTGTTCAGTGCTTCGCTTGTTGCTTTTACTTGCTTACTATTATTTGACATTCAACCTGCCATTGCAATTGGTCTGCTATGCGGTGCGCTTACCAGCACACCGGGTTTAACAGCAGCCATCGACATTACCAATTCGCCACTCGCATCAATTGGTTATGGAATTGCATACCCTTTTGGAGTAACAGGTGTGATCCTTTTTGTTAAACTATATCCTAAAATTACAAGGATTGATTTACTGGCCGAGAATCAAAAGGTTCAAGAAATTGAGCGTACTGCATATCCAATTATTGTCAATGCCCATTTTAAGGTTGAAAATGGTTCTGTTTTTGGAAAATCAATAAGCGAACTAAAGGTTCGAAGTATGACAGGAGCCAATATTTCTCGTGTTCAACATGGTAGTATTTGTAAAACCCCAACCCCTGATACCATCCTACTGGAAGGCGATATTATTAAAGCTGTTGGAACCAATGAAGCGCTTGAAAAAGTTAAGGTTCTTATTGGATCTTCCATATCAACCGAAATTCAACTTGGTGAAGAATATGCCATTGAGCAAATTTTAGTAACAAATAAGCATTTTGTTAACAAAAAACTAGGGGACCTTTCATTGCTCCAAAACTTCAATTCGGTGGTTACCCGTATTAGAAGAAGTGGAATTGATTTATCACCATCACCGAATTTAACAATTCGTTTTGGGGATAAGTTTACTGTTGCTTGTCCTAAAAATGATTTGAAAGCACTTAGCACACTATTAGGTAATAACGATAAGTTACTTTCTGATACTGATTTTTTTCCTATTGCATTGGGTATTGTTTCAGGTTTTTTGCTTGGTCAACTGCAAATTTCTGTTGCCAATAATTTTTCCTTTGGATTAGGTCTTAGTGGGGGGATCCTGATTATGGCTATAATACTAAGCGGATTAGGTAAAACTGGGCCAATTATTTGGACAATGAGTGGAGCCGCTAATCAATTGCTCCGGCAACTTGGACTTCTCTTATTCCTTGCTGGTGTAGGGACTCATGCTGGTGAACATCTAGTGGAAACCCTTAGAAATTCAGGAGCAACCCTTTTCTTTGTTGGCGTTGCAATAACTTTAATTCCAATGGGACTTACAGCATTGCTTAATAAATACTACTTTAAAATGAACCTATTTGAGTTTTTAGGGACTATTACAGGGGGTATGACAAGCACACCTGGTCTTGCTGCATGCGACTCTCTTACCAGAAGTAACACACCTGGAAGGGCTTATGCTGCAGCATATCCCTTAGCAATGGTTATCCTTATTATCTGTGTTCAGATTTTAAGCAGATTACCTGTTTAGGTTTATTGCCCTTTAAACTTATTCCATTTTGTTAACACCTAAGAAAAATAGACCTTAAACCATAAAACATAAATGGCAACAAATATAATTCTTAATCAACTGCTAATATTCGGGATTCTTGTTGGTATTGGTTCCTTGGCATTCTGGCGTAAGATTATAACCCCTGAAATTAAAGATAACCTATCCCGAATTGTAATCGATGTAACCCTTCCTTTTCTTATTTTTTCGACTTTGGCTAGGATGGATTTCAGCGAAGGATTGCTGAAAAACAGCTTGTTGATTTTTATTCTTGCTTTTTTAAACCTTGCAATCCTCTACATAATCGGAAAAATTTCATCCAGAATAGCCAGATTAAAGGGTGATCAAGAAATCATTCACACTCTTCACACCATGTTTGGAAATATCGTATTTCTGGCATTTCCCCTTTTAGATGCATTGTTTCCTGGGGGAATTGGAATTTTTTATGGTGCCATATACCAATTGGCCTCCAACACCATTACGTTCACTTATGGTGTTTTTAAGCTTAGCACAGGAACACATAAATCAGGATGGAAAAGTTTGTTTAATTCAAATTTCATAGCACTTACACTTGGTGTAATTATTCTAATTTTTAGCATAAAAATGCCAAGTCCTGTAATGGTTGCTTTCGAAGGGTTAGGTAAATGCACAGGACCTCTTTCAATGGTTTATATCGGTGCAATGCTTGCTGGACTTAATATCCGGAAAGCAATATTCAATCCGAGCATCTATCTTCTCAGCTTTAATAAGCTGATATTTGGCCCTATGGCTCTTGCTGTTGCTTACTTCTTTGGATTGAAACTGCTGGGTATTGAGATTTCTAAGGTGGCGTTCTACGTATTGATCCTTCAGGCTGCTATGCCTTGCCAAACTATAATAGTGGTTCTTTCACACCGTTACAATAGCGATTACCAGCTGGCAGGAGCCAATCTGTTTGTTTCTACTGTTTTGAGTATTTTTACTCTCCCTGTTATTTATTTCTTTTTAGATTGGTTTTATTTATAGCAATTAACTTCTTTATGATTGGCATTATTTTTTTTAGTGTGCATCCAACCAGTTGTTTCCCATGCCCATATCCACAATTAGGGGCACAGATAAATGAATAGCCTTCTCCATGCAATCCTTAACAAGGATTTTCATGGTTTCCAGCTCGGGCTTGTACACATCAAAATTCAATTCGTCGTGCACCTGGATAATCATTCGGCTTTTTAAACCCTGCTCCTGAATCTTATTGTGGATCGATATCATGGCTATTTTAATGATATCGGCAGCCGAACCCTGAATGGGGGCATTTATGGCGTTGCGCTCGGCCAATCCGCGCACGGTTTGGTTATTCGAGTTGATGTCGGGCAGGTAGCGTTTGCGCCCAAAGATGGTCTCCACGTAACCCTTCTTACGGGCCTGCTCAACGCAACTATCCATATAGGCTTTAACGCCTTTATAAGTATCGAAGTAGCCATCAATTAAATCCTTTGCCTCGGTTCGACTGATCCCCAGCCGTTGCGAAAGGCCAAAGGCTGATATCCCGTAGATCATTCCAAAGTTGGCAGTCTTGGCGCGACTACGCTGCTCGCGGGTAACCTCAGCAAGTGGCACTTTAAAGATTTTTGCTGCTGTGGCAGCGTGAATATCCTCGCCGCTTTGGAACGCCTCCAGCATCGATTGGTCTTGGCTTACATGCGCCATTAGGCGCAGCTCAATCTGCGAGTAGTCGGCCGAGAGGAATGTGTACTCATCGCCCGAGGGGATAAACGTCCTTCGTATCTCTCTTCCGCGCTCCTCGCGGATGGGGATATTCTGCAGGTTTGGGTTGTTGGAGCTAAGCCTGCCCGTTGAGGCAACAGCCTGATTAAACGAGGCGTGTATCTTACCCGTTTTCTTGTTGATTAAAGTGGGCAATACCTCAACGTAGGTTGAAAGCAGCTTTTTAACAGAGCGGAAATCGAGTATCTTGTTTACAATAGGATGCCTATCGGCATATTTCATCAACTCCTCCTCGCTGGTGGAGTACTGCTTGGTTTTGGTGAGTTTGGCATCGGGGGCAATGCGCATCCGCTCGAAAAGCACCTCGCCCAGCTGTTTGGGCGATGAAACGTTAAGATCGGGGACACCTGCCATCTCCTTAATTGCTGAGTCAAGCAGTATTAGCTCCTTGTTGAGCTCAACGGCGTAATCGTTAAGTGCCTGCGTGTTAATTGATACTCCTTCGTACTCCATCAGCGCCAGCACTTTTATCAGCGGCTCCTCGAGTTTGTAGTATACTTCTACTAGGTTTTCCTTCTCCAATCGTTCCCATAGTATTGTTTTGAGCTGCATGGCCAAATCGGCATCCTCGCCAGCGTACACAGCAATTTTTTGGGGATCGATATTGCGCATATTGAGCTGTCGGTTTCCCTTTTTCCCTATCAGCTCCTCAATCTCAATGGGCTTATAGCCCAAAAGATTTTCGGACAGGATATTCAGGTTATGGCGCATATCGGGTTCGAGCAAGTAATGCCCCAGCATTGTATCGTTCAATTTGCCACGAAGCTCAATGCCGTAGTACTTCAGCATCAGCAGATCGAACTTAATGTTTTGCCCCACCTTATCTATTTTATCGTTCTCGAAAAGAGGTTTAAACTTTTCGAGAAGCGCTTTAGCCTTGGCGGCGTCGGTTGGTATGGGGACATACCAAGCCGTTAATGCATCAACAGAAAACGATATACCCACCAACTTCGATGTGTGATGCTCAAGCCCAGTGGTTTCGGTATCGAAGCAGAACTCCTTAACTGCCATTAACTTTTCGATAATTGCATCAATATCCCTATCAGTATCAACCAGTGTGTAGCTGTGCTGCACATCGTTAATGGTTTTTAGCGAGGGCTCGATTGCGGGAACCGCAAAATCGGCGTCGCCGAAAAGCGAGGTTTGCATGGGCTTGGGTTTTTCCTGCGGCTTGGTTTCGCCAAACACATCGCGCGATAGGGTGCGGAACTCCAGCTCATCGAAAAGCCTCTTCAGCTCATCGGCATTGGGCTGGGTGCGTTGTAGGTTTTCAAAATTTATATCAACGGGAACATCGGTTTTGATTTCAACCAAAATTCTGGCCAAATCGAGTTGCTCTCGATTGGCAATCAGGTTCTCCTTTTGGGCTGGCGACAGCTTATCGATATTGCTGTAAATGCCCTCAATGGAGCCGAATTGCGCAATTAGCTTAGCAGCGGTTTTCTCGCCAATGCCCGGCACACCGGGAATATTATCGGATGTATCGCCCCAAAGTGCTAGGATATCCTTAAACTGCATAGGATTCTTAATGCCGTAGCCCTTACAGAAATCCACGGCGGTAATCGTTTCAATATCGGCACCGCTGCGCGAAGGTTTTACCATCACAACATTGTCCGTAAGCAGTTGACCGTAATCCTTGTCGGGGGTCATCATCATCACATCAAAGCCCAATGGCTCGGCCTGCTTGACTAGCGTACCCACAATATCATCGGCCTCGTAGCCCTGCTTCTCGAGTATTGTGATATTCATCGCCCGAATAATCTCTTTGATTACGGGCACAGCCGAGCGGATATCCTCGGGTGTCTCTTGCCGATTGGCCTTATACTCGGGGTATAAATCGGTGCGAAATGTTTTGCCTGAGATATCGAAAGCCACGGCAATATGAGTAGGATCGAATCGCTTGAGCGCATCGAGCAGCGATTTGGTAAAACCATAGATTGCCGAGGTGTTCTGCCCCTTGCTGGTTTTTATGGGTCGGCTAATAAACGCAAAATAAGCACGGTATATCAGAGCGTAGGCATCGAGAACTAGTAAGGTTTTGGACATAGTTGAGATTTGAATTTCATTTTCAGCTTCTAAATCTTTGCAATCTGTTTCAAGTCTAAAACTTAATTTTAAACCCTTTTTCGCAGTAGATTGTATGCGCAAAGATAACCACCATAAATTGCTCCAGAAAAACCTCCTCCGGTTTTTCCCCATGCCGATGCAAAATGTAAGTTTTCTGGGATCACCGCTGGATCAATGGTGGGTCTGGCTGGATTTTGGGCAAAACCATAAACTGCTCCCCCTGGGTTAAGGGTATACCGTTTAACTGTGGCTGATGTTCCCACCTCGTAAAACTCTATCTGATTGGTTATGCCAGGGAGTAGCTTCTCAAGCCTATCGATAAAAATTTCAGCCACTTCCTCTTTCTTTTTCTTGTACTCATCCTTCGATAGGTTTTCCCAGTCTGATAAATAATCGATACAACAGATTGCTCCCACACTTTTTTCAGATGTAATTAGACCTGAATCGATTCGGCCGTAATCGATAAATGTAAAACTTCTGTTACTGAAGGGCCCCCGGTTGTTTATTACTATATCTTTCTGATTGCATATGGAACCGTCGAAAACAAAGGTTGAGTAGAACTTATTGCCAATGTGCTTCAAATTTCTTTTAAAACCGAAATAAATGGTTAGCAGCGAAGCACCAATTTTTTGCTTCTCTATCTCCTGTTTCAGCTTTTCACGTGAGTCGTTGGGTAAAAATTCTGCAATGTTTCCCATAGCTGCATTGGCAATAATCTCATCGGCAAAAGCGCTGAAAACTTCCTGATTAGCCCCCCTTGCTTTCTTGTAGGTTACACCCGTTAACTTTCCGTTATCAACAACTAATCCTGTTGCCAAATGGCCAAGAAGCACCTCTCCTCCATGGTTTTTTATGTAGGCAGCCAGATGATCGGAGAGAACCTGTGACCCACCCTTTATAAAACTTGCTCCGCCGGAATAATAGCTTCCCTGTGCAATTGTGTAGTAAGTAAGGGATAAAGTATAAGGATCGTCGTGGAAATAGCCAAGATTTCCGAGTAAAACCAGCTTAAGGTCTTCGTTTCCGATAATTGAATCAAGAAACTCTCCAACGCTAGTATCGGGGATGGGTTGGCCATCGGCTGTTTTTCGTTTGGGATTGAGCAGTTGCTCGAAGTATGCATCAATCCCTTTTTCCTCTTGTGGAAATGCTTGTTTTAAAACCTCAATGGCATCGGGTGCATTATGCGGTATGGTAATTCTAATATTCTTGCCAATAAAGTGATAGAATTCCGGAACACGAATAAGCTCAACGTTGTTGGTTACGTCAAGTTCGTTGAATATTCTGGTTTTCATATCGCGCGGACCAAGTCCATCCATCTCGTGAAGCCCCACCTCTAGTGTAAAATCGCCACGTTTAAAGGTAGTGGCACATCCACCAGGCTGGCTATGCTGTTCGATTAGCAGTACCTTTTTGCCCTCTCGGGCAAGTTTAGCTCCTGCGGTTAAACCACCAAGACCAGCTCCAATTATAATTGCATCGTAGTTCATGGCTATAAGGCATTAAAGTATAAGCGAAATAATTCAGTTATTTTCTGTAAACCTGGTCGATTATCTCCTTGTATTTTTCGGTTATAACCTGCCGTTTTAACTTCAGGGTGGGTGATAGCTCACCTGAAGATGGACTCCATTCATCGGGAACTAGTTTAAATCGGAGAATCCTCTCGTGAGGCGAAAGCGATTTGTTTATCGTTTCTATCTCTGTGCTGAAAAAGGAGAGTACACTAGGCACTTCGATAAAGGGCTCTATTTCGGAGTACGAAATTTTATTCGCCAAACGCAATTCTTCAAAATACTTGAAATTAGGCGATATTAGTGCACTAGCAAATTTTTCGTGTTCGCCCATAACCATTATTTGGTCAATTAATGGCGACTGCTTAAATACGTTCTCAATGAGCTGAGGTGCAATAAACTTCCCGTTTGAGAGTTTGAATATCTCCTTTTTTCTATCGGTTACCATCAAAAATCCATCATTGTCGATATAGCCAATATCCCCTGTGTGAAACCATCCGTCTTTGTCTATGGCAACCTGTGTAAGCTCGGGATCGCTGTAGTAACCCATCATTAAGTTTGGGCCTTTGCTAAGGATTTCACCATCGTCGGCAATTTTCACCTCAACACCCTCAATGGTTTTTCCCACAGAACCCAACTTAAGATCACCTTTTGATGTTCGGTTTATAGTAATAATGGGTGATGTTTCTGTAAGGCCATACATATTAATAATCTTGATACCGGCAGCCCAAAAAATTCTTTCAAGCAGCGGAGGAAGGCTTGCCCCTCCACAACCTACGATACGAGCATTATTGCCCAGCGCAGCTCTCCATTTACTAAAAATCAACTTATCGGCAA
>CAZDXY010000110.1:0-11592 GCA_964509385.1 uncultured Rikenellaceae bacterium
TCATCCGCCGGCTGGCGGATTCGCAATGACGTGTCATTTTAATCAACTCATTTGTCATAGGCATTATAGCGGATTATCATAATGTATTATAATGAGCAGGGGGCGCTTAAGTACACCATTCAGGTGAACGAAGAATCCTTTTTCCTGTATGTTGAAAAGATGTAGCATGAAGCGTATGAATTTAGCAAATGCAATTAATCTCCGATTTGCAGCAATAGTTTTCGGCCTTGCTAGCGGTTTTGGCTCTGTTGCCCAATCGGTCAATTACTACAATTATAATGGGGTGCAGGAGCTTCAATTTGTTTACAGCAATACTGTAAAAGGTAATACTGGTGAGAATATCAGCGAGGGTACCCTCCAAATATTTCGGAATGCCGACTCCAATAGAGACGGTAAGATTTCGGTGGCAGAGCTAAGAAATTTTCAGCGCTGGCTAAAGCGGAGCTTTAGGTATAAGGAGAATGCAACCGCCCTCCACCCCGATGACTTTGTAGCGCAAGGCGGAGGCGATTGCGAAGATTTTGCCATTATGACCACCTGCATGCTGAACTACCATGGCGTTGTGGCCTACGTTGCCATGTTTGGCAGAGTTACCGTAAATAAGCACGCTGTTTGCATAGCCCAGGTAACAACCAGCAAAACGCCAGGCTATCTATACTACACCCTTAATGGCTGGGGCATACCATCGGGGACCTACATCCCAATTGATTACGAGAAGGTTGGAGGGCTGAGCGCCATCGACCGCAGGTGGAAAATTGCTCGAGTTTACAAACCGTTTACGATTTATGGGGTGTATATGTAGTTTTAATGATTAATTGAGATTCAGTTTTTTTATTGAGGGAAAAACTGTAAATTGTAAATCAAAATTATGGATTAATATTGTATTTGTCTTATTAATATGCAGAAAATTAGAATACTAGAAATCCACTTCGATGCTCAGATTAAACCATTCGAGGTTGTAGCGTTTAGAGGCGCTATGGTTGATAAGGTAGGTAGGGAGGAGACTCTTTTTCATAACCACTTATCCGATGGGTATCGATATCGTTACCCGCTAATACAATACAAGTCGATAGGTGGAAAACCTACCATGATGTGCTTAGGGGAGGGCGTTGAACAAATCCACAAGTACTTTGAGAAACGCGACTGGTCGATAATGATTGGAGATAGGAAGTTGGAAATGAAGCTTGCCACCTTAAAACTTAACCAATTCACAATGCAGGCCTGGGAGCATCAATTTAATTATCGAATTAGCAATTGGCTTGCCTTAAATCAGAACAATGTTAGAAAGTATAATGAAATTGTATCGTTGGCCGATCGGGTTTCTTTTTTAGAAAACCTGTTGAAGGCTAACATTCTCTCGTTTGCCAAAGGTGTTGATTGGCACGTTGACCGTACCATTGAAGTTTCAATAAAACAGCTAGACGAACCTAAAGCAATAACCTACAAATCGCAAAAGCTGCTGGCTTTCAATGCACAGTTTGGCACCAACGTTTTTATTCCCAACCATATCGGGCTGGGCAAGGGCGTTAGTGTGGGGTTTGGGGTGGTGAAATCAAATAAGAAAACCAACTAAAACTTTACAATATGGCAAAATACCTATACGGAGCCTCGGTTCAAGGCATACAAAGTTTTATTTTCCAAACCAATGAGCTAAAAGACATTGTTGGTGCCAGCGAATTAATCAACAACATATGCGATGATGCTTTTGATGAGTTTGGAGGCACTAAAGCGCAATCAGTTATTAGGGCTGCTGGTAATATTAAGCACATTTTTAATGATGAGGGAGAGTGTAAAAATGCAGCTAAAGAATTTCCTCGCAGGGTAATGGAACTAGCCCCAGGTATTACCATAAGCCAAGCAGTTGTAAAATTCGATGAAGATCAGGGATTTAGCGATGTAATTGATGAACTTGAAAATCGGCTAAAAGTTCAACGCAACAAGCAAGCTGTTAGCAACCTTGGTTTTATTGGGATGCAAAGGGCAAGATCAACCGGATTACCTCTTGTTAAGGTCGATAAGGGGGATTATTTGGATCTCTCAACAAAGGCAAAGAGGGAGATTGCAAATTCTGGAAATAGTAATTCTACAAAAAAACTATGTAAAGAATGCTTTGGGGTTGATTTACCACATAGCAAGATTGCCTACAATATTGAAGATATCACAAAGCATAACGATTGGATTGCAATAATTCATGCTGATGGTAATGGTCTGGGTAAGGTTATTCAGGAAATTGGGAAAAACGAGAAAGGTTATAGCACATTTTCCAGAAGCCTTAACGAGGCTACAATCAACGCCGCTCAAGTAGCATATAAGGCTATTTGCGAAAAGTATGAAATTGACAAAGAAGAGAAAATACCCATCAGACCAATTGTACTTGGTGGTGATGATTTTACGGCTATTTGCCGTGCCGATTTTGCGGTTGACTATACTAAGGAGTTTTTAAAAGCCTTTGAGGAGAATACATCATCATATTTGGGCAATATCTTGAAAAACAATAAGGTGTTCAAAAACAGTGAAACTAAGTTAACTGCCTGTGCAGGAATTTCATTTATTAAATCGTCTTTCCCTTTTTACTTTGGGTATGATTTAGCCGAAGATCTTTGCAACTCTGCAAAAAAAGTTGCCAAAGCAGGAATTACTGAGAATGAATTGCCAAAATCCTGTTTAATGTTCCATAAGGTACAGGATAGCTTTGTGGTTGATTATGAAGAGATAGCTAAAAGGGAGTTAAACCCCCAAGAAAAAATATCCTTTAGTTTTGGTCCCTACTTTTTAGATAATAGAGTATATCCTTCAATTGATGAATTACAGATAAAATCCAAAATGCTATCAACAAAGGAAGGGAATGCTGTGAAGTCGAATATTAGGCAATGGATGTCGTTACTTTACGATAAATCTGATGCAGCTAAGCAAAAAATGAACAGACTAAAATCTATGTTAAGACTTAGCGAGTCAAAAGAATCCAAAGAACTTTTAGAACTAGTTAATTGGATTGAAAATGGCAAAGAACAAAATGGTACAACTACTTACCCAGCTTACGATTTGCTCTCGATACATTCAGTTACCTTTCAAAAAACTAAAAACACCAATAAGGAGGATTAGTTTATGGCTACACTAAAATATAAAATACAATTCTTTTCCGACTGGCATTGTGGCTCAGGGCTAGCGGCGGGTGCCGATGTTGATGCACTTGTGATAAAGGATAATGATGGTTTTCCATTTATCCCAGGAAAAACAATAAAAGGTTTAGTTCGGGAGGCCATTGAAACCATTGGTTTAGCTAATGATGATCAAATCAATAATTCTTTTGGCTTCTTCAAAGATGATAAGGAGAAGATGGTAAAGGGACAAATGTTTTTTGACAATGCAGAGTTCGAAAACAACTTAAAAGCAACCATAGATAGCCAAAAAACAACAAAATTCCTTTATCGAAGCATCTCTTCAACGGCTATTGAGGAGGATGGAATAGCCAAGGATAATAGTTTAAGACGGATTGAAGTGGTTGTGCCCTGTGAACTGGAGGGTAGCATCTACGACGTGCCTGATGAAATACGTGAGGATCTTGTGAAAGCACTAAAGTTTATCAAGAGAATGGGCGTGAACAGAAATAGAGGCCTTGGTAGATGTAAGATAACCGTAATCGATAATTAATGGGAGGCAGACAAATGAAAAAAATACAGTTTAAATGCACATTACTCTCCGATGTAATAATAAATCAAAAGGCAGCTACTAAAGGACGATTACAAACATTAGATTTTATCCCGGGCAGTAATTTTTTGGGAATTGCTGCTAGTGTTTATGGTGAACTGTCTGATGAAGAGTCGCTTTTAGCATTTCACAGCGGTAAGGTTCGATTTGGTGACGCACACCCCGGTATTCAAAGTAATAGGTCTTTAAGAATACCTTTATCATTTTCATATCCCAAATTATCGAGTATTGAGAAAGAACTATATGTTCATCATGCTATTAATGACCACCAGAAACTAAAAGAAAAGCAGCTTAAGCAATGCCGTACTGGTTTTTATGTTTTTAATGAAAAAAAGGCAACCGAGGTTAAGGTAGATAACAATTTTGCAATAAAATCGGCATACGATAGGGAAAAGCGTCGCTCAGCAGATGAGCAATTGTATGGCTATGAATCTATCCGCAAGGGGATTGAAATGTATTTTGAATTGACTTATGATGATGACGTGCCAGAAGATCTTATTACCAAACTAAAGAGTGCACTTATTGGAAATAAAAGAGTTGGACGCTCGCGAACTGCCCAATATGGTTTGGTGGATATTAAAGAAGAGAAGTACACTTCAGTTTCTTCAAGCAAAGCCGATAATGAATTAATTATCTATGCCGATGGGCGGTTAATATTTCTTGATGATTATGGGAATCCAACATACATACCTGAATTAAAAGATTTTGGGTTAGTAAATGGCAAAGTAGATTGGAAAAAATCACAAATTCGAACATTCCAGTATTCACCCTGGAATTTCAAAAGAGGAACAAGGGATACCGATCGTTGCGGAATAGAAAAAGGTAGTGTAATTGTAATAAAGGATGCCGTAGTTGAAGATGATTTAAAGGAGTACGTTGGTTTCTACCAGAACGAAGGGTTTGGAAAAGTAATCTACAACCCCGACTTTTTTGAAGTAAAAGACGGTGACAACGGTAGAGCTGTTTGGCAAGTGGTAAAGCCTGATAATAATTCAAAAAATCAAGACGAAAAGAAGCAAATCTTTGTTGAAGCAAAAAGCCCTTTGATTGATTATCTCAAGTACCAAAAAAAAGAGCAAGAATCAGAAACCAAGATTTACGAAAGGGTTAATGTTTTTGTTGAAAAGAATGGACGTCTTTTCAAAGGAAAAACATTTGCCTCGCAATGGGGCAATATTAGAAGACTTGCAATGCAACACCCGCAAAAAGATATGTTAAAACTTGAACTCTTTACTAAAACTAAAGATGGTAAACCTTACGCCTATTTAACCCATGGTGTAGCTAAAGAAAAGTGGGAAGAAAGAAAAAGAAAGGAGACTTTTGAGGAATTCTTTGACTCATTGCCCGAAGATAAAGCACAATTTGCAATAGTTAACCTTGCCGCCGAGATGGCCAAAATATGCAGGAGGGAAAAGAAATGAAAGAGAATAAATTTAAACATAGATATTTAGCCCGAATAATTTTTCAGGCCACAACACCTCTGGCTGTTGGCTCGGGCGAGAAGGATATTATGACCGATGCCCTGGTTGCTACAGATGTTAATGGGTTGCCATACATTCCAGGAACTTCAATTGCTGGTGTTCTGCGCCATGCAATCGGTGAAGAGAAAGCGAAGGAGTTTTTTGGATTTCAATCAAAAAAATCTGAGAATAGCAAAGGTTCGGAAATTATTTTCACCTCTGCCCAAATGGTTGGCAAAGATGGAAAAGTAATTGATGGCCTTCAAAACATCAATTTCTTCGATGAGTTTTACAGCAAATTCAGAACCCTCCCCATTAGGCAGCATTGCCGAATAGACTCCAAGGGAACTGCAGCCGATGGGGGCAAGTTCGATGAGCAGTTGGTTTATAAAGGTACTCGCTTTTGCTTTGAGATTGAGATGGTTTCAGAAGGTTCCAATTTTTCTCAATTTGAGGATGTGCTAAAAGAACTCTACTCAAAATCGTTTAGGATTGGTGGCGGAACCCGAAGTGGCTTTGGCGAAGTTAAGGTAGTTAGCTGCAAAACTGCTAAAATCGATTTCAACGATGAGGCACAACTATCTGCATACCTTGATAAATCATCGGACTTGTCCGACACTTCTTTTTGGAAAAATGGGTTTGTTGATACTTTCGATAAACCAGAAGAAAACAATACCGAAAAGTTCACAAAATATGAACTAAAGTTAAAACCCGATGATTTCTTCCTATTCGGTTCTGGTCTTGGAAATAAAAAGGCAGATATTACCCCTGTATCCGAGACTTTTATTGAATGGGATTCCAAAGGCAAACCTAAGTTCACTGATCAGGTTGTGCTAATACCAGCAGCATCGGTTAAGGGAGCAATTTCGCATAGGGTTGCATTTTATTACAATAAATTGAAAGGAGTTTTTGCCGATAGTGCTGATATCAAGCCAGAAGACCATATTGGCAGCAAAAACCTTGCAGTTAGAACCCTTTTTGGTTCTGAGGGCGAAAGAGAAAAAGGAGAAATGATTAATCAGCAACGAGGCAATGTAATATTTTCTGATATAGTTGAAAGAAGAGAAGTGAAGCATAAGTTGCTTAACCACGTTGCCATCGACAGGTTTACTGGAGGCACAATTGATGGTGCGCTATACTCCGAGGAGGTTATCTATGGCAAAGGGCAAGAGTTCACCTTTACGCTTCTCGCTGCAAACGATGCTCTTAAAGAAGGTAACGTAAAGGAAGCATTAGAGAATACCCTAAAGGATATCTGTAACGGCATGTTACCACTGGGTGGTGGCGTTAATAGAGGGCATGGTGCCTTTACGGGCGAAGTTTTGATAAATGGCAAACCTTTATAATTAGTTGGTTATGAAAAAAATTGAAAAATCGAAATATAGCGGTTACCTCTGGAAAAGCGACCAGAAAGAACCCGAAGTAATTTTTGAAGAGGAGCGTGAGTTTATCTTGGATGATAAGCAAAACCCATTTATTGTTGAAGGCTTTTTATACGATGGTAAAACCTCATATAGTATTCGCTATGTTGATGGGAAGCATCTCGTTAGTAAGTTTATTCTTTCAGAATTACCTAAGGAATTTACCCCGCAAACATATATTCCCTGTTTCAAAGGAGTTGAAGGATTAAATTTTCGACAGTATTGGAAACCTGAACCAGATCCTTTGTGTGAGGGAATGGAGGTTCTAAAACCCGCACAGCTAGTTTTTGTTGGATTTAAAAATAAGGAGGAGTAATCATGACAAATATTAGAGCACCATATAATTTTGTTCCCATTAATAAAGATGTTTATGAGCCCAAATGGTGGAGGTTAATTAGTCATGATATACCCTTTAAAGAGGGAGAAAGCGGAACAATTCATATAACTATTGAAAACAAATCACCATTGTTCTTAAGGAATAGTGAATCTGAATATCAAGAGTATTCGGCACATATACCTGTTGACCAAAGCACTAAGCAGTATTTCATACCTGCCACATCAATAAAAGGAATGGTGTCTAGCGTACTGGAGATTCTTTCCTTTGGCATGTTTGATAGGTATAACGATGATTACTTTGCCTATAGAATTTTTCACACTAAAGAATCAGATAGTAAAGAATATTTTAATGCAATGAAATTGGTGAGATGCGGGTGGCTAAGGAAAGATGGTGAAGATTTGTTTCTCTCGCCTTGTAACGGGGATTATGAAAAGATTTCACATGATGACATTAAAAAACAGTTCAATCGGTTTGATAAAAGAAAACAAACTAATGAAAAACAGTTTTCCTTAGCTCAAGGTAAACCTTTGTATCCAAGACTTGATGACTTTAATGTTGTTTGCACTGGTAATATTAACAGAAAAGAAATCGAATATCTTTTCCCAATAGAAAGACTTCCTGAGATAAAACTGAATGATGAGGTAAAAAAAGCTTTTATTACAACACACAAGCCAACTCCATTGTTTGAGAAGTACTATCTGCCAAAACTAAAAAAGGGTGAAGAAATTCCAGTATTCTTTTTACAGCTTGACAATGGTGAGGTGCATAGCTTAGGTCTTTCTAGAATGTACCGATACCCTTATAAGAACAGTGTAGCATCGGGAGTATATCAAATTGGTAATGTGCAGGTTGATTTGTGTAAAGCCATTTTTGGATATAGCAAGAATAGTGACTCATTAAAAGGGCGTGTTCATATTGGTAACGCATTTGCAAATAGACCTATTAACGATGATGAATTGATTGATGAAAAAAAAGGGGTGTTAGGTCAGCCCAAAGCATCATACTACCCGCTTTATCTTAAGCACAACCAAGAGAAGTACTCAACCTATGATAGCAAAAAAATTGAATTGGCAGGGAGGAAGAGGTACAGAATACGACCAGATAATAAAGTTGTTGATCCTCCAACTGGTAATGACAATGAAAAGGTGTTGACTCACTTTAAACCTTTGCCAAGTAACGAGAACTTTACCCTCAAAATTACAGTCCATAATCTTTTGCCAATCGAAATTGGTGGGTTGCTTTCGGCATTAACATTTCACAATCATTCAAATGTTAGCCATAATATTGGCTTAGCCAAGAGTTATGGGTATGGTAAAATACAATGTAAGGTAGTGTCGTTAAGTGGATTCAAGTACAATTTTGATGATTACCTTAGAATATTTGAGGAGGAAATGTCAACCTTTACTTATTCAAGGCAGAAAACACTTTGGAAGGATACAGAACAAGTGAAGCAACTTTTTGCCATAGCATCAGATCATACCAATGAGGATGAAATGAAGATTATGGAATTAGACGAGTATAAGGAATTTAAAAGGAACAAATCACCATTGCCTAGACTAAAGGAAAAAGTGGTCCAAGTCAACTCTTTAGTTGATAAAGGTGCTATACTAGGGCAAATTAAAATGAAAGAGTTTGATAACGAACTTAGTATAGCTAGAACCCATGAAAAAAACGAGGATTTTGAAAAGGCAATTACTTGTTATCTCGATGTGAAGAAAAGACTAAACTTGAAGGGGATAGAAACGAATGAAATTGACAATAAAGTAATCGAATTGGAGGGTTTGGTTAAGAAACGTTTCGAAAAGTTGCAAAAACAAAAAGCCCTTGAAGAACAAGAACGTAAAAAGCAAAAGGCCCAAACTGGTCCAGATATATCCAGATCAAAAGACTTTAAGGGAATTAAAAACCGAATGGACGCGTGGCTTAAGCAAACTAATAACGATAAGCTGCCTGACGAGTTTGTTGATTCTGTCTATAACCAAATTATTGAGGCATACTCAAAATTCAAACCTAGCGATTGCAAAGAATGGAAGGGCTTTGAGAAGAATAAAGTTTGGATTAAAATTTCTGAATGGATTGGGGAGGATAGAAGTAGAGAACTATACAAAAAGCTAATCACAATAATTAATTAACTTTCTCAATTATGGCTCGAAATGTATTTTTATCCGTACTCGGGAGTAGTTCATATAAAGAATGTGTATACTCCTATCCTAATGGTGCTTATAAGTCTGAAAAGGTGAGGTTTATTCAAGAAGCAATGCTCTCCAATATTGCTAAAGAGTGGTCTGAAAAGGATGCCGCGTATATTTTTTTAACAAAAGGGGAAAAGGGTTCGAGGATAAAAAACTGGATTGATAAAGATAGTAAGACTGAAGGTCTATGCAGTAGACTTAAAAACCTTGAATTAAAATTCGCTGTAAATGATGTTGATATACCTGATGGCAATTCAGAGGATGAGATATGGCAACTTTTCGAAATAATGTTTAATCAATTGAAAGATAGTGATAGGTTGTACATTGATATAACGCATTCGTTTAGGTATTTACCTTTGCTATTAATAGTCTTAGTTAATTACGCTAAATTTTTAAAAAATATTTCTGTTGAGTCAATCACATATGGAAACTGGGAGGCTAGGGAAGAGGAAACGAATGAAGCTCCTATTGTGAACTTAACATCTTTTGCATTACTTCAAGATTGGACTTCCGCAGCAAAAGATTTTATTGATTATGGTAAAGTAAGCAAAGTTGTTAGCCTTCTGTCAAATCATGAGGTTAAAGGTAAAGCAGGCCAGAACATATTTGATTTCAAAAAGAAATTGAAAGACCTTGAGGGCATTTTTTATACGGTTCGTGGGCAAAAAATTGTAAAGGGTCAAATATTTAAAGAAATTCAATCGAATTTAGATCTTATAACTCAAAAAACTAGCATTAAACCACTTATCCCAATAGCTGATAAATTGAAAGAAAAAATATCTCCATTCAATACATCGGAAGATTTAATGAATGGATTTGTTTCTGCAAAGTGGTGTGTAAAACATGGCTTAATACAACAGGCTTTCACTATTGCTCAGGAAACTATCATTTCAAAGTTTTGTGTTTATGCTGGTTTAAATAGTAGAAATAAAAATGATAGGGGGTTGATTAGTTCTATACTATCAATTGCAAAAACAAAAAAGCCATTTAATAAAACAAATCTTAATGAAAAACAGATTGAACTCGTAGATAGTCTTTTATTAGATAAATTTGTAATTGACATTGCTGATGCATATAGGGAGTTAACTAAGTTTAGAAATAACATAAACCATGCAGGATTTATAGGTGATGATGATTGGAGTGTGTTTGAGAAGTGTTTCGAAAAATTCTTTAACCAATGCTTTTTAGTAATAGAAAAAATGAATAGCGATGCTTATAAACCTCTCTAACCACCCATCCGCCAAATGGTCTAATGAGCAGCTAACGGTTGCTGAAAGCTATGGACGTATAGTCGATTTGCCTTTCCCAGAGGTAAACCCCAATGGGGATGAGAAGTATATAGACCAGCTTGCAAACGACTATTCCTATAAAGTAATGAGTATGGCGGGTGATAGCAATTTAACAGTTCACATAATGGGCGAAATGACCTTTACCTTTGCACTGGTTAGCTTGCTTAAAAGTAATGGTATTAATTGTATTGCTTCAACCACCGAACGTATAGTAAACGAATTTGGTAACGGACAAAAACAGGCAACTTTCAGGTTTGTTCGTTTCAGAAAATATATCCTTTAGCCCATGCCTACCCCCATCACCCTCACCCCCGACCAGCAGCACGCGCTCGATAAGCTTGTAGCCTTTATCGATTCCGATGATAAGGTGTTCATACTTCGTGGTTATGCCGGTACGGGTAAAACTACCCTAGTAAAAGCTTTTATTACCGAGCTAAGCAATCGCAAGCTTAAGTGTAACCTACTTGCATCAACGGGCAGGGCAGCCAAAATCCTTAGCAATATTACGGGGGGCTTGGCTACCACCGTGCATGGCAAGATATATACCTTTAAGGATTTTAATCAGGATCTAGAGGAGACCGTAACCAAGCAGCAGGCAACAGGCGTTGACAGCACGGGGCAGCTGTACCTAACCTTTGAGCTTCATCGCCTCCCCGACGACAAGACCCGTACCCAGCACTTTTACATCATCGACGAATCGTCCATGGTGTCCGATATCGCCGATAAGAATATCACCCAGGCGCTATTCGGTAGCGGAAGGCTACTGAAAGATCTGCTCGATTTCGATTCTCGGGGTAAGTTCATCTTTGTGGGCGATCATGGGCAGCTTCCACCCGTTGTCACGTCGTCGCGAAGTGCATTCTCACCCGCCCTGTCTGTCGAGTACTTTAGCCAAACCTTTAAGCTCAATGCCCAAATGGTTGAGCTTACACAAATTATGCGTCAGCATAAAGGCAACGATATCATTGAGTCGTCAAAAAGAGTGCGAGCCTTGGCCGAAAACGTGCCCCAAGAAAAATGGGGCAAGCTCCCGCTGCGGGGGTATAAAAATATTAAGCTCTACACCGACTCCATTTCCTTGGTCAAGCAGTACATTAACCTTATTCAGGATAATAGCTACAACAACGCCACCCTCATCTCGTACTACAATAAGCGAACAACCGAGCTAACCGAGCTTATTAGGCC
>CAZDXY010000111.1:0-9530 GCA_964509385.1 uncultured Rikenellaceae bacterium
CCACGGTGAACTCCACGCTGATGGCATCGCCATCGCAGTAGGTCAGCGCATCCCCTGTGCTGATGGTGGGAGTTGGTATGGGGTACACCACGATTTCCAATTCATTGCTGATGCCCGTACAGCCGTTTACAGTCACCTCAACGAAGTAGGTTCCTGCAGCCTCAGCGATGTATGTCTGATCAGTAGCATCCGCTATGGCTCCAGCCCCGTCGTACCACTGGTAAAGCGCATCGGCTATGTCCACGGTGAACTCCACGCTGATGGCATCGCCATCGCAGTAGGTCAGCGCATCCCCTGTGCTGATGGTGGGAGTTGGTATGGGGTACACCACGATTTCCAATTCATTGCTGATGCCCGTACAGCCGTTAACAGTCACCTCAACGAAGTAGGTTCCTGCTGCCTCAGCGATGTATGCCTGATCGGTGGCACCCGCTACAGCTCCTGCTTCATCGTACCACTGGTACAGCGCATCGGCTATGTCCACGGTGAACTCCACGCTGATGGCATCGCCATCGCAGTAGGTCAGCGCATTTTCTGTACTTATTGTTGGTTCGGGTAAAGGAAAAACTATTATTGTTATTTCGTTGCTTACTCCCGTACAACCATTTTCGGTTACCTCAACAGAGTATATTCCTCCGTCAGTGGCGGTGTAGGTTATATCAGTGGCATTATCAATTGAGTTGCCATTGAGCAGCCATTGGTAGCTATCGCCAGTGATGTTAATTGAAAGCAAAACGCTTACCGGTTCTTCCTCACAGTATTCCAGCTCATCCTCTGTGCTGATTACCGGATCTGGGATAGGATAAACAGTAATCTCCAGCTCATTGCTTGTTAGGATACAACCCTCAACCAGCATTTCCACAGAGAAAATACCCTGTGTAATGGCAGTGTAAGTGTTGTTGTTTGCACCCTCAATCTCAGTTCCGTTAATGAGCCACTGGTAACTTTCGCCAGTAATATCAATGGTAAACAGGGTGTTTATCGTCTCGCCTTCGCAGTATGTAAGATTATCTTCCGTACTGATAATAGGTTCTTCAACAACTCTTATGGTGATCTCATTGCTTACACCCGGGCATCCATTGTCTGTTACCACAACAGAATAAACCCCAGCAGCGGTAGCTGTAAACTCATTGGTAATGGCATCGGGAATCTCTTCACCATTAAGCAACCACTGGTAACTATCGCCGGTAATATCAATGGTAAATGCTGTGCTGATCTCATCGCCCGGACAGTAAATAAGGTTATCCAGGGTTGAAATGGTTGGCTCGGGAATAGGCTTAACGGTAACCGTAACCTCATCGACAATCTGACATCCTGTGGCTGTTATGGTGGCTATTACGGTGTAGGTTTGTGTGTCCTCAGGAATAAACTCTACTCCATTCTCCACATCGTTATCCCACTCATAAATATCGGCATCACCGGTGGCAGTTAGCGTAACGGGATCGCCAAAACAAATAGCGAAATCATCGGGAACCGTAATGGATGGCAGAGGATTAATTTGCAAAGTTACCGGAGTTGCCTCGCTAATGCAGGTTCCATGGTTATCGGTAACATAGTAGGTGTAACTGCCTACCTCGGTATCACCCGTTTCAAATGTGTTGCCTGTGTAAACCAGAGTTTGCAACTCCGTATCGGAATACCATTTGGCGATTCCCACTGTGGTTGCAGTAAGCGGCGGAACCTCCTCTCCAATGCAGATTGGTTCATCTACAGCCTCAGGCGTAGCAAGCCCGGAGGTAAACTCAAGAGCTCCCATATCGGGGTAAGCAATATCCCTATCAACTCCGTTGAAATCCTTATCAATTCCATCGATTGGAGTACCAAATCCATCCAATGCACAGTTCATATTGGGAATTAGGCTTAGGTCAGTTGCCGATGTAAAGTATGCTGGAACGTTATGGCTGTTAGCATCCTTCCCCGTTCCGGTTTGCCACTGGGTAAGGGTTGTGCGGGCAAAAAGAATGAATCCCACACCTGTTGTAGCGTAATAGTTATTATAGTTGATATCAGCAAAAACTGCTTTTAATGCTCCACTGTACACAGCATATCGGGTTCCAATGGTTTGCGTGTTGATTATAATGTTGTTCCTAACATCGAGCGTATTGGCTGTAGTTATCGCCGATGAAATATTTAACCCTGCCGTTCTACTATTGCTGCTTGTTTGATTGGTGTTAAGGTGAATTGTGTTGAAGTAAATTCCATAACCACCGCCGCTGGTAATAACCAAACCATAGCCATTATCATTAATGCCCCAGCCACTTTTACCGTAAGAAGCAATATCAAAAATTAAATTGTTATAAACTTTTATATTTGAAGTAGTTACTGACGAATTAAGCCAAAGGCCATTGCTTCCATAGCCAACTGCAGAATTGGTGTTCCTAATATTGCTAATAGTATTTCGTTTGATACTTCCATTGAAAGAATTTGCGCTTACCTTAATTCCCGATGCTGTTTCTATGGTTGCTGAAGATATTCCAACTAGATTGTTGTTTGAAATTAAAAAATCGCTAGTATTAGTAATTTCAATTCCTGTTGTGTGAACTTTATCTGCTGCGTTTGAAGAGCCAATATCATTCCCTATAATTATTATTTGGTTTGAATTTCCTTTTGTAAGTATACCAATATTAACTTTTGAAATTTGGCAATTCTCAATCACAGCATTTTCAACACCATCTAATGTTATTCCGTACCCTGCACTAGTAAAACCACCAACCCCGATAATATTTTTATATGACACATTATTACCGCTGTTTGCCGATAAAATAATCCCACTGGAAGCACCTGTGCCATTATTAATTATAGAAAGATCTCTTGAACTACCTTCAACTGCATTTGAACCATCAATCCCAAAGTAGCTGGCATTTACCACAAAAATTGGGCTAGTGCTATTCCCGGTTATTATTGGTGAAACATCGGCTGCTGGCTTGATAAGCACCCAGTTGTCCTGACTGCTATTAATAATCTCATTTACGGTGATTGGAAAAGTTTCATTAACTGAATATTCCTCATCGGTAAGAGTAAAAATAACTGAACCTTTCACACCAACCAGGTTTAAATCTGATATTGCCTCGGTTATGGTTTCATACTGCTCACCAACACCAACCAGATAGGTTCCTGTGAGCCTTGCCCGAATAATTCTGTTCCCCGCAGGTGCGGTTATATCGGGAGTTTTGGTTTCTCCGCCAATAGTTATACTAATACATTCAGCATCCACAAGGTTTTTATCAGTGGCATTTTCTGAAATATCGTAAACAAGCCAAAAGTAGTTTGTTCCCTCTAACAAATCTTGAGAAAAGTTGATGCTGAAGGTTGACCCTGGAGAAGAAATGGTGCTACCAACCTGCTGGCTGGTTGAAAAGTTGGAGTTGGTTCCGGTGTAGAATAGCTTAGCGTTGACAATATCATCCACATCGGTTGTACCATTCGTGCTAAATTCAATATTTGTTACTTCTAAAGCGGGGTCATTGCCAATTGTTACAATCTCAACCCCAACTATAAGCATATCTTCATCGTCCTGAAAAACTATATCGGTATTGGTTTGGGTTGTGGTTGAAGAAACGTAGATCTGAGCAACCTCCTTTACTCCAATGGCAAAGAAACCAAGTTCGGTTATAACATCCGATGAAATGGTGTTTGCTACTGGAAAATCGCTGCTTACTAAATTGTAGTTCCCTTCAAAATCTGCTGAAAGAGCAAGTCCGCTTTCTTCGTCAAGCAATGGAGTAGATTGAGTAACCCTAACATTTGTGCTAATGAAATATTCATCACCAGTTATAAATTGGGATTCCCAGTATCGTTCACCTAAGCTTTCCTCCTTAATAAAAGTACCTGCAGATCCACCCCTACCTTCATCAAAAACCTCAGCGCTAATAATAACATTACCATCGGCTAATGTGGTTAGGTTTAGCAACTCGAAGTAGTTTTTGCCGCTTTTGCCAATAGGGTACAAATAGGTGGTACCCGTTTCAAGTGAAACTGGGAGGGTTCGGGCTAAAGGACCAATAACATACCCTGAATTACCCTCTGCCATTAAAAGATCGCTGGGCGAAGTACCCGAGATTGTAAGAAGATTTGCTTGACTTGTGATTACTTTTCCAACATTTGTTGATGCAAAAGATAACTTCCCTACCGACACCGGTGCTCCTATGGTTACATCAACATTGGTGGTAAGCTGAAGCGTTCCAGAAATTGCTGCTGGTAGTTCAAACCCTGTTATAAAAGGTTCCAAACCCAATGAGTAGGTTACCCCGTACGATGAACCCGAACTAATCACCGGGGTTTGTTCGAATGATCCTACAATACTCGACGATGATCCACCCCTCTGAACAATTGGTGCTGAGCCCTCTCCATTTCCAAGGGAAATGTTATTTGATCCTGTTACAATTCCTTTTAACAGATTAACCCTGTTGGTAACAATTGCCGACTGAACAGAAACCCCTGCTGTATTTGCAAAGGTTATCCCGGCAAAAGGAGTGGTTGGATCGCCCAAGGAACCCGTTCCTGTAAGTGTTTGAGCACCATGCTCCCCTA
The DNA here is from genome assembly GCA_964509385.1 of uncultured Rikenellaceae bacterium. Taxonomy (GTDB): domain Bacteria; phylum Bacteroidota; class Bacteroidia; order Bacteroidales; family Tenuifilaceae; genus MWFE01. The sequence continues at coordinate 4,531 of CAZDXY010000111.1, forward strand.
TAAACGAAAAGAAGTTTGAGCCTGTTGCAGAAGAATTTGTAATAAGACCATTGTTGACAACATCGCCTTTATTGTTAGTATTACCTATAACTTGAATCGAATGTATTTGGGTATTAAGTGTTGAGCCACTTTTAACAGTTATATCTCCATAAACATTTGTTGAGGCAGAGATTAAAGCGGTTTTTGCATTTTCGGTATTATCAATTACCAGACTGGGTGTATTGCCTCGAATACGAAATGTATATGGGGAAAGTGTTGCTTCAACCCCAACATTTAAAGTTCCTCCAGTAATGCTAATATTTGAACCCTGAATATTGTAATCTAAAGGGGTGGGTGCATTACTTCCATTAATTAAGTTGATTTTACCACCGCTAATATTAATCGTATTTGATGAGGATACTAAACCAAACGATGCATTGTTAGAGGTATTCCCTAGCATATTTATGTTTATCTCTCCGCCAACTAGATTAAATTCGATTGGATTAGCTGTGTAAAAACGACCTGCAACATTTAGTACCCCTCCTTCAATAATAAACTTCGAGTTACTCCCTGCAGCCATTGAATTATCAGTTGTATTACCTACATTATATGTTCCGGCAGTTATTCTTAACAAACCATTATTTTGACTGGGTGCATTTTGCCCCAGAACCTCAAAGTTGGGATTATTAAGCCAAAAACCGCACGTTTCAGAAATTGTATATCCAATGGATGGGAAGACGTTGTTTGCTACTGATGCGGTACCTGATATTTTTAGAGTTCCATTGGTTAGAGTAAGGAAATTCGCAGCAGAATTGTTTTTTACACTAAATGTTTCATTGGTAATTATTTCAATAACGTTATTGGTTGAATTTCCCTTGTTAACAGCAATATTTCCAATATTTGTTGTGCCGATTGAATTAAATGTCTGATTATTAACTCCAACAAAGGTAATACGACCATAAATAGCATCGGATGGGAAAAAGTTAAGTGTTCCGCTATTGGTGACATTGCCTGATAATGAAAGATTAGCATTAACACCTGAAGAAATGCTCACATTTCCCCCTTCGGAAACATCAAGATTGTTTCCATTTAGAGTGTAAGCCTGAAAAGCCAATGAACCATTTACCGTTAAGTTATTAAAATATCCCGTAGCGTTAAGGGTTATCGTATCTCCTTCCTCAATAAGAACATTGTCTGTTGAAGTTGGAACTGCTCCTGAACTCCATGTTATAGCGCTATTCCAATTACCGTTCCCTGTGGAAATAATTTGCCCTGCTTCAAGGGTTTGCTGGCTTCCCGTAAGGTAATCAGATTCTAATTCGTAGAATGCTGAAATTCTGAAGTAGTAAGTTGTACCGGGAATAAGACCTGTAAGTTCTTTTGTGTATTCATTTCCGGTTTCTTCTTTTGTGGTTGTGGGAATATCATCATTGTACTGTGAGTAGTTAATTTCGTCTGTGGAAATGTATACTCTAAATCCTGTTTCATTTGTCGAGTTATCAGTCCACTTAACAGTCATCCCAGTTTGTGTTACCCCCTCGGTTACAAAGTTTATAGGGGGATTGTTCGCAGCTTCGGGAACATAAACACGCACCTCATCAACAAACATGTTCATACCATACTTGCTGGTTGCCTTTAGCAAAATGTAATTTTCTGCTCCATTGAACGTTTCGGGTATTTCAAATTCATACCTATACCATCCTGTTGATGATTCAACCGGATCGGCTGTTATGGGACGATTAATCGTCCCAAGTAAGTATGCGTTGGTTAATGATGGGTTTGTGTTGATATAGTAATCTACAACATCAAGTTTAGATGTTATGCCATCATCACGGTACATCCAGAACTGCAACTTCAAATTTGACCTGCCTGATAAGTCTATACTTAGCGAGATGAGGACTGCACTTGTATTTGCGGAATAATCAAAACTTTTAAACCCAAGCATTCCAGAACCAGAATATGGTGAGCAATTTGGTGTAGTGCCTAATGTCCATCTTTCCCAAAGCCCAGTGCCAGATAATTGTGTTTGGGTCCACCCATTTGGAGGAAAGGTTTCTCCATCGAATGATTCCAGCAAATAGGTTTGTCCTGCTACCTTTCCTGCAAAAAGAAGGAATACCAACAGAAATAGCAGTTTCATATTAGGTTTCCTTTTTCTCATGGCAATTATTTTATTAACCTGCAAAAGTATTACAAGTTAAGTATTTTTTATTTAGGTAATATAATTATACGTTTATATAATATAATATGTTTGCTATCAATTCATTAATTCGACACATTTTTTTTACCATTCATCAAATAATCCAAACGTTAACAGATTATAATTGTTCAATTAGCAGGGTGATTAAGATTAATAAAAAGATGGCATTGCGTATAAAATAGATGGCTTGTTTAATAAGATTAAAAGACCAAACTGTGTAAATGAATAACAACGGTTTATGGAAATAATCTGCTTCTTTTTAATAAAATCTGCTAATTTGAAAAACCATAAAATATAATACAATTATAAACTGTGCTAATTGGTCATTTTTTTATACCTTAGCAAATCAATGTATTTAATACTTATTAAAACGACAAAAAAACGATTTCTTAATCGATTTTTTAAATAGTAAGCTTAATAAAATTCAGGAAACCAAAAAGTATATTTATCGTACATATGAATATATCTAGAAGTAACGTGAGTAATTGATGGGTAATATTTTGGAACTATCTTTGCATAAGTTAAATACCATATAACAAACGTAACTGTTTTTTTGTTACTACCTTTGTAACTTGTTTGTAAATAAAAAAAACTAATTATTCGAAACTTAATTACGTTGTATTGGTATTAGTCTACAGTCTTTTTTTAATTCGATTTAAAACTCAAAGCTATGAGAAAAATATACTTAATATTTTTAGTTTTGTTTACAAATTTATATGTTGCAAACAACTCTTTGCATGCTCAAGCCCCTACTGCACCATCATCTGGCGATGGTTCAATTGGTAATCCATATGAAATTGCCATACTTGAAAACCTTTACTGGATTTATGTTAATGAATCGAGATGGGGTTATCACTATGTCCAAGTTGATGATATTGATGCATCCGAAACTGAAGATTGGTTTGATGAGCAGGGTTGGTTTCCAATTGGAAATGAGTCGACTCCTTTTACTGGCAGTTACGACGGGGACGGTTACTCAATTTCAAACCTATTTATAGGCGAGAAGGAGAATGAAAATTTAAGCACAGGTGTTGGTCTTTTTGGATTTATTGAAGAGGTTGCCGAAATTCGTAATCTTGTTTTAAGTGTTTATTCCATTGGGGTAGATTATGTAGCCGCATTAGTTGGGGTGAACCAAGGAGGAACAATTTCTAATTGCATTGTATCAGGGGAGGTTGCAGGTGAAAAATATTTAGGAGGAATTACAGGTGATAACAACGGGTTGATATCTAACAGTTATTCAAGTGTAGAAGTTAGTGGCATTGATTTTTTGGGTAGCCTTGTTGGAGAAAATAATAGTACTATAGTTTTTTGTGGTGCATCCGGTTCGGTAAAGAAGATTTCTACTAATGGTGGTTCAATTGGTGGATTGGTTGGTTCAAATACTGGAGATATTGACTTAAGTTACTCTTATGGGAGTGTTTTGGTAGGCAATTTTAGGGCCGCCGCAGGAGGTTTTGTTGGTAACAATACAGGTTTAATTTCGAACTCATACTCTAGGAGTTCTATATCAACTGGAAGTACAAGTACACTTGCATCAAATCATACCGGTGGTTTTGTAGGTAGAAACTATAATGAAATAACAAATTGTTTTTCAACTGGTCTTGTATCAGCAGCAAGTAACAATAAAGGAGGCCTAGTTAGTCTAAATTCAAATGGTGTTATTACTAACAGTTTTTGGGACTCCCAAACTTCAGGAATTGCTACTGGGTCTAATGGAACACCCTTGACCACTGCCCAAATGAAAACTAAACTATCTTTTACTTCAGTAGACTGGGATTTCCTTGAGGTTTGGGCAATTCAGGCATCCCAAAACAACGGGTATCCCTTTTTGCCACAGTGGGTTAAATGGTTAGGTGTATCGAGCGGTTCAAATAATTGGGCTACAACTTCTAATTGGAGCACAGGTGTTGTTCCCAACAGTGATGATTACATTAGTATTTCCTCTAAAACTTACAATGCAAGAACAACTGGCGCTATTACAATAAATTATTTAGTAATTGGCGGCGGCGCAGAGCTAACTACATCTAGTGCAGGTTCTATTAACATAAGTGAAGGTGGTGTATTGGCTGTTAGCCCTGGTGCTAGAATAACTTCAAATGGTACTTTAACTAACAACGGAGGCGTTAATGGCCTGCTTATCGAATCTGACAATTCTGGTACAGCTTCAGTTATTTTAAATAGCACAGGGGTTCAGGCAACAGTTCAACGTTACGTAACCGGCGAACTTCAATTCCATCTGATCTCATCTCCGGTTTCCGGGCAAAGTATTAACAACTTCTTAAGCGAGAACACCGGTGTAATTCATCAGAACGGAAGCCTTTATGCCATGCAGCATTATATTGCCGGAACAGGTTGGTCGTCGTATTATACTCTTGCACAATCCGGAAATTTAGAACCAGGCATAATGTACTCTGTGGGATTGGCTTCACCCGGAACCTTGGAGTTCAAAGGGAACCTGAATGCATCAAACGTAACCCAAAACATTGTCAGCACGGGCTACGGTTGGAATGGTATTGGAAATCCCTTTTCTTCATCATTATACGTGGAATTCGTAGAAGAAGGATCGGGTTTTTTGGCAAAGTATGGAGATCAACTTAATGAAAATTACTATGGTTTATACATTTGGAATCCTTCAGATAAAATTTATGAAGTAATCAATAAAATTCCCGATTTAGAGCTTGACTATACTGCCCTAGCCCAGGGATTTATTGTAAAAGCTGCTGATGGCGGAGGATCTGTTACCTTTGAAACAGGTATGCGTGCACACCAAAATCCAGATTTTTATAAATCGGGTAAAGTTAGTGAAGGGTGGAGTAAA
>CAZDXY010000111.1:9583-11460 GCA_964509385.1 uncultured Rikenellaceae bacterium
CCAGGTTTTAAAAACATCCATCGCCTTCAATGCTGACATGACTTCAGACCTTGACGTGGGTTATGATGCCGGACTTTTTAGCGAAAACAACAACTACAAGTTTTTCACCAGAATGCCTGATGAAGGAAGCGATTTGAACCTTATGGTTCAGGCATTACCCAACAACTGGGATGAGGTAATGGTTATTCCCATTGGTTTGCATTACAATATCACCGAAGATAAAGATGTTACCTTTTCGGTATCCTCAATCACTTTGCCCGATGATATAACTGTATGGCTTGAGGATAGGGAAGCCAGTGTTTTCACAATTATTAATACCGAGAGCTATTCTGCAACCATTACCCCTGCTGCAGAGGCACTGGGTCGCTTTTACCTACATATTGGCAGGGTTGTAACCGAAGTTGAAATAACAACAACCGATGAGCTTAGTTACTGCGAAGATGAGGTTGTGGATGTAACCTTTACTGCCAGCGCCATTGGGGTTAACTATCAATGGTATAGGAACGAGGAGTTAATCCCCGATGCCACATTCAAAACCTACCATGCCACCGAGGAGGGCAACTACAAGGTAATCGTTTCTGTTGGAGGTTCCTCGGCGGAGTCAGAACCCAAGATGATTGTTGTTAACCCATTGCCTACCATAACAATACCGGAAGATTTTTCCGTTTGCCTTGGTGATGAGGTAACCCTTACCGCTACCGCTGATGCTGATCTCTTCGAATGGGACAACGATGTGATCAACGGGCAGGAGTTTATACCAACCGAAACGGCAACATATACCATAACCGCAACCAACACAGCCACCGGCTGTCAGGCTACCGCTGAGGTTACCATTACGGTTAACCCATTGCCCGAGGTTGAGGTTCCCGATAACTTTGATATTTGCTTTGGAGAATCTGTTACTCTCACCGCAACGGGGGATGCTGATCTGTTCGAATGGGACAACGGTGTAATCAACGGGGAGGAGTTTACACCAACCGAAACGGCAACATATACCGTAACAGCAATCAACACAGCCACTGGCTGTCAGGCTACCGCTGAGGTTACCATAACGGTTAACCCATTGCCCGAGGTTGAGGTTCCCGATAGCTTTGAAATTTGCTTTGGAGAATCTGTTACCCTCACCGCAACGGGGAATGCCAATACCTATGTTTGGGACAACGGTGTGGTCAACGGACAAGAGTTTACACCAACCGAGACGGCAACATATACTGTTACAGCAACCATAACTGCCACTGGATGCCAAGTAACAAAAGAGGTTACCATAACCGTTAATCCTTTACCTGAACTAATTCTGGTTTCGGATGAAGTTAGCATTACTGTTCTGGAAGAGTACCTTTTTGATGCAGGCGAAGGGTTTGAGGGTTACCTCTGGTTTGACGGATCAACAGAGCAAACATACCTGTTTGTTGGATCGGATTGGGGAATAGGAAGGTATGATGTATGGGCTGAAATAACCAACCAATATGGTTGTTCAACTCGCGATAGCGCTGTTGTTAACGTGGGACCAACCAGCGTAGAAATAATGTCGCCCTGGAACTTTAGCCTATACCCAAATCCATCGAGCGGAGAGTTTAATCTGGATATTAGCGGTTTAACATCGCAAAAGGTTAACGTTACCATACTAAACTCCATTGGCAATCTGGTTTACCAGAAAGAGTATATCCCAACAAATGGAACTCTTCAGGATGTTATTAAGCTGAAAGATAGGGCAAAGGGAGTTTATCTGATTACAATCAGCGATGGTAAAAACAAATTAACCAAAAGAATTGTTATTAATTAGTAATGCGAATTAACAGTTGAATAAAATGATTCTCGTATTTCTTAGTGATCCTTTGTGACTTCGTGTCTTTGTGGCTATTATTATTTCTGCCACT
>CAZDXY010000112.1:0-11437 GCA_964509385.1 uncultured Rikenellaceae bacterium
GGGTCAAAGATAGTAGAAATAGTTATCAAAACATTTTAACAGATTTTGCTAATCACTTGGCAAACCCAAAAATCTTTAATAAAATTGCTGATCATTTAAACATAACAAATCGTGGATTTTCTTCTTTATGAAACAACTGATTATGAAATAGCTTTGTTTTTTGTATTTTCATTAGCATTCATCATTCAGCTTTTCTACTACATAGTTATTTATGCACGAGTTCCCTTTTTTAAATCAAAATCCTTGAATAAGGATTTGGCTAATTTGCCCTCTGTATCAATTGTTATATGTGCACGCAATGAAGAGGAAAATCTCACCAACTTTTTACCTTCTGTTCTTGAACAAGAATATCCTGAATACGAGGTAATTGTAGTTAACGATTGTTCTGAAGATGATACAGACATGCTTCTTCAACGCTTGATGGAAAAGTATAAGCACCTTCGTACAACTACAATTACCCGTGATTCCAAGTTTACACATGGGAAAAAGCTGGCGTTAACTGTTGGCATTAAAGCCGCTAAATATAGCTGGTTGTTGCTTACTGATGCAGATTGCAAACCCGATTCAAGTCAATGGTTGACCATAATGGCATCGAATTTTAACGATACAAGTGAAGTGGTTCTTGGCTATAGTGGGTACATTCCTTTTAGGGGCTTGTTGAATAAGTTCATCCGATTCGACACCTTTTTTATTGCTATGCAATACCTGAGTTTTGCACTTTTTGGAAGACCCTATATGGGTGTTGGACGAAATCTTGCTTACCGCAAGGATCTTTTCATTAAAAATAGAGGCTTTGCTTCGCATAGCCATATTTTATCGGGCGATGATGATCTTTTTGTACATGAAGTGGCCACTAAAAATAATACAACGGTTGAATACAGGCATAATGCTCATACACGTTCTTTACCATGTACTTCTTTTAAATGCTGGTTTGCCCAAAAAAAGAGACACCTTCATTCGAGCCCCCATTATAGATTTTCGACTAAATTTTGGCTTGCACTTGAACCTTTTTCGAGGATTTGTTTCTGGGGAACTGGTATTGCAATGCTAGCCCTTGAATTCAAACCGTATCATATTTCTGGTGTTATTGCATTTAGGCTAATACTAATGAGTATAATAATAAAAATAGCCATGAATCGTTTGAGTGAAAAGAAAATATTCCTAACTTCGCTTGTCTACGATTTGTTTTCACCCCTGTTTTATTTCGTACTTATGTTAATTGTTCGCTTTACTCCAAAAAGAAGCAGATGGAAATAAACCAAAATCTCTCTGAAAAGGCTAAAGCCGATCTAGTTTTAGTTGATCTAGCTATAAAAGGTGATCAGAGGGCTTATGCTGAACTTTTGGATCGGTATCGCGATGCCATTTACTTCATGCTACTTAAAATGGTTAATAACAAAAGCGATGCAGAGGATCTGACAATTGAAGCATTTGGAAAGGCATTCAAAAATATTCATCAGTACACTCCAAATTTTGCCTTTAGCACATGGCTATTTAAAATTGCCACCAATAATTGTATCGACTTTATTCGCAAACGAAAAGGAAATCTGATCTCAATAGATCAAACATCTGAGGATGTTGAGGGTGTTACTTCAAGCCCTGCAACCAATCTACAAGCAAGCACGCTCGATCCAGAGGAACATTTGATTAAAGAGCAGAATATTAAGCTTATTCAAACGCTGGTTTCCAAGCTTAAACCACGCTACCGAAATCTAATTGAACTAAGATATTTTAAAGAGTATTCATACGAGGAAATATCCGAAGAGCTATCATTACCATTGGGTACCGTTAAGGCACAATTATTTAGAGCAAGAGAATTGCTATTCAACATTTTAAAGAACAGCCCTCACAACCCCTAAGTTTTTACCATTTAACACACTAATCACTTTTTTTATCTACCATTTTTAGATTAATTGATAATTTCAAATTGAAATGGGTATTATTGAGGAGTACTTTTCTGATTTGACAGAAATCCAACGTGAACGTTTTAAGCAGCTTGAACCAATTTATCGTGATTGGAACAGCAAAATCAATCTTGTTTCCCGTAAGGATATCGATAAACTTATGTTACACCATGTATTGCATTCATTATCGATTGCAAGAGTAATTTCATTTGCCAAGGGAACTCGGGTGATTGATATAGGTACTGGCGGAGGATTTCCAGGAATCCCCTTAGCAATCCTTTTTCCTTCGGTAAGTTTTACGCTGGTTGATTCAATTGGAAAGAAAGTAATGGTAGTGCAATCCGTTGCTGAAACTTTGAGTTTAGATAATGTTGTAGCCATTAAGTCGAGGGCGGAGGAGTTGAAAGAAAAATTTGATTTTGCCATTACACGTGCTGTTGCTCCCATCCCAGACCTTATGCGATGGATGAAGGGTATTGTGAAACCAGGTGGTTATAACCACTTGCCAAATGGGTTGATCGCTTTAAAGGGAGGTGATATTACACAGGAGTTGGCACCCTATAGAAAGACTTTAAAAAAATGGAAAATTTCAAATTTCTTTGAGGATGATTACTTTAAGAAGAAGTTTATAGTGTATTTACCTCTTTATAGGTAGGATTTTTTGTTGCCAAATAATAACCATTTTTAATTTAAAAAATAATTAGTTTCATTGAAAACTTTAAAAACCTAATAACTTTTTTTCTTTTTTCTTTTTGACTTAAAAAAAATAAACTACTTTTGCAAGCCTAAAAGCGGGGTGTTATACCGTAAATAAATCTGATAATCAGTAAACAATAGAATAATTAAAGAACATAGCGATGAAAAGAACTTTCCAGCCATCGAACAGAAAAAGAAAGAATAAGCACGGCTTTCGTGAGCGTATGTCAACTGCTAATGGGCGTAGGGTTTTAGCTTCACGTAGAGCTAAAGGACGGAAAAGGCTTACGGTATCTGATGAACCAAGGCATAAGGTGTAAATTTTCACCATAGTAATATCCTTTAAGCTGACCAATGGTCAGCTTTTTTTGTATAGTCACCAACTTAATAAATATTAGGTACTTTATACCTTTTAATAATTACAGAGAAAAAAATTAACCCTTTAATTTTTCAACAATTCTTTGCTGTGGTCTAACATTTGACATAATATTTTGGTCTTGTAATAATGAGTGCAATAATTAAATTATTAATCTGATTATTTATTAAATCAAGGTGCTTATATTTGAACTAACAACTTATTCTTAAAGTTATGAGGATAAAAAAAATACTTTTAATAATTTGTGTATTCAGTTACCAGTTCGCTTACTCTCAGGATATGCAATTTGAGGAGATACTAAAGGTTGCAAAAGTTGGGTATATGAACTATCTAAATAAGATTCCATTTGGACATGAAACCAAATATGGTTTTAACAATAGAGAAGAATTTGAGATTGTTGATTTTGGGAAACCTTACAGGATAATTTCACTTAATAACGATTTCTTTAACGAACCTGAATTATCAAAAGAAAATTTTCATGACTATTTTTTCTATACCGACGAATGGTGTGTACCACTATCGATCGATAACGATTACAGAATTTTATTAAACGTAAGCAAAATGAATGGAGAATGGAAAACGGTTGGAATTGGTTCGGCTCCCTTAGCAAGGGAAATTGGTGGAATGGAAAAACAGATTGGCATAACTGAACAATATGGGATTATCTTTAGAATTTACCAATTGAAGAGCGATTTCTTACTTTGCTTTCCTGATGATTCCTCTCCTGAATTTTTTGCATATCCCTTAGAATCAGCAAAAATATCTTTGGGGAAAAATGGTAAAAGCGTAATACCAAATTCCATTCATCAGCTTTTACCTTTGATTAAAAATCAAATTAATTATCAAATTGATTTTCAACAATGATTAGAAAGAGTTTAGTATTTCTTGCCATATTAATAGTATACGCATTTAATTCTGAAGAAGTTAAATCGCAGGTTTTAGAAGTTCCGGAAATAATTCAGGAGATGGATCAATGGTGTTGGGCAGCTGTTTCAAAATGCGTTATGGATTACTATGGTCATGTGTATGAGCAGTGTGAAATTGCTGAGTATACTAGGAGCGTTGCAACATGGCATAACTTTGGAAGTCTTAACTGTTGTGTTAATCCCAATCAAGGATGTAACTATTGGAATTATAACTGGGGCACTTCAGGAAGTATTGCAGATATCCTTAATTATTTTGCAAATATTACTACCCAAGATCTCTCTACTTCTCTTTCCTATAGTCAAATACAGACACAAATTAACCTTAATCGGCCATTTATTATTCGTTGGGGATGGACTCTGGGGGGTGGGCATTTCGTAGTTGGACATGGGTGTTTGGGGAATGATATTTATTATATGGATCCTTGGTTTAATATTGGGCACAGAATTGCAGATTACAACTGGGTTTTGGGATCTAGTAATCATTCTTGGACACATACTCAAATGCCCACTAGTTCTCCAACTGGATCAAACTTTTTAAATAATGAAGTTGTAATAGAAGTATTTCCCAACCCAGTTAGTGATATGATGAACATTAGGATTCAGGGTCTTATTTCAGATATATATTGGTTAAAGGTATATAGCATAACTGGACAATTGCTAATGGATAAGGAAATTAAAAACAATCGAGAAAATATTCAAGTTGAACTTAACTTTTTCGATTATTCCTCAGGTATTTACATTTTAAGACTACATTCAAATGAATTTAATTACTATATCAAGGTTAATAAGATCTAGTTATATTTTCAGTATGTTTTTTCTTTATTTGGGTTATTAACCTTTTTTTTAAATTTCTTCGAATACTCTCTAATCAAATAAAAATAATAACAATCTTTATCAATAATGGAATCATTTCATTCATATGGCGTTAGGGATCTGCTTAACAGGGTTCAAATGAATGAATCTATTCAGAACATTGTTGAAAAAGTGCTTGCTGGTATTCGTATCTCAACCGATGATGCTATATATCTTTATCGGAAAGCTGAATTGGGCTTACTTGGAATACTTGCTAACCATTTAAACTTTCAAAAGAACGCTGACAACGTTTTTTTCAATAAAAATTTTCATATCGAACCCACAAATATTTGCATACATAGCTGTACATTCTGCTCGTACAGAAGAAATTTTGGGGAAGTGGGAAGTTGGGAAATGTCACTTGATGAGATAAGTAATATAGCCAAATCATATAAAGGGAAGAGTGTTACCGAAGTTCACATAACCGGGGGCGTTCATCCAAAGTGGAAACTTAATTATTATGGGCAGATAATCCAAAGGATTAAAACAGAGTTGCCAAATATTCATGTAAAAGCCTTTTCGGCGGTTGAGTTGGATTATATAATACAGAATGAGAGGTTAAGCATTAAAGAAGGATTACTTAGGCTTAAAAATTTTGGTTTAGATTCCATTCCGGGGGGTGGTGCAGAGATAGCTGATCCTGAAGTTCGAGAGGCTATCTGTGGCGAAAAATCCTCATGGAGCCGTTGGCTCGATATTCACGAAGCAGCGCACAATATTGGCTTATCATCAAATGCAACAATGCTTTATGGTCATATTGAAAATTATAACCATAGAGCTGATCATATGGACCAACTTCGGAGCCTTCAGGATCGAACAAAAGGATTTAACTGCTTTATTCCCTTAAAATTCAAGGCAAAGAATAACAAGCTGGCCTATATTGGAGAGGTAAATACCCTGGAGGATCTTAAAAATTTTGCTATAACCAGAATATTTCTTGATAATTTTAATCATATAAAAGCATACTGGCCTATGCTCGGAAAGCAAACGGCCCAACTTGCATTATTTTTTGGAGTAGATGATATTGATGGAACCATTGATGATTCCACAAGCATATATAGCATGGCTGGTGCCCAAGATTCCAACCCAACAATGACAGTTGAAGAAATTTGTGAACTCATCAGAAAGACGGGTAAAATCCCCGTGGAAAGAAACTCAATATACAACACAATTAAAAGCTATTAATATCATTATCTGTCAGAGCCTTTTATCCAAACACTACTCTGTGTCAGGATTATAATTTGTTTCGTTGGATTATTGTTGGAATTATTTTTATTCCTTTTATATTTGTCTTACGGTTAAGTTTTAGATCTAAATTCTAATCGCTATCTCCCATTGCAATCGTTGTTGAAGGATTGATAAAACACTAAATTTTTTGAATGATGAGTATTATAAAAGGCACAAGCAACAAGGTTCTTGAAGTTAATTTAACCTCTGGCGAAACAAGTATTATTAACATTTCCGATGAAATTCGGAAAAAGTATATTGGAAGCAAAGGACTTGGAATTAAGTTTTTATTTGATAAGCTTAAAGTTGGAATCGATCCACTTTCTGAGGAAAATATTATAGCCTTTATGCCCGGTGTTTATATGGGAACTGGAGCACCTTGTTCGGGACGATGGTCGGCGGTTACCAAATCTCCCCTTACTGGGATAATAGTTTCTGCATCCTGTGGAGGACCGTTCGGAATGAGCCTTAAAACATCAGGTTGGGATGGATTGATACTGAAAGGTAAAGCTGAGAGAAAATCATATATCTTCATTAATTCAAAGGGTGTAGAGATTAGGGATGCCTCCAACCTATGGGGTAAGAATACAAATGAAACGCAGGATGCTCTTAATGACCTTGGGGGAGTGCTTGCCATTGGCCCTGCTGGTGAGAATCTGGTTAGATTTGCCAACATCATTTCTGGCCATAGGTTTTTGGGACGTGGAGGCATGGGAGCGGTACTTGGCTCCAAAAACGTGAAAGCCATTGTGGCCCAGGGAAATGAATACACAATTGAACCAGCATTAAAAACAGCCTTTGATAAGGCAAGAAAATTGGCCATTAAGCAGATAAACTCTAATGAGATGACATCGGTGTTTTATCGTGATTATGGAACCACAGCCAATGTTATTCCTTGCAATAATGCCAATATCTTTCCAGTAAATAATTTCAGCGATGGAACACATCCTGAGTATTTGGAACTATCGGGCGAGAACTACAAGAAAACCTATAGTACAAAGTATCACACTTGCAAACCCTGTACAATTTTGTGTGGTCATAAGGGCAATTTTGATGACGATTCCTATGCTGTGCCCGAATATGAAACAGTAGGCTTAATGGGTTCCAACCTTGGAATTTTTGATTCGTTAGCTGTGGCTAAGCTCGGAAAACTTTGTGGTGAACTGGGTATGGATACAATCTCTACTGGAAGCACCATAGGATGGGCTATTGAAGCCACTAACAAAGGATTGATTGAATCTGATTTAGCTTTTGGAAAACTCGATTCCATTGAAAGAGCGGTTTTAGACATTGCTCATGGTAATGGTATAGGAAAGGATTTAGCTCTTGGAGCAAGAGCGGTTAGCAAGAAGTATGGTGGCGAATCATTTGCCATACATACCAAAGGGCTTGAGTTAGCTGCCTATGATCCTCGTGGTTCATTTGGGCAAGCATTATCATATTCTGTTGCTAACCGGGGAGGATGCCATCTTAATGCTTATGTGATTGCCCAGGAAATACTTTTCGGGCTGCTCAAGCCATACAAAACTCTTGGCAAAGCAGCCTATGTAAAGTTTCTTCAGAACATAAAGGAGATAATCGATTCGCTGCACACCTGTGCATTTACCCAATTTGCATACATGCTCGAACCTCCTTTGGTTAAGTACACACCAAAACCAATACTTGCTCTGCTTATGCAGTATATGCATCCAGTTGCCATAATGCTAATTGACTATAGCCTGTATACAAAAATGTGGAGTGCCATTACTGGCATAAAAATCAGCAATAAAGAGCTGTTCGAAGCTGGTGAAAGGGTCTATGTGCTCGAAAGGTATATGAATACTCGAGAGGGGATTAGCGCAAAGGATGATACATTACCCCAAAAGTTGTTAAAAGAGTTTCGAATTAGCGATAAACAGCAGAAATCAATACCGCTGGATAAAATGCTTAAAAAGTTTTATGCCTTAAGGGGATTTGATAAGAACGGAATACCAACGAGTAAAACATTGAAAAAACTAGGAATTGAAGTGGATTAATATTGTGACATAATATTACTCAACCTCAACTTATAAATATAAATATCAATGACATCAATGAATAACACCTCATTCTTCGCTCAGCCAAAGTTCCTTGTAGGGAACCGTGCACTTGAGCATATTCATGTTGAACTTGATGGTTTAAACGCTTGTCGACCAATGGTTATAACAAATAAGATATTTGGAAAATCTTATGCCACGAGGTTTATTCGTTCAATTGCTGATTCCAACATAACCATTGGGGCACTTTTTGATGATGCAATACCCTACGTTAACATTGACGAAGTAAAACGACTTAGCGGATTGTATCGTTGGCGTAAATGCGATTCAATTATCGCCTTAGGCGGTGAATCGGTTATGGATTTTGCCAAATCTCTTAACCTCGTTCTCAATGACATTAAGATTAGAGAATGCATGGAAATTCAAACGCCATTAATACCATTGGTCTATGTTGCCACTTCCCAAATAGATGGCTTTGAGGTAACCAACTCTGTAAACATTGACGGGAAAAGATTTTATTCAGGCTACTTGTATCCTGATATTGTTTGCTTGGATAAAAGGATGGTTTCACCCATTCTAAAAATGGATCATTTGGTATATTCTGCTGCTGGTTCACTTGCAAAATGCATTGAGGGATTAGCATCTTCGCAGCATAACCCTTTTTTAGATGCCATGGCTTTTTCAGCAATCCAACTCATCGTTGATAATTTGAAAGTTGTAGTTACGCATCAAAAGGAGAAAAATGCAATTGTTGGGTTGATTAACGGTATTGCTATTGCAGGCACTATTTCTTCCAATACTAATGGTGATTTAGTTAGCTTGATTTCTGCTATTTTATCAAAAGAGACTGGTGTATCATCGGGTAAGATATCAGGTATTTTACTACCACATTATCTGCAAGGTATTATTGATGAAAAACTGGAGTTTAGAGATGAAATTTTGCTGGCTCTGGTTGGAATAAATAACTTTTGCTCTGTGGCTAAGGACGAAAAAGCAAAGAAAGCGGTTGAAGCGATTAAAAACCTAATTGATACTTTGTCTGATTATTTCCCGAAAGGATTAAAAGTCTTTAATGCACATGAACACTTTCTTTCCAGAATTGCAATTCAAGTGAGCGATTTGAGTCAGGGAAAAATTTCACAGCAAAGATGCCTGAGTTTTCTTCAACAGGTTTACCATTAAAATTTTGGAGGCTAAAATATGAGAAAAAACGATTATCCATTGATTGAGCCAGGAAAGAAGAGGTTGAAAAGAATGTATGTTGCTTTGCTGCTTTTCATATTTGGACGTGCTTTTCAGGCAGTTGCAAAGGTTGATAGTGCAGCAAAAAAGGAGTTTGATGAAATGCCTCCCGACTTCATGCTCGATCTATGCGTTGCGCCTAATGGTCCGCACATGATTGTGGGTAAAAATAAAAAGGGAAAAATTCAATACTATGGATGGAATCCCAAGGGTAAAATGATAACCCTTTCCATGAAAATAAAAAGCTTAGAGGCAGCCATTCTAATGTTCACATTTCAGGAATCATCGTGTACTGCCACAGCAAGGGATCGTTTAATAGTTGAGGGTGATTTGCCTATTGCAAGTGGTGTTTTAAGGTTAATGGATTTGTTGGAAGTTTTACTGCTACCAAAATTTATTGCCAGGTTAGGCGTAAAGCGTTATCCCGATAGATCAAGGATGTCATTAGGCCGAAAGTTAAGGAGTAGAGTGTTTACCTATTCAAGAGTGGTGATTGGTTAGATATTAGTTTTAGATTATTTATGAATTAACACTATAATTTATGCATATTCCTGGTTATTACGAGTTTTGTAACAGGGTAAAGGTAGTCTCAGGGCATAATGCCCTTGAGTTGATCCCGGAATACCTTACCCAGTTGAAATCAGACAATCCATTGATAATTACGGATAAGGGAGTTGAAGGTGTGGGATTGATCAATGTCGTGATCGAAGCTATTAATCGGAGTAATTTGATCATATTCAATGATGTACCAGCCGATTCTGACTTAAATACAATTTCCGAGATAGCCAAGATTTACCTTGATAATAAGTGTGATGGAATAATTGCAGTTGGTGGAGGCTCTGTTCTGGATACTGCTAAAGGAGTGAATGTTTTGGTTTCACTTGGAGGTGATAATCTTATGAGATATGCGGGAGCAGGAAAAGTGAAGACCAAGTTGAAACCATTCATTGCTATACCAACCACATCTGGGACAGGTTCTGAAATGACGCTTGCAGCGGTTATTGCCGATCACAGAAGGAAGGTGAAGTTGGGTTTTGTTTCGTATAACTTACTCCCCGATATCGCTTTACTTGATTCGAGGATGACGCAAACATTGCCACCACATCTTACCGCTTTAACAGCGATGGATGCCCTCACTCATGCTTGCGAAGCATATACTTGCCTGGCAAAGAATCCCATGAGCGATGGAGCAGCCATTACAGCAATTAGGCTCATCAGCGAGAATATACTAAAAGCGATTGAAACTCCCGATGATAAGGAAACGCGTTTAGCGTTGGCTAATGCTTCAGCCTTGGCTGGAGCAGCATTTTCCAATTCCATGGTGGGAATGGTTCATACACTTGGACATGCAACGGGAGGTGTTTGCAATGTGCCTCACGGTACCTGCATGAGCATTTTTTTACCCTATGGGTTGGAGTATAATCTCAATAAAACATCACACTTAACCGCCGAATTGCTATTTTCTCTGGCAGGAGAAGAGGTATATTCATCTACCCCTGCAGGTGAAAGAGCACAAAGAACCATAGAGTATGTAAGAGAATTAAACCAAAAATTACATGATGCAACACAGGGTAGGCATGCTCGTTTTTTAAAGGAAATAAAAGACAGGGATGGTAATTTGATGGTTCCTCATGAAAAACTCCCCGAAATAGCCAGTACAGCCATGGGAGATGCATCTCAGTTTTACAATCCAGAGGAGTTAGATTATAACGATTTTATGATGGTTTTGGAGCTTGCCTGGGAAGGAAAACCTTTGTTGAATGGGTATAAAAAATAGTTTTATTGTATAGAAAAAGTATATTAACCGAAAATTGCTTTTAATTTTATCAACAAGTGTTAATAACTCTTCTTTTTGGAAAAATAATGAATTTAACAACATCATAGATAAGTAGATAGATTTATTAACAATTGTTGATAACCTGTGTTGATACTCCGTTAATTAAAACGATGATAAAAGGTTGCAAAAACATGCAAGATAGTTGTATTTTAGCTAAACCAGACGAGAGATAAAAGGTTGCTCTGGAAGGTAAGGAGAAAGTAGTCATTACTTAGTTGTAGTTTCAACCCGATCGTACAAACCGCAAGGTTTGCTTACCCAAAGAGCCGAAGTCCAAATCCCAAGGGTTCGCCACAGGAGGAGGTCGATCAATCAAAAGTCGCCTAGCGTTCTTAGAAAGATTGGGTCGAAAGCAGCAGAAG
>CAZDXY010000113.1:0-11383 GCA_964509385.1 uncultured Rikenellaceae bacterium
CTAAACATACTAAAGGAAATTCACAAGCAAAAAAAGACAATTATTATCCATTGGTATTACCGAACTAACGATGATGACATGCTGGAAACAGGAGAAACATTCTCTGAAATAGTTAACCTACCTTTTAAGTTTTTTCCCTATTAATTTTTTTATTTCAAACCCACTTTCTTTTCATATCCCAAAAAACTGAATTTTTTTCATGAAATAACCTTAATTGCTGTCAGGAAAACTGACAAATGTGTTAAGCATTGTTAATGTTCAGGTAGTTAATACCCTAAGGCATAGCATTTGAACGTTCATTATACGAAATCAAAAAAAAAATTAGATATGAAAACACAGAGAATATTATTACCATTACTCTATGCAGTAATTGGAGGTATAGTTGTTTACTTTGCCACATTGCAATTTACACCTCAACCAAAAACCATATATGCAACCCCTCAGGATTCGACTCCAATTGCATTAACATCGTTTCTGACCAGCACAGGCGAAACCACCGATTTTAGTTTTGCTGCCGAAATGACCGTTCATGCTGTAGTACACGTGAAAACCACATCCACAAGGAGTGCTGAAGCATATTCATTTGGAAATCCATTTTTCGATTATTTTTTTGGACCCAGATTACGTTATGAGCAAGAACAACCCATAATGGGTGCGGGTTCAGGTGTTATTATCTCAAATGATGGGTATATCATTACAAATAATCATGTAATTGATAAAGCGAATATTATTGAGGTAACACTAAACGATAAAAGAACTTTCGAAGCCACAGTAGTTGGTAAAGATCCTCATACTGACCTGGCAGTGATTAAAATTAATTCAGATAATCTTCCTTTCATTAAATTTGGAAATTCTGAGAATCTGCGATTGGGCGAATGGGTGTTGGCCATCGGCAATCCATTTAACCTTAACTCAACGGTTACAGCTGGTATTGTAAGCGCAAAGGCAAGAAATATCAATATCCTGGCCGATCAGTATGCCATTGAATCATTCATTCAAACCGATGCAGCGGTTAACCCCGGAAATAGTGGTGGGGCATTGGTTAACCTCAAGGGCGAATTGGTAGGCATTAACACTGCCATTGCATCCCGAACAGGAAGTTTCTCTGGCTATTCATTTGCTGTTCCATCATCAATTGCACAAAAGGTTGCTCTCGACATCATTGAATTTGGCGAAGTTCAAAGAGCTATGCTTGGTGTATCAATTTTTGAGCTAAATACCGAAATGGCAAAGAAATACAAGATCGATGATTTGAAGGGAGTACTTATAACAGGAATTGCTGAGGGAGGTGCCGCAGAAGAGATTGGTCTTAAGGAAGGAGATGTAATCCTTGAAGTTAATGGTATTGCTGTTAATGCGCCCAATCAGCTTCAAGAGCAGATAACCAAGTACCGTCCCAACGACAAGATTAATATTTTGGTAAATAGAGCCAACAAAAAGAAACAATATGAAGTAGTGTTACGTAACATGAGGGGCGGTTTCGAAGTATTGAAATCCGATGAAATCATCAAGCCACTGGGTGCAGAATTCAAAGAAGTTGAGGTAAAACTTAAACAGAAACTTGGTATTAACCACGGTTTACAGGTTGCCAAACTTGGCGAAGGGAAGCTAAAGGAAGGAGGCGTTAAAGAAGGTTTTATAATAACTAAGGTTAACCGAGTTACCATTAATAGCCTTGATGATTTAAATAGAGCTTTAGAGAATATTAAAGGTGGTGTTCTTATTGAAGGTGTTTACCCTAATGGACTTGTAGCATACTACGCTATTGGGATTTAAGTAGGGTATTGACATATTAATTTGAAATAATTACGGTTAGAATACAATCTAACCGTAATTATTTTCTCTTTTTTAGATTAAAAAAGAGGTATTAAGCATTTTAACAAGATGAATTTTAGTGTAAAATCCTGAAGTTTTTCTAAAAAAAATATCAAATACTTCAACTTTTATTATTTCATGATGTTATAAACTTGACTTGAATTGTAAAATGGCATAACTTCGCAAAAATTTTTAAGACATTAAAATGAGACAACTAAAGATCACAAAATCCATTACCAACAGGGAGAGTGCCTCGCTGGATAAGTACTTGCAAGAAATTGGCAAGGAAGAACTTATCACAGTTGAGGAGGAGGTTGAATTAGCACAACGCATTAAAAAAGGCGATCAGCAAGCTAAATTTATCTCTTACGCGGTATGGTGGATACGTCAATCAATTCTTCAGGCACTAGCAGAGCAATCGCGTATTGTTCGCTTACCTCTCAACCAAGTTGGTTCACTCAATAAAATCAATAAGGCTTTTTCTAAATTCGAACAGCAGTTTGAACGTACGCCCTCCCCTGAGGAACTTGCCAACCTGCTTGAATTACCAAAAGAAAAAGTTTCTGATACATTACGCGTATCTGGCAGGCATGTATCTGTCGACGCTCCTTTTGTTGATGGAGAGGAGAATAGTTTGCTTGATGTGTTGATCAATAGTGACTCACCAAACGCCGATAAATTGCTGCTTAGTGAATCGCTTTGCAGGGAAATTGATCGTGCACTTGCAACACTTACTGAGAGGGAAAGGGATATCATTAAGTATTTCTTTGGTATCAGCTGTCAGGAGATGACTTTAGAAGAGATTGGTGAAAAATTTGGTCTTACCCGTGAACGAGTTCGTCAGATTAAAGAAAAAGCCATTCGTAGGTTGCGTCATACATCCCGCAGTAAACTACTAAAATCTTACTTAGGATAATAATAAAGCAAAAGCCCCTTTAAGGGGCTTTTTTAATGCATTATTTTTATATTATATAAGGTTTACTTACAATCCCGACACTCCTCAAGGTTTTTATTATACACTGCCATAGCCCTATTGCTCATACCCATGCTTGAGAACCCACCATCGTGATATAAGTTCTGCATTGTTACCTTACGGGTAAGATCGCTAAATAAAGTTATACAATACTTTGCACACTCCTCTGCATCAGCATTTCCTAAGGGTGACATACGATTAGTAAAGTCCATTAGACCCTCGAAGCCCATTACCCCGCTTCCTGCAGTGGTTAAAGTGGGTGATTGAGAAATGGTATTGATTCTAACCCTTCGCTCTCTACCAAAGATATACCCAAAACTCCTTGCAATGGACTCAAGCAAAGCTTTGGCATCTGCCATATCATTGTAGCCATATAGAGTCCTTTGTGCGGCAATATAAGAAAGAGCAACTATTGATCCCCAAGGTTTTATGGCATCCATTTTCCAGGCAACCTGTAAAAGCTTATGGAATGATATGGCTGAAATATCCAGCGTTTTCTGAAAGTAATCGTAATCCAAATCATCATAAGTTCTGCCCTTCCTAACATTAGGCGACATTCCAATTGAATGGAGTATAAAATCAACCTTACCCCCAAAATGCTCAAGACTTTGCTGTAAAAGGTTCTCTAGGTCTTTTACGTTGGTTGCATCTGCAGGGATAAGGAGAGCATTACATTTTTGGGCAAGCTCTTTAACACTACCCATTCTCATTGCTACAGCAGTATTAGTTAATACCAACTCTGCACCTTCAGCATGAGCAAGCTCAGCTACTTGCCAAGCAATTGAACTTTCGTTGAGTGCTCCAAAAATGATCCCTTTTTTTCCTTTTAGTAAGTTATATGCCATATCTATAGGATTGATTGATTGATTGACCTGCCTACCACCTGTCTACCGACAGGTAGAGCAAGGCAGGTTGATTGGTTGATTGATTGATTGATCTAAATATAAAATGGATTAAAAACTAATAAACAAAAAAATAACCTGAATGTTTGATGTTGCAACACGCAGAGTAAAAAACTTTATGTAAAATTCTCCGACAGCAAATGCTTGGCATTTACCAATGCTGCATCCGAAAGTTTTTCTCCGCTAAGCATCTTGGCAATTTCAATTACTCGTTCTTCCCTATCCAATAATCTTATTAATGTTTTAGTGGTATCGGACTGATTATCCTTGTAGACCAAAAAGTGATAATTGCCTTTACAGGCAATCTGAGGAAGATGAGTAATGTTTATAACCTGCATATTGGATGCCATGCTGTTTATTATTTTACCTACCTTGTCGGCAACTTCCCCTGAAACGCCATTATCAATCTCGTCAAAAATAATCGTTGGAAGGTCAAGGGTTTTAACCAAAAGTGATTTAAGGCTTAACATCAATCTTGACAACTCCCCACCCGAAGCCACTTTTGAAAGCTCCTGCTTAGGCATTTGTTTGTTAGCTGAGAAAAGGAAGGTTATCAAATCAATTCCCGTGGGAAGAAAATCTTCACTCTCATTGAATTCAACCTTGAAAGACGCAAAAGGCATTCCCAATTGTTTTAGTAATTCAATGATACTATTCTCCAATCCAACTGTACTTTTTTTGCGCAAAGAGCTAATCTCTTGTGCCAACTTTTTTAGTTCCGCTTCAACTTGAGCTAGTTCTTTCTCTTTATTATCAATATATACATCAAAATTTTCAATTTCTTCAACCTGTTTGCTCAACTTCTCCTGAAGGCTGATCAATTCTTCAACGGTGTTCAATCTGTGTTTCTGAAGCAGGGAAAAGATAAGATCAAGACGAGAACTAACCAACGCAAGCTGTTCGGGATCAAGTTCAACCCGTTCATTATGATGCTCTAATTCATCAGCAATATCCTTCAACTCAATGCGACAACTCTCTATTCTGCTTTTAAAAGATTCTGCAAGGTTAAAAAAAGAGGCAATCCTCTTTAAGTGAGATTCAACTTCTTTAAGGAGAACTATTACAGAGGTTTCCTCTCCTTTTAGGTTTTGAAATGCACCCTGAAGTGCAGATTTAATCTCATCGGCATGTGTTAGTTGCTGTTGAAGCATTTCTAATTCCTGTTGCTCGCCACTTTTCAACTTAGCCTCATTCAACTGATTAAGCTGAAAATGAAGGTATTCATACTCACTACTTGCCTTTGAGGCTTTTTGCTTTATTTCGATTAAATCGTTGTATAATGATTTAAAATGCTGGAATTTGGAGTTGTAGAAGTTTACCTTGTCTGTAATATTAGCGTAGGAATCGACAACTGAAAGTTGAAAAGAACTTTCGGATAGTAATAAGTTCTCATGCTGGGAATGAATATCGATAATCCGATCCACTAAATTCTTGAGGAGTGTGAGGTTTACCGGAATATCATTAACAAAAGCTCTTGATTTTCCAGTTTGGGTTATTTGTCTCCTGATCAGAGTACTATCGTAGTAATCGAGGTCATTTTCCTGAAAAAAAGGTTGTAGATTGTAGGTTGTAATATTAAATAAACCTTCAACAATACATCCCTTTGTTTTATCCTTAAGGATGTTTGTTTCTGCACGTTGACCAAGAATTAATCCAAGTGCACCCAGAATAATGGATTTTCCTGCTCCTGTTTCCCCCGTAATAATATTCAACCCCTCATGGAATTCAATTTCGAGGTGATCGATTAAAGCGTAATTCTCTATCTGAAGACGTTTAAGCATTGTTGGGATTATCCTAGTGACTCCTTATCTACCTGAACTTCCTCCTTCGGTATTTATTCGGTTGTACTTCGATGCGTTAGCATTGTCAACCTCAGTAAGAATATTTACAACTCTTGTCTTTTCGGCTGGAAATGATTCTTTAAAGATATTCACCAGTTCATCGCTTTTGGCATCGAAAAATATTTGAAGATAAAACATGTAAGGATCTGGCTTATCGCGAAAAACTCGCTGAATATTAGTGAGTGTTTCAGCAATTTCTGATCTTCCCTCAACAAGTTTATCGCTCATTCTATCAAGTCCAAGCCTATGGTAGCGATAGTAAACCTCTCTAAGAGGTCTGTACTTATCGTTCAGTACGTTCTCAACCAGCCAATATCTATTTTTTCTATTCCCCTCATATGCTTTCCATCCACGTTCCTGCGCATTCTGCGCATTGTTAACAATGCGTTCGGCCTTTTGAAAAAACTCACTACCTCCTAGATAGGAGAAGGAATCATAATCAAAACCCAGAATAATATAGGCATAATATGCCAAAGTGGAAGTAAGATTGCTAATATGTCTGGTTTCGGAGAACTCCAGCTTATCATACTCAATATACCTAAAATGCAAATTATTGTCAACCATATTCAACATTGCAGTGTTGTATGAAGTACCAAAAACTGGCCTACGCGATTGTATCTGTAATGTTCCCTTATATTCGTCGGAGCCTAGTTGCTCGTTCAGGGTAAGCATTATGGTGCATTCAATACGCTCATCCTGTCCATAAATATGGTTGGTCCAGTTGGTATTGTTCATGAACTCATAAATTGCGGTCTGCATTGTTTGAAACATCTGCCGATTGGTGCCCTGAATTTTTTGTGCATTTATCTGTACATTGCACCTCAACTCCTGCTGAAAACTAATTAATGGGAGAAGCAAAAAGACAATAAAAAAAACCAATTTTCGAAAAAATATCATGGCTACAAGATATTAAAATGGAAATTCTATCTGAGTATATCAACCAATTTATTGACAATATCCTTAGCTACATCCTTTTTTGGCTTAAGTTCAAAAGGAGTAATGGTCCCATCTCTATTAATCATGGTAACCTTATTGGAATCAACACCAAAACCGGCTCCCTTCTCCCTCAATGAATTTAAGACAATAAGGTCAAGATTTTTAGACTTGAGTTTGGATAAAGCATTATCCTGTTCGTTATCTGTTTCGAGTGCAAATCCGATAAGGATTTGATTTTTTTTCTTGAGTTTTCCCAATTCCTGAGCGATATCACGTGTAGGGGTTAACTCAATGCTTAAAGATTCGCTTTTGCGTTTGATCTTCTGGTTTTGTACCTGCTTGGGTGTAAAGTCAGCTACTGCTGCAACTAGAATTGCTGCTGAGCATTTGGCAAAAATATCAATGGCAGCAGAATACATCTGTTCTGCTGTACCAACAGAAACAATGCGGATATTTTGGTGATTGGGTAAATCGTTAACAGGTCCAGTAATAAAAATCACATCGGCTCCTCTGAATGCGAGCTCCATGGCTACATGTTTTCCCATTTTCCCCGATGAGTGATTTCCAATAAAACGTATAGGGTCTAATGGTTCATGGGTTGGACCAGATGTTACTAATATTTTTTTTCCCTTCAACGATTGGTCAACTGAAAAAAAATTTTGTATAAAACCGAAGATATTTTCAGGCTCTTCCATCCTACCCTTGCCAGTAAGACCACTGGCTAATTCTCCAGTTGCTGCCTCAATTACTATGTTTCCATATCCTTTTAGCGTTTCAATATTTTTCTGTGTTGTTGGATGCTGATACATATCAAGATCCATGGCAGGAGCAATCATCACAGGGCATTTTGCCGAAAGATAGGTGGTTAGCAATAGATTATCGGCCACTCCACTTGCCATTTTGGCAATAGTATTTGCCGAAGCAGGGGCTATAATGTAAAGATCGGACCATATTCCCAGGTCAACATGGCTATTCCAATCCCCATTTTCCGGATTGAAAAAGTCAACAAGAATTGGATTTTTTGATAGGGTTGCAAGGGTTAAAGGAGTAATAAATTCTTTAGCTAGGGGTGTCATTAGCACTTTAACATTAGCCCCATCTTTTACTAAAAGTCGTACAAGCGAGGCAGCTTTGTATGCAGCAATGCTACCAGTTATTCCCAGCAGAATATTTTTCCCCTTTAACATAAGTGCTACTAATGATTATCTTCTGATTCTGTAACTTTTCTGAAATAAAGTTCATCATTCAGAAACTCTTTGGTAGCAATTAAAACAGGCTTTGGAAGTCTTTCGTAGAATTTGCTTATTTCAATCTGCTCTCTGTTCTCAAAAACCTCTTCAAGATTGTCGGTGTAGTAAGCAAACTCTTCAAGTTTACGGTTTAGCTCCTGCTTCATTTCTTGAGAAATTTTATTTGCCCGTTTGGAAATTATCCTTACTGTTTCATAAATATTCTCAGTATCCTTATCAAGTTGGGTAATGTCTTGAGTAACGGTACTTAAAGGAGCATTTGTTTTTTTGAAGTCCATGGTTTAAAAATTATTATTTATTTTCAATTGATTTTACACTGTTATTGTACATACGCTCAGCATCTTTGAGGTATTTTGTTTCAGGAAATTCGCTGATTAAGTTATAGTATTCATCAATAGTATTCTGGAATCTTTCACGACGACGGCTAGGTACGCTATTATCAGCTAATTTATATGATGATTCAAGTATCATGTAAAGCTGATCCTCCCTGTATTTACTATCGGGAAATGTATTTAAACTGTTTTTAATTGCAGTGATTGCAGCTCGATATTCACTCATATCATAGTAAAGTTTTGCGCTTATAAAAGATTTCTCAATTAACTTTTCTTTAAGTTCTACCATTATGGCATTCACCTCAGCTTTTTTTGAAGATTTTGGATACTTAGCGATAAACTCCGAAAATGCAGAAATGGCCTGATGAGAGGTTTCCTGATCTAGTTGAGGGCGTGGAGAAGATTTATAAAAACAGTAAGCGTACATATATTCCGCTTCCTCAGTAAAGACACTGCGAGGGTAATCTCTCCTAAATTTATCAAAATAATAACCTGCTAACAGAAAATCTCCTTGATGATAATAACCCTGTGCGAGGTAAAATTCTATTGTATCAGCTTGCTGTGTTCCTCTATAAATTGGTACAAGTTGTTCAAATAAAGTAGTGTAGCGATAATGGTCCTTTTTTTCGTAATACTCCATTCCCTTAGAATACATCAATTGGTAATCCTTGCTTTTTAGAAGTTTATTGAATCCACTACAGGAAAAGATTAAAAGAGAAATAAATATTAGAGCGATTAATTTATATCTAGTCATTGACTTTTGTTCTTTTTTTACTAAAACACTTAAAATTGTAGATTATTGTGCACTTTATTTAAGCGAGCAAAGGTAGTAAGATTATTGAATATTTTGGAAAATGAAAACAGAAAATCTTTACCTAACTGTTAAAAAAACAAAAAGTTGAAAGTTTTAGTATTGTGATAATATGATATAAAACAAAATTAAAAAATTGTTCAATAATTTTTATACCCTAAACTTTCCTCAAAAAAAAGTTTACTTTTGCAGATTAATTAACTGATTGAATAACCTAATCGTATTTGCTGTGGACATCTTTGAAAAGTTAAGAAAAAACATGGGGCCCATAGGGCAATATCAAAAGCAAGGTCATGGCTATTTTGCTTTTCCAAAACTTGAGGGAGAAATTAAGCCTAGAATGACATTTAGAGGTAAAGAGGTATTGACATGGAGCCTCAACAACTACCTTGGACTGGCCAATCATCCCGAAGTTCGCAAAGCTGATGCTGAAGCTGCTGCCCTTTATGGCATGGCATACCCAATGGGTGCCAGAATGATGAGTGGGCAAACAAGAAAGCATGAGGAACTTGAAGAGAAACTTGCCGATTTTGTTGGAAAGCAATCCGCTTACTTGCTAAATTATGGCTACCAAGGAATGGTATCCATTATTGACTCCCTGCTTACTCGAAATGACGTAGTGGTATACGATTCAGAATCACATGCATGTATTATCGATGGACTCCGAATGTTTCCTGGTAAACGGTTTGTTTATCCTCATAACGACATGCAAGGTTTTCGCAAGCAACTGGGTCATGCCTCAAGATTGGCAGAGAAAACAGGAGGTGGAATCCTTGTAATTACCGAAGGTGTATTTGGGATGGCTGGTGATCTAGGAAATCTTAAAGAGATTACTGATCTTAAAGATGAATTTAACTTCCGTCTTCTGGTTGATGATGCTCATGGATTTGGCACCATGGGTAAAACAGGCGCAGGAACTGGAGAACATTTTGGTGTACAGGATAAGATTGATGTTTATTTCGCCACCTTTGCCAAAAGCATGGCCGGTATTGGAGGTTTTGTTGCTGCCGATGAAGATATTATAATGTATCTTACCTACAACTTACGTTCACAGGTTTTTGCCAAATCACTCCCAATGCCCATGGTTATTGGTGCATTAAAACGATTGGAACTTATTAAAGCCCACCCGGAATATCTTGAAAAGATGTGGGAAATTGCCAATACTCTTCAAAAAGGACTTAAGGAAGCAGGTTTAGATATTGGGAAAACTCAATCCCCTGTAACACCGGTTTATATGCGTGGTAACGTTCCCGAAGCAACTAATATGGTATTCGATCTTCGTGAAAATTACGGTATATTCTGCTCCATTGTGGTTTATCCTGTAATACCCAAAGGGCAAATTCTTTTGAGATTAATCCCTACTGCAGTTCATACATTGGAAGATGTTAACATTACCATTGATGCTTTTTCCAAATGCGCCAAAAAACTTCTTGAGGGAAAATACGATACAGTAAAAGTTGCACAGATTTAATAAAAAAGGGGCTAAAGCCCCTTTTTTATTAAAATACCCTAGTTCCCAAGTACCTTTCAGCATCGAGGGCTGCCATACAACCCGAACCTGCGGCAGTAATTGCCTGTCGGTAATGCTTATCCTGAACATCGCCGCAGGCGAATACTCCAGGTATATTTGTTTTTGCGGTTCCAGGAATGGTTTTTATGTAACCCACTTCATCTGTCTCGATATAATCCTTAAATATATCAGAGTTGGGCTGGTGTCCAATGGCAACAAAGAATCCGGTGATGTCCTTTTTTACAATTTCACCCTTCGTATTTTCGAGTAAAACACCATTAACCCCACTACTATCACCAACTATTTCTTTGGTTACATGTTCGAATAACACCTCAATGTTTTGAGTATTTTCTACTCTATCCTGCATTGCTTTTGAGGCACGTAGATAGGGTTTACGAACAATAAGGTATACTTTTCTGCAAATGCCAGCCAAATATGTTGCCTCTTCGCAGGCAGTATCACCACCTCCAACAACAGCTACATCCTGTCCTTTATAGAAAAAGCCATCGCAAGTTGCACATGCCGAAACACCCTGACCCTTATATTTTTCTTCCGAGTCTAAGCCAAGATACTTGGCCGTTGCACCAGTGGCAATTATAAGAGCATCTGCCAGAATTTCTTTCTCGTAATCGATGGTAACTCTGTACGGCTGCTTTGAAAGGTCAGCTGCAGTTGCCATTCCAAACCTTACATCTGACCCAAAACGGTGAGCCTGTTTTTTCAAATCTTCCATCATCTCCGGGCCAGTTATTCCCTGAGGATAACCCGGAAAATTGTCAACCTCTGTTGTGGTTGTAAGTTGTCCCCCAGGCTGAAGTCCCTCATAAAGAACAGGATTAAGATTTGCTCTTGCAGCATATATTGCCGCAGTATACCCAGCAGGACCAGAACCAATAATTAATACTCTTACATGTTCCGATCCTTTACTTTCATTTTTACCAGCACTTGGCTTGTCTTGCGTTTCGAGAGGTTTAAAAAGGTTCATATTGATTGATTGATTGATTGATTGATTG
>CAZDXY010000114.1:0-11150 GCA_964509385.1 uncultured Rikenellaceae bacterium
AATTCATAAATAAATACATCTTAGTGAAAATTAGTGTCTTGGTGTCTTTGTGGCGAAAAAACACTTGCCACTAAGTCACTAAGGCACAAAGAAAACACAAAGTTTATGAATTAAGCAGGCTACAATAAAGAATAAATGAAGAGCATCCTACTCATATCCGAAAAGAATTCGTGCCGTTCGCAGATTGCCGAAGGATGGCTTAAATACTACGGAAAGGGAGCAGTGGAAGTGTATAGCGCAGGAATAATCCCCTCCAAACTCGACCTATACGCCGCCAACGCCATGAGCGAAGCCATTATTGACATTTCGAGCTATAAATCCAAAGGCATTGCACAAGTTGTGGAAAAAAGTTTCGACTATGTGATCGCGTTAAGTGCCGATATTATCCAAATACTACCCATTTTCAAAGGAAATCCAAAAATTTACGAGTACCCATTTCCTAATGTTTCGGCAATGAATCTTCCAGAAGATGAGAAGATTAAAGTATACTCTCAACTACGTGATGAACTGGAGAACTTTTGCTTCGACTTTGTGCACCAGAAGATTAAAGCGTTGATTTAATTGCACTTACCTAATATTAAATTGCTCATTGCTGCAAAAAATCCCTTAAAACAATGAAATACAACGTTTTTTATAATAGGTGCTATTATTGAGAAAAAAACTAATTCAAATCAAATGTCTAGCACGATATTTGTTTAATCCGAACCATTATTATATCCTACTATTTATTAACATTAACTTAATATTTTTATGAAAAGAAATTTTTATTTACCGCTAGCGATGCTAGTTATTGCTTCATTTACATCGTGCGAAGAGAAAGAACCTGATAATGGCAATATTATTATTGTGGATCAGGATATCAGTGAATCAACCACTTGGATTAGCTCAAAAACCTATGTTATTGAGTATGGCGTTTCAGTAAATGCCAATCTTACCATTGAACCGGGAACTGTTATCAAATTTAAATCAGGTACATGGTTAGAATTTGGTGGAACAGATAATGTAACCCTAACCGCAAATGGAACAGCCGAAAATCCAATTATTTTCACATCCTATTCCTCTAACCCAGCACCGGGTGCATGGGAGGGATTGTGGTTTTACGGGAATACCCTTTCAAACTCGTCCATGACATACTGCGAAATAAAATATGCCGGACAGGATAATTACCCTGCCCTAAACTTCGATGCAAAGATTACCTTCAACAATTGTAAGGTAAGTGATTCTAAGAAAAACGCTATTTATAGCCTTGATGGTTTCGTAGCTTTTAATGGGAATACCATTGAGAATGTTGGCACACATGCCATTGACATTGCAAGTGAGGCTGTTCATACTTTAGGAAGTAATAACACCATCGCTTGCGAATCAGGTTACGGCATAAAGGTTAGAGGTGGAAGTCTTAACGGTACAAGCACAACCTGGAAAAAGCAAACTGTTCCCTACTATATCGATGGTGGCATTGATATAGATCAAACCCTTACCATAGAAGCAGGAACAATACTTAAATTCTCGGCCAGTAGCTGGTTATCATTCGGGTCATTCAATAGCGCTACGCTCAATGCTACTGGTACCATAGATGAACCCATAGTTTTTACTTCTGCTGCTACAACACCTGCTCCCGGCGCATGGGAAGGATTATTTTTCTACAGCAATACTTCATCAAACTCAAAAATGGAGTTTTGCATTGTAGAATTTGCCGGGAAAGAAAACGACAACGCTAATATCACCCTTATTGATATTAATGGACTAACCATCGAAAATTGCATCATCAGAAAATCCAGCGGTTATGGCGTCTTTTCGTGGAACAGCACCTGGAATAATATCAATAACACTTTCGAGGATAATGCCCTTGGTGACATCAACTAGAACAATTAGCATATAACTTATTATTTTCTTAAACCTCAAGGATGGATTACTCCTTGAGGTTTTTTTATGGAAAAAATGCTATATGGAATCTGTATAAATTGTGTTTTTGAAAAAAAAAATCAGTCTCTGGATTAAATACATTTACTATTTTTCGGAAAATATTACTCCTGCCATGAAAAGGATAATAATTTTTTTTACCCCTCCCGATCAGTGGAAACTACCAGTAATTATTGTATTGGGCATATTCTTTGGGCTTGGAGCATACTCCTTCCATATTTCTAGGGCACCCTCCTACCTGTCGGACAGGCCTGAAACCTGTATCAATTGCCATATCATGGCACCCGAATATTCCACCTGGGCTCATAGTGCCCACCGTGAGTACACAAACTGCAACGACTGCCATGTTCCACACAATAATATTGCAAACCATTACTACTTTAAAGCAATGGATGGGCTAAGACATGCCACCATATTTACATTAAGGGCAGAACCTCAGGTAATTAAAATCAAAGAAGCAGGTGCAAAAGCGGTTCAGAACAACTGTATACGTTGCCATAGTAATCTGATAGCTGATCCCAGGATGATGCGACCTGAATATGGACACAACGATTTACGCAAAGAGCGTAAATGCTGGGAATGCCACAGAGAAGCTCCCCATGGCAGGGTGAAAGGCTTATCATCAACACCCTATGCATTGGTTCCTCTTCTTGACAGCCCTGTTCCCAAATGGTTAAAAGATCTTATGCAGTAAACAACATCGTACAATTTTCAAATTTGATATTCAAAAGAAAAAACCTAAAATATCTACAATGAAACCAATAGGAGAAGTAATAAAGCAAAAGCCCTGGGTTGGGTGGTTGCTATTCTTTGGCACAATGATAATTGTTTTTCTTCTTGGTCTGTTAGCCTCAAGTATTATAGAACGCCGAGCCGAGGCGGTTTTCGCCTACACTCCTCAGGTTGAACACGATCAGATGGAGCCAAGGCTGGAAATTTGGGGCATGAACTTTCCCCGTCAATACCAAACATACCTCAAAACTGCCGACACAACCTTTCAAAGCAAGTACTACGGTGCAAGAAAGATTGATATGCTGGAAGAAGCTCCCGAACTTGTTGTGCTTTGGGCAGGGTATGCGTTTTCAAGGGATTACTATCAGGGTCGTGGGCATTTGCATGCCATTGATGATGTTCGTAATTCTCTGCGCATTGGGGCACCCATGAAACCTGAAGATGGACCCCAACCCGGTACCTGTTGGACATGCAAAAGCCCTGATGTTCCACGTATGATGAAGGAAATGGGGATTGCCGAATTCTACAGTGCCACCCTTGCTCAGCTGGGACCAGAAATAGTAAATCCCATAGGCTGTGCCGATTGTCACGATGCTGCTACCATGAGCCTTCAGATAACCCGTCCGGGGCTAATAGAAGCATTTCAACGCCAGGGAAAAGATGTCAGCAAAGCCTCGCATCAGGAGATGCGATCGTTGGTTTGCGCACAATGCCATGTTGAATACTACTTCAAAGGCGAAGGTAAATACCTCACGTTTCCCTGGGATAAGGGTTTTACCATGGAGAATATGGAAGCATACTACGATGAGTACGGATTCACCGATTGGGTTCATTCGCTTAGTCGGACACCCATGCTCAAAGCTCAACATCCCGATTATGAAATTTATCGCTTTGGTGTGCACTACGACAGAGGTGTTTCTTGCGCTGACTGCCACATGCCATATAAAAGCGAGGGTGGCGTAAAATTTACAGATCATCACATTCAAAGCCCTTTAAATAATATTGAGAATTCCTGCAAAGTTTGCCATAGAGAAGAAACTGAAAAGTTAATCAGGAATGTTTACCAGCGACAGGATGCCATTCATCAAACCCGTACACTCCTCGAACAAGTGCTTGCCAAAGCGCATATAGAAGCAAAATTTGCCTGGGATAAGGGGGCCACTGACAAACAAATGGAAAGTGCCCTAAAATTAATACGTGCAGCACAATGGCGTTGGGATTATGTGGCTGCAAGCCATGGGGCTTCCTTTCACGCTCCTTTTGAAAGTTCAAGGGTAATTGGTTTAGGTTTAGAAAGAGCACAAGAAGCCCGTCTCGAAATTGCTAGAATCCTCGCATCGTTAGGTTACAATCAACCTGTTCCAATGCCAGATATTTCGACAAAAGCAAAGGCACAAGCCTTTATAGGACTAGATATGAATGCATTAAAAAAACAAAAAAAATCTTTCCTTGATATAATTGTTCCAGAGTGGATAAGAATTGCAAAGGACCGTGAAGCAGAATACACAACAAAAAAACTCTAAAAATGCAAAGTTTAAATTAAAGTTAAATATTAAACCTTTTCTAAAATAAAAGTTCTAATGAAAAATCGTAGTTAATTTTTTGGTTTAGTTAGGTTTTTTGTAGCCCCTAGGTATTTTATCTGGGGGCTTTTTATAATAAAAAAATAAGTTTATAATAATTCTATTTTATTAACCCTCATTTAGTAAAAATGCTATATCTTGCAATTAAGAATAATTAGGCTTTCCGATGTAAATCTTTTTTAAAATGCATTGTTGTTCAATAAATAACTTTTTTTGGCTGATAATCACTTTTCTGATGCTTTTTGGTTCTCCTGTTATGTGTCAAATAAATCAGGATTCCGTTCAAGCATCCCTTAAGTCATTGAAAAGTTTTG
Organism: uncultured Rikenellaceae bacterium; assembly: GCA_964509385.1. Lineage (GTDB taxonomy): Bacteria > Bacteroidota > Bacteroidia > Bacteroidales > Tenuifilaceae > MWFE01. The sequence goes on from CAZDXY010000114.1 coordinate 4,550, forward strand.
AACAGATTCAAGCTTTAAATCGTCTTGCTACAACATTTAAGGATGAATATATTGACCTAAGTCTTGATTACTTGCTTTTAGCTTTTCAAGCAGCTCAAAAACATGGGGACACTGAAATTATTATTGAACAAGCTGTAAATGTAGGTGATATATACACTCAAATCGGAAGTTATCATCTAGCATTAGATTACTATAATATAGCTTTAACCAATGCTAAGAGAGAAGGGAACACAAAACATTTCTCCAGCATTTACAGACTTTTAGGTAATGCTTACTACTACATGGGTGAGTACGACAAGAGTCTTGAGTCGCATATGGAATCATTACATTTTGCCCAAGAAAATAGAGACGAAGGGGGAATAGCTGCTGCATTTAATAACATTGGATTGTTAAATATTCAATTAGAAAAATATGATAAAGCATTAGAATATTACCTGAAAGCTGAAAATGTTTTTGAAAAAATAAAAAATTATTCCAATCAAGGTTTAGCCATAATCAATATTGGAAATATTTATTACTATAAAAATGAACTCGAGGAGGCTTTAGCATATTATCAAAAAGCATATAGTATTTTCGAACAAACCAAAGAAGCCAAAGATATTGCTCTGGCTGCACAAAACATTTCTGTTATTTACTCTCTTATTGATGAAGAAGAGAATGCCATTCTATTTGCCGAAAAAGCTTTATCCCTTTACTTAAAAGCAAATAATGCCTGGGGAATTGTACATCTTGCACAAAACTTAGGATTTATATATTTCGAAAAAGAGGATTTGGAGAAAACTGAATACTATTTTAACCTCAGCCTTGAATATGCAGAACAATCCAATACAATAACCTTGCTAATTACCGCATACAACTCCTTACAACAACTTTACGAGGAAAAAGGTGAATTCGAAAATGCATTTAAATACTTAAAACAGCTACATATTCTGAAAGATAGCCTAAATAGTAAAGAAATTACAGAAAGACTTACCGAATTGGAATCAAAATACCTAGTCAATCAAAAGGAGAAAGAAAATCAGCTATTAAAGAAATATTTTACATACATCAGTTTGCTGAGTTTACTAATTGTTGCTATTCTGTTATTTAACTATAGACTTAAGGTTTTATCAAACAGGAAGCTAAGGGAAAAAAATGTACAGATCGAAAAACAAAACATTGAACTGGCTGAAATAAATTTAACAAAAAACCGATTCTTTTCAATTATTGCACACGATTTAAAGAATCCTCTTGCGGCATTTATGGGGTTAATGGAAATTTTTCAATTAAAACTTTCCATTATGATCAAAGAAGAGCAGCAACACTTACTAAAGCAAATATCACATTTAGCCGAAAGTACTTTTAATTTGCTAGAGAATCTGCTTGAATGGAGTAGATCTCAGATTGGAGTGCTAGAGTTCAAACCCACAAGTATATCTCTGAATGTTATTGTAAAAGATGCTATCAACGTCCTTTTGTGGAATGCCCAACTAAAGGATATTGCAATCAAAAATCAGCTGGATTCGGAGATAATTATACATGCTGATGAAAATATGATCGCCACCGTCATTCGTAACCTGTTAGGCAATGCTGTAAAATTTACCCATAAAGGGGGTAATATTTCCATCTTCAGCCAACCCATCGAAAATGGTATTTCCCTATTTGTTAAGGATAATGGTATTGGTATTTCAGAGGAAGATCTGGAAAAACTCTTTAAAATTGATTCAAAATTAAGGAATCCCGGTACGGCAAACGAACCGGGTACAGGGCTTGGTTTAATCCTCTGCAAGGAATTTGTTGAAAAGCACGGGGGCAAAATGCTGGTTCAAAGCACACTCAATGAGGGTAGCACTTTTGGTTTTACCCTAATGCACTAAACTTAAATCAAAAAATTTACAAATAATTGAATAAACTCCTTATCCTTTGGGAATATTCTCAAGTACCTCAAGAAGTAACCTCCAGAACTTATCGGTAGACTTTATATCAAGTCTTTCGTCAGGTGAATGGGCACCTTTGATGGTAGGGCCGAAGGAGATCATATCTAATTGAGGATACTTTTCCAGAAAAAGGCCACACTCCAACCCAGCATGAATAGCTCTTACAACTGGCTCATTACTGAAAAGTTTTGTGTAAGCTTTCTTTGTAATTCTCAGAATTTTCGAATCAGTATTGGGTGTCCATCCTGGATATCCCCCAGAGTGAACAATATTGGAATTTGCCAAACGGAAAACACTCTCAACCATGCTTGCAATATCAATCTTTGCAGAATCAATTGAACTTCGCTGACTTGTAGTTACCAAAATCTGATTATCCTGAATAAACTTTACAGAAGCAAGATTTGTTGAGGTCTCAACAAGTCCGGGGATTTGCCTGCTCATGGCAATTACTCCATGGGGACATGCATAAAGCGAATTGAGCAAATCGTATTGGGTTGGCTCATCGATTACCCACTGGGGCATAGCGGCTGTTTCAATGGCAATCTTTAACTTTGGCTCTGTAGCCTGTAATTCTCCATAAATATCCTTAATAAAAACATTTAGCATCTCCAGCATTCCAACCTCATCGGCTTCATGAATCACAAAATGGGCAAACGCTTCGCGAGGGATAGCATTTCGAAGATTTCCACCATCGATGGTAGCCAAACGCAGATCAAATTTATTGGTACCCTTCCATAAAAACCTATTGATTATTTTTATTGAATTGCCAAGCCCTTTATCAATATCATCGCCACTATGGCCACCTTTAAGACCAGTTACAGATAGTTTGTAGGCTTTATAATCGCTTGGAACTTTTTCCAGTTCATAGGCAAAAGTAATAGTTGTATCAATACCTCCAGCACATCCAATAAATAGTTCTCCTTCGTCTTCGGAATCAAGATTGATAAGAATTTTGGAGTTGAAAAAATTGGGTTTCATCTCAAAAGCGCCGGTAAGACCTGTTTCTTCGTCCACGGTAAATAAGCATTCAATCGGACCGTGCTTAATCGTATTTGAAGCAAGAAGAGCAAGCTGAGCCGCAATGCCAATGCCATCATCCGCACCCAAAGTGGTTCCCATTGCCTTTACCCATTCTCCATCAACATATGCTTTTATGGGGTCAGCATTAAAATCGTGATCAACATCGCTATTCTTTTCACAAACCATATCAACATGGCTTTGTAAAACCACGGATTGAATACTCTCCATCCCTTTTGTTGCAGGCTTTCGGATGAGAACATTACCAATCTCATCACGAGTAGTATCAAGTTTGTGCTTTTTACCAAAATCAATGAGATACTCAATAATTTTTTCTTCTTTTTTGGAGGGTCTGGGTATTTGAAGAATTTCATTGAAATACTTCCATACCTCTACTGGTTTTAAACTAACAATTTCACTCATTTTTTTCCGTTTTTAGAGTGGGTAAACATAACATATAAAAAGCTGCTATGCAAGAATTGAGATTATTTTTTTGTTGCTTGTTTCCACTATTTTTTTACTTATTTTTACCCAAAATTATAAAAGTTTCAACAGTAATTATATTTACATTTTTACCTTAAATGAACAACCTTGAAAAAAATAAAAGATAGAAAAAAGTTAAGTGATTTGAACAATTTGTTAAACAATTAATTAAACTAAAACATGGCAAAAAGAACGATTGTTGCGATGCCTGGCGATGGTATCGGAAAAGTGGTACTTGAAGAAGCTATTAGGGTATTAAAAGCCGCTGGCTTTGATGCCGACTACGTAGAAGGCGATATTGGCTGGGAATTTTGGTGTAAAGAAGGAAATCCTCTTCCTGAAAGAACCTTAAAACTCCTTGAGGAACACAAGATTGGCCTTTTCGGCGCTATTACCTCTAAACCAAAAGATGACGCTTTTGCTGAACTTGCACCTGAACTTCAAGACAAGGGTCTGGTTTACTCAAGTCCTATCGTTGGACTTCGTCAGCATTTTAAGCTAGACATCTGCCTTCGTCCTTGTAAAACTTATAAAGGCAACCCACTTAACTTTATTCGTCGTGGTGTGGGCGATTCTATTGAAGAACCAGAAATTGATGTACCCATTTTCCGTCAAAACACCGAAGGTCTTTATGGGGGTGTAGAGTGGACCAACCCACCTACTCAGGTTTATGATGCCTTGATGACTCATCCAAAATTTAGTAAAAATTTTGGGTGGTGCCCTAAGGAAGAACTTTCAGTCTCTACGCGCATATTTACCAAAAAGTACACTGAACGTATTCTTAGAGCAGCCTTTGAATATGCTCGGAAATTTGGATACAAATCCGTTACTGTTTGTGAAAAGCCAAATGTTATCCGCGAAACTTCGGGTATGATGTACAAATTAGCACAGGAACTGCAAAAGAAGGAATTCACCGAGATTGAACTCTGGAATACCAATATTGATGCTCAAATGATGTGGCTTACCAAAAATCCAGAAACGTATAGCGTAATCGTTGCAGGCAACATGTTTGGCGATATTGTTTCGGATGGGTTTGCTGGGTTAATAGGTGGCTTGGGATTTGCTGCCAGTGCTCAATTTGGCGAAACCGGCGTAGCAGTTTTCGAACCCACTCATGGATCTGCACCCAAGTATGCCGACTATGAACAATCCATTGTTAACCCCATCGCAATGATTGAGGCAGCTGTTCTTATGCTAGAGTATCTTGATGAAAAAGCTATTGCATCAAAAATTCGCAGGGCCATTGCAGAAGTGGTTGCCGAAGGCAAAGTTCGCACCTATGATATGATGAAGATGTCAGGTAGACCCGATGTGATTAAGAAAGGAGCTGCCACAACACAACAAATGGCCGATGCAATCATTTCAAAACTTTAACTAATAATAAATTACAACTATGGATATTAGAGAATTGTGGCCCGAGATAGACTGGATTGAAAATAGGGAGTTGCGTGAAAAAACTGCCAAAACGTGGGAGCTTGCGCTTGAGCGTAGTGTTCTTACGCCAAATGATCTAAGAACCATTCCGTTCACCCTTCTTTGCGGCCCCGATTTAAAGGTAAGCTTTATGGATCACAAACGTGCTGTAGTTCATATTGCCAAGGAGAGTGGTCTTAAAATGAAGGAGTTTTTTGGTGATGAATTGCCATTTGATATGGACGTTTTGATTTCAGGAGCCATTCTTGCTGATGTGGGGAAGCTACTCGAATATGAATTGGATGGCAATGGAAAAGCTGTTCAGAGTAAGTATGGTGAATACTTACGTCATCCTTTTTCTGGTGTTGCACTTGCAGAGCAATGTGGATTACCCGCATCAGTATGCCATATCATTGCTGCTCATGCAGGCGAAGGCGACATGATTAAGCGTTCAGTTGAAGCTTATGTTGTTCACCATGCTGATTTTATGACATTTCTACCATTTAAAAGCAGGCTAAAATAATCTTAATCACAGGGAAATGATTTAAGTTTTGTAATTATTCATTTCAACAAAAGGTAGAATTAAATGATTGAAGAAACAGAACTAAAGCATCTGCTACTAATGGCCATTAATACGGCTTATAGAGCAGGTGCTTTAATTATGGAAGTATATAATTCCGATGATTTTCAGGTAAATCTCAAATCGGATGCCACGCCATTGACATTAGCCGACAGGAAAGCAAATACAGAGATCGTTGAGTCACTCATTAAAACCCGCATTCCTGTTCTGAGCGAGGAAGGTAGAAATATACTTTACGAAGAACGAAAAGGTTGGGAGTACTTCTGGTTAGTTGATCCTCTGGATGGAACTAAAGAATTCATCAAGCGCAATGGAGAATTCACCGTAAATATTGCTCTGGTTTATAACGGATATCCAATATTAGGCGTAGTTTATGTACCCGTACTTGAACAATTATACATTGGTCTTCAGAACTTTGGATCGTATAAAGTTGATAATTTCACCAAAGAACTGCAGGGAGTTTCAAGTTTAGAAGAATTAATGTGTGAAACTCCAAAACTACCTCTTCCCAAAGATAATAAAGCATTTATTATTGTAACAAGTCGGTCGCATCCTTCAATAGAAACACAGGAGTATATCGACAAACAGAAGTTGATTCATGGCGAAGTAAAAACTATACCCAGAGGTTCATCTTTAAAAATTTGTATGGTTGCCGAAGGGCAAGCAAATGTTTACCCCCGCTTTGGAAAAACTACCGAATGGGATACCGCTGCTGGTCAGGCAATTGCTGAAAATGCAGGGAGTAAAGTGCTTTCACTTGAAGATGGTAAAAGGTTGATTTACAACAAGGAGAATTTAGAAAACCCTTTCTTTATCGTCAAATTATCTGACGAAATAGAATCATAAAAGTATCAATCGCTTCTTTTTTTTTGAATGGTAATCTTGTTTTTAAATCGGTCACTATTTTTTTGTGCATAGAGGAGGAAATAAACATAATAAAAAAATCCCTTTGATGTAGAATTAAATCAAAGGGTTGCTATCAATGTAAAAAAGGAATTTTTAGAGTTTTAATTTGCGTTCAATATCTTCCACCTGACTTTTGAATCGCTTATCTGTATCGATAAGATTATTTACAGTTTTGCATGCATGTAGTACAGTAGCATGATCCTTACCTCCAATTAAACTACCAATGGTAGATAGTGATGATTTGGTCATGTTTTTGGAGAAGTACATGGCAATCTGTCTTGCCTGA
>CAZDXY010000115.1:0-11103 GCA_964509385.1 uncultured Rikenellaceae bacterium
AGTAAAGTCCATTTCCCAAAATTAAACCTTTCCACAAAATTTGCAGTAGAACCAAAATAATAAATCGTAACGAAAAATAATGAAAAAGAATTATTTTCTTTGAATTTCTATCGGGTTACAGCAAATTTTGTTGACATAACTTCATTTCCCGAAAAGAAAAATCCAACATAGATTCCATTAGAAACGAACCTTGGCAATGGCATTTTTACCTTATAAATTTCATTTTTCAAAGGTCCTAAATGATATCGATTAATTAACTGACCCGAAATGTTGTAAATGCTAAGAAAGCCATCTTTATTAGGTTTGGTTAGGTATAGCAAAACGATAATAGATTCACTTTGTGCACAATATGATATGCTTATGCGCTGATTAGAATCGGTGTGCGGAGAGATTATCGAAGAGTTTCCCTGAAATTCATAAGCCCCAATATCGATCCTTTGATTTTGTACCCTTGGGTTTCCCGCTAAATCTAATTCGTATAGGGGTAGACCATCAATATCAATTAAACCAGCGTCAATACATGGAGAGTTTTCATTTAGGGCGAAAGGGGTTGGGCTATTGCCTTCAAATATTGGTTCTAATTCAATACAATCTTGGTAAATGCCATGATATCCCCCAGCAGCAAAATCCTCTTGCCCATGTTCGAAGTTGCAGTTGTAGAATTTGGGTTCAGAAAGCGCATCCCAGATAAAGACTTGCCTTCCATAACCTGCATCAGCATTGTTGCCCCAAAATATGTTATTGATAACTTGCGGGTTACTTTCCTCATTACAATAAAGTCCCCCTCCATACGTAGAATGATTGGCAACGATGGTATTATTTAGGATTACAGGTGATCCCGAAACAAGCGCAATTGCACCTCCAAAGAACAGAGACTGGTTGTTAACGATAAGATTGTTTGTAATAGCTCCGCCGCTTGCTCTTAAAACGCTAATGGCCCCTCCCAGAGGGCTATAATTGTTTTCAAATATATTTGCATCGCACCAAGGCGCAATGAACTCAAAACTAAACGCGCCACCAATACCTGTTGAGGAGTTTTCGATAAATGAATTTCGGCTGATTTGAACATCGGAGTTAACGCTACATATGGCTCCACCATATCCCCAATCGACATCATTTCCCGATGAATTTTTGGTGAACAGATTGTTCTTTACTATTGCCTTGGAGGACGTGAAAAAAATTGCACCACCATTAACATAAGCTTTGTTATTGTGGAATGTGCAATTGCTAATTCTTACCCGGTGAGCCCTGTCGATGAATAGAACCCCACCATGTAGTTGAGAAGTGTCGGTTTTAGAATACTCAAAGCTACAGAAATCGAATATGGTTGAGTCTGCATTCTCAGGTTGATCAACGAGTAAAATTCTGTTCCATCCACCACTTTTTGAAGCGTAATCAGTAAATCCTGTTGTATCATAAACGGTAAATGTAATGCTGTTGTTTGGCATGCCAATGGCATGAATGCTCCCTTTGATATCCAAGGTGTAAAACCCCATGAACTTAATAACTGAACCAGGGTTAATTGTTAGATTTTCATTTATTGGAACTACTAGGTTTGACAATACTTTAATGGTATCAGCTTCCCATATTCCTGAAACATTTCCTTCTACTTCTATAACAGTTTGAGCATCTAGGCTTCCAATTCTTAAGAAGTACATTAGCAGAAAAATAATTCTCTTCATTCTTTATTATGATTATTAGTAATTACCAAACGGATACAGATCCTTCCACCACGCATCCTCGCCCTTTAAGTGCATGGAAAACCATGCTAATATTGTATTATTCCATTGTACTCTTCTGTTATACTTAACAATAAAGTGATTCTCCCCATCGAACTGTATCAACTCAACGGGCTTCCCCAGAAGTTTAAGCGCAGTGAACATCTGAATGCTCTCGCCTACCGGAACGTTGGTGTCATCAGATCCATGCAGAAGCAGTAATGGAGTAACAACCTTATCGGCGCTAAAGAGTGGGCTTCGGTTTACATACAAATCATGGTTGTTCCATGGAAAGCTATTGGCGCTTGCTTCGGCGCTGTAGGAGTAACCCCAGTAACCCTCGCCCCAGTAACTTGATATTGAACTTATTCCTGCGTGTGAGATAGCTGCTGCAAAAATATCGGTGCGGGTGAGCAGATACATGGTCATGAAACCGCCATAGGATGCACCGATACAGCCCACCTTCTTTTCATCAACGAAAGAATGTTCCGTTATGAACTTTTCTGTTCCTTCAATTATCTGATCTGCCGTTATTTCTCCCCAAGCATTAACGTGTTCTGCCGAGAAATCCTGACCAAACCCAATGGCACCCGATGGTTGAAGCACTAGAACAACGTAGCCATGAGCTGCGTAAAGTTCTTTTGGGTAACGGCCGCCAAAATCCCTTCCAACAGGCGTAGTACCGCCGTAGTAGTATACAATTACAGGATATTTTTTGCTTGCATCAAAATTGGGCGGAAGGTAGTATCGTGCGTTTACCTTTTGTCCCTGGCTTGAAGTAAAGTACCACTCCTTTGTAGCGCCAAACGTAACGTTAGTATAATTCACTGCATCGGTATTGTCAATTAACCTCGATTTTTTTGTAGAGAAATCGTAAACATAGGCCTTTGGCCAGGAGTTCATGCCCGAGCCAGTATAAACAGCCAACTGCTTATCGCGAGCAAAATCGATGGAAACCATCTCCTCGCTCAGCTTTAGTGGAGAGAACTTTTTATTTTTAATGTTATACTCGTAGACAGTATTCCAATCCTGATCAACCGTGTTCAGATAGATGTTATTGGTTATTGGGCACCAATATGTGCTGTTAATGGTCGGGTTGAAATTGCGGGTAAATGCATCAACCTCTCCTGTGGCGATGTCGTAGATATATGCCTGTGTATCGTACCCGTTGGGCAATTTATTATTGCTAACGTTCATACCAACTTCGCCAAAGGCAAGGGGAGCCCCGGTTGCAAGAAGTTTTTTTCCATCGGGGGAGTAGGAAACGCTAACCCCAAAAAGTTTATCGATCCAAAGACTATCAAGTTTTCGGGTGATCAGATCTAAGCGTAGGAGAGATTGGCGGCGATAGGGTCTTTCAGTATAGTCCTCTCGTGAGGTGCTGAATAGTATATCTTTGCCATCAGGGCTGATGTCCAGCAGCCAGGTTGATCTATTACCCCAGGTCAATCGCTCATGCTTTCCTGAAGCGATATGCCCAATGTAAAGAAAACTTCGGTTACGCCAGTTTGATTGTCGGTCCTCAATAGTCAGCATATGCTTTACGTCCCCTTTCTGGCTATCGTCTTTTTCAGAAACGTGGTAGATTATAAATTCCTCAGTCGGGCTCCAGGTATAGCTCGAAATTTCATTCAATCCCCTCAATACTTCAACTTCGCTACCCTTGTTGAAATCATATATCCAAACATTACCCGATAATAAATAGGAGAGTTTATTGCCTTTTGGCATCCACTTGATTTGAGAAACTTCCGATTGCCTGAAGGTTGCAAGTAGTCGGCCATCGCTTAAGCGTACAACGTTTCTTAGATAGTTTGTTTTTTCTGTTTTGGTGTCAATCTCCAAAATAGTTATAATCGCCATTTCACCTGTTGCTGAAACACTTATGCCCGATAATTTCGGCCCTTCAAGAAGATGATTAATGGTTTTGGGACCTTTGGGATTTGTAGAAATATCAATCCCTTCGGGCAAGAAATTATCAGAGGGTTTTAAGTAGGCTTTCAACCTTGAAGTAGAGGTGAGCGTATCGGGAACCAGAAATTTTAGCATTAACCTATGTTTACCAGGGAGCAAGGTTACCTCCTTTGAAACTACTTTTGCCTCGGTGCTGGCGTTATAACGATCTGAAACTTTGTTGTTAGCAACGAATGCCTCAAAGGGTAACGTCGATTCAATGGCCAGCATGCCCTTCCAAAAGTTTTCTGTTTGGATGTAAGAAGATACCAATGCAATACGATAGCCCCCACCAGAAATGTTGAAGTACAAGGAGCTGTCCGATTCAACCGTTTTTTCAATCCAGGTAATGCCCAATCCAGGAATTTGGTTGTTTGCCTGTGGGGTTATTTTTCCCATATTGAAAAGGGGCATTTTAAGCAGATCAGTAGTTTTGAATTTGTCCCCTTTAACATTTTCAGTTTCTGCCATTGCTGGCTCACTTACTGAGATTCCGCCAGTTAACAACCAGTTGTTAATGAGGATATCCTGAGCTGAAAGGGCATTAATAATATAAAAAAATGCTAGGAGTGAAATGATTTTTTTCATGATGGTAAGGGTTGTTTTTGAAGAGATTGATTTAGAGATTTAGACCGATACAATGGGTAAAAGTTAAAACCACAGACCAAGAAAAATAAAATTTGCCGAAAAACCAAAAAAGGATTACTTTTGCCAACCGATTTATGAAATGCTGTTTTTGATGCGATTACATCAGAAATTTCAAATCATCAGTCGATATACATCAATTAACTGGCCCTATAGTTCAATGGATAGAATAGCGGTTTCCTAAACCGTAGATCCAAGTTCGATTCTTGGTAGGGCTACAGAGGGCGCTTGATGCACCTTTTTTGTTTGAAAAAAACTTGTTGTGAACAATTAAAGTCCTTTTGCCATTAGCAGGGCACTCGATCCATCGTGATAGTAGTTGGGTTTTGTTCCAATTGGTATAAATCCAACTTTTCGGTAAAGGTCGATCGCAGCATGGTTAATCTCGCTAACCTCAAGGGTAAGTCTTTTGAAATCAGCCTCAACAGCTGTTTTTTTTGCCAGTTCGATAAGCCGATATGCTATTCCTTTACCCCGATGGTTGGAATCGATGGCAATGGAATAAATCCTAAGGGCTTTACTGCCCTTTCTTTTTAAAAGAATTAGGTAGCCAACAGGTATTCCATTTAATGTTGCTGAGAAGAAATAGCAGTTCGAACTTTGAAGAAGATATTTGAACTGCCTTAACGAAAAAGCATCCTTGCCAAACGAAACCCTTTCAATGTTAACTATATACAGCAAGTCGGACTTCTGTACTTTTCGTATGGCAACCTCTTTTTCCAATGGCTAGTGGTGTTTAGACTCCAATTTCCGAACAAATTCGTTGATAATTCGGTAATATAGTTCATCTCCAAGTATTGCATCCTCTATACCATAATCTAGGCTGGGATTATCGTTGATTTCGATAATAACACCTTTTTCATTAATCATTTTAAGATCAACGCCGTACAGTCCTTTCCCGATCAAAGAGGTTGCCTTAAGGGCATTCTTCAGAATCACCTTTGGCACCTTGTACATTGGAACCGCTTCAGCCATACCGCTGCGGCTTTTTCCAGAGGATTGGTGATCGTATATCTGCCAATGGCCTTTGGCCATAAAGTATTTGCATGCATAAAGTGGTTCGCCATTAAGAACCCCGATTCGCCAATCGAAGTCGGTGGGGAGGTATTCCTGGGCAAGCACAATGGCCGAGCGGCTAAAAAAATCGTTTAGTGTTTGCTCAAATTCCAGTTGATTTTTTACTTTTTTTACCCCATTGGAGAATGAGCCATCGGGAATTTTAAGGATGAATGGTGCACCAAGACAGCTTGCCACCTGTTCATAATCAAAGGGATTTGCCCTAAATATCAACTTCGACTTAGGTGCAGGAATGCCCTCCCTTGCTAAGAGTTCGTTTAGGTAAACTTTATTAGTACAACGGATTATTGAAAGGGGGTCGTCAATCACCACCATATCGGCCTGTTTTGCCTTTTGGGCAACCTGGTAGGTAATATGGTTCAGGGCGGTGGTTTGGCGAATAAATAGGGCGTCAAACTCCATTAAACGCAGCGAATCGTCTTCTGTAATCAGCTCCGCATTTATATTCATCTTCCTTGCAAGTTCCACAAATTTTGTAAGTGCCTTTCGGTTGCTTGGTGGAAAGGATTCGTTGGGATTGTGGAAGATGGCTAAATCATATCGAGGGGATTTCTTAAGGCGCGGATTTCGCCATATCTTTCGGTTAAACCTATCTAGGGCATCGGCAAATTGTGTTTGCTGCTCATCGGTAAGTTCAGAAAGTTTAAGGGGTTTTATAGATTCAATTTGATTTCGAGCCTTATTGTTAAGGGTAACCCGAAGAATGGGATAGGGATAGTGGTCGAAAATAAACCGCGCTATTCTTTCTAACCCTTGCTCAACACACGATCCAAAGTAAACATCAAGGTGCCAAAATTCGCTGGTTATACGATTCTTTTCAATCCAGTTATGGCAAAGCTTATGAAGGTTGCTATCCATCCGAATCCCTGCGCCAGACTCCAGCTTGTTCAAGACCTCAGCGTTGGGGATCACCCGGTGACCCCTTGCTGTGGCAAGTAATGAGCAGTAATAGCCCTCAGAATTGTAGATAATCTCGCTGCATAGATTTATCACTAACTTGGGATCTTCAAGGGACTCTTGGCGAAGGTAATCCGATGCGGTTATCACGCTCTCGGTGGGGTAGTATGGTTTCCAGAACGAAAGATCGTCGAGGAGAATTAGTACATTCTGCATAGTGCCTTAAGGCAAATTAATTTAAATAGTTGATAAATAGTGACTTGCTATTAAGCAAATAGTAAATATTTTTATACAAAGATTATCACAAAAACGATATGTTGTACCTTCTTACGCCTTTTTTTTTAGAAAATAAGAGTTATTTAAAACACAGACATACAGGCAAATACAAAATATTTTACATAAACACACAAAAAATATTTAAAAAACCTTGATTTTCGATTTTATATACATTATCTTTGACCAACCGTTCAGTCATAAATTTCTGTTCGGTTTTTTTAAAGACAAACAATGACTAACCGTTCAACCATTAAATTATGTCACCACGTACATCCGATAAGTTCCAAGAGATCAGGGAGGTAACGAAACAGAAGATAATGGATACAGCACTTGAACTCTTTGCAAACGAGGGGTATTATCCTACCTCGATAAGCGATATTGCAAAACGTGCAGGCATATCTAAGGGTCTTATGTACAACTATTTCGAGAGCAAAGAGGAGTTGCTCAAGGAGATTATTTTTACCGGAATAAGTAACTTGGCCGAAGAGTTTGACCCCAATCGCGATGGTATTCTCACCCACGAGGAATTAATACACTTTATTAGGCAATCATTCAAACTGGTGAAGGAACACACTACGTACTGGAAGCTTTACTTTATGGTGATGTACCAGCCCCCTGTAATAAGTCTTTTTGAAAAAGAGCTGCAGGATTTGCTGGGTTACTACCTAAAGATGATTGATCAATACTTTGCCAAGCAAAAAGTGAAGAAACCAATGGCGGAGAGCAGGTTCTTCAGCTCGATAATGGATGGAATTTTTATGAACTACGTGATGAGCCCCGAGACATTCCCCATTGATGAAATAGAGGAGAGGATTGTAAAAATGTATCAGTAAAAAAACTAAAAATGAAAAAAAATCTAATTATAACGCCCCTTCTTTTAACGGCTACAATGATTACAGCATCCTTAGCCTTTGGCCAAAATGCCACAGAGATCATAAAAAAGCCGATGAGAAGTGGAACGGCGAAAAATCGAGCGAGAGCCAGATGACCATGACCATTGTACGGCCAACCTGGGAGCGAACCATTGAGTTTAAGAGCTGGACTAAGGGTCAGGACAATGCGCTCACGCTCATAACCGCTCCTGCAAAGGAGAAAGGGCAAGCATTCCTTAAGCGGGGTACCGAGATGTGGAACTGGATGCCCAGCATCAGCCGCATGATAAAACTTCCTCCCTCGATGATGGTTGACGGGTGGATGGGATCGGATTACACCAATGACGATATTCTCAAGGAATCGTCAATTGTAGTTGACTTTTCTCATAAAATCGTTGGCGAAGAAAAAGTAGAAGGTTGGGATTGCTGGAAAATTGAGTTGATCCCCCACGAGGATGCCGCTGTTGTTTGGGGCAAAATTGTGAAGTGGATAAGCAAGGAGGAGTATTTGCAGATGAAATCGGAGTACTTCGATGAGGATGGCTTTTTGATTAAAACTGAGCTGTCGTATGATGTCAAGATTATGGATGGTCGAAAAATTCCAACTCGTATTGAGATAATCCCCGAGGATAAGAAAAACCAGAAAACAGTGGTTGTGCTTAACAGCATGAAATTTAATACACCCATTGAGGACTTTTTCTTTTCGCAGCAGAATATGAAGAGGGTGAGATGATAAATTTAGTTCATAAAGTGACTAAAGTTGGGATTGACTAAAGCTTAGCTTTTTTTCTGTTTACCACTGCCAGCTGGTTGATTGACTGATTGGATGATTGGGTTGCGAGTTACGAGTAAAGATGTTAGGAGTTGGGAGTTTATAACGTTGATTTTTATGTTTTTAACTTTTATCCTTTGTACTTTAACCTTTTGTTATTTGTGTGAAATTGTGGATTAATAAATCTTAGGTATGAACTACTTTAAAATTGCATGGCGGAATCTGTGGAGGAATAAGCGGCGAACACTTATTACAGTGGCAAGCATCTTCTTTGGGGTTGTTCTGGCAACAATAATGAACTCGCTGCAGGATGGTACCTACGCCAACATGATCGATATGATGGTTAAACTCTCATCAGGTTACATTCAAATTCAAAATCCAGAATTCCAGCAGGAAAGGTCAATAAACAAAGCCTTTATTCCATCAGATGAGCTTATGAAGCAGCTTGAAGAAACGAGCAAAATAATTGCTGTGGCAAAAAGGTTAGAAACATTCGCGTTGTTATCGTCAGGCCCAAATACCCGTGGAGGAGCAGTTGTCGGCTTCGAACCAAGCAAGGACAAGCAAACCTCAAATCTTCAGAACTGGATTTCTGAAGGAACTTTTTTAAGCGACAACGACAAGGGAATACTCGTAACCTCAAACGTGGCAAAGCATTTAAACCTAAGCGTAAACGATACAATAATTCTAATAAGTCAGGGATATCGAGGGGTTACTGCCGCCGGTAAATACCCAATCAAGGGGATACTTAACTTCAGTACTCCCCAAATGAACAATATTGGCGTTTTTATGGGTATTAACCTAGCGCAGGAACTATTCTCTGCCGAAGGGATGGTTACCTCTTTGATGATCATGATGGATAGCTATACTGATGTGGCTGGAGTAAAAGATCACCTAAATTCAAAAATAAACGGATCGCTTGCAGTCTTAACATGGCAAGAATTAATCCCCGAGATTGTGCAGTTTATTGAAAGTGACATGGCTGGCGGTGTTGTAATGCTTGGAATTCTTTACATCGTAATTGGCTTTGGAATCTTCGGAACCATAATCATGATGGTTGCAGAGCGACGAAGAGAACTAGCAGTGATGATTGCAGTTGGAATGCAGAAGTATAAGTTGTCAGCCATCCTTTTCATTGAAACTTTTCTTATCGGACTAGTTGGGGTTATTTCAGGATTTTTGGTGAGTGTCCCCATTATTCTAATTCTTATCGGAAATCCCATCCCGCTACCTGGTGAAATAGGCGATGCTTACCTGCAGTATGGCTTTGAACCGTACTGGTTCTTCGGCGCTGCTCCGTTAGTGTTCTTAATACAAGTGATTACTGTTTTTTCGATGACATTGATAATCTCATTCTACCCAATTATGAAAGTGAAAAATATGGTTGTATCGAAAGCCATAAAAGGAGAGTAGGATGATTGAGTGATTGAATGAGTGCCTAGAGTGCCTAGAGTGCCTAAAGTGGCTAGAGTGCCTAATGTTCATAAAATTTATGTTTTGATAAATAAGTAGTTAACTCATATACCTAAAAATATGATCCTATCAGTATCGTGGCGAAATGTTTGGCGGAGCAAAACCCGCAGCATGGTTATTATCACAGCCATTGCCCTTGGAGTTTTTGCTGGTGTATATACCATTGCTTTTATGCTTGGTTGGATCAACCAAAAAGTTGATTCGCTGATAAACACCGAGTTATCGCACATACAGATTCACCAACCCCTTTACCTTGAGACCAACGAGGTTCACGATTTTATCCCTAATATCTCAAAAATTCAGCAGGAGATTCAAGAAGAACCAGGGGTTAAGGCTGTTTCGGCTAGGGTAATTGCAGCCTGCATGATTTCCTCGGCCGAAATGGGCTCAGGTGTTCAACTCATTGGGATTGATCCTGCAGTTGAGCAACGGTTAACCAATATCCACGAAAAAATTGTTGACGGTCATTACTTCGAAGGAGTAAAAACGAATCCCATTGTAATTGGTGAAAAGCTGGCAAGTAAGCTCAAGGTTAAAGTTCGTTCAAAGGTTGTAATTACCCTTACCGAAATGGATGGCACTCTTACTGGCGGGGCTTTTAGGGTTGCTGGAATTTATAAGACTACCAATTCAACCTATGATGAGATGAAAGCCTTTGTGAGGGCAGAGGATCTTCAAAAGCTTTTAAAAATAGATGAGGACGCTGGACACGAGCTGGCCATATTAATGAGTAAGCATGGCTCCGAAGGGGGTTTTGCAGATAAGTTGAAAGGTAAATATCCTGAAATGCAGGTTCTTTCATGGATGAAGATCATGCCCGAAATGGAGATGATGAACGAAAACATGAACCTGATGATGTACATCTTTGTGGGGATCATACTTCTCGCCTTAGGATTCGGTATCGTCAACACCATGCTTATGGTAGTTCTTGAACGGGTTAAAGAGTTGGGAATGCTTATGGCCATTGGGATGAACAGGGTTCGGGTTTTTACCATGATCGTTCTCGAAACTGTTTTTCTATCGTTAACAGGTGGAGTTATTGGAATTGTAATTGCAAAGGTTCTCGTTTCGGTGACAGAGAAAACAGGGCTTGACTTAAGTATTTGGGCAGAGGGTTTAAATTCACTGGGATTTGACGCAGTGGTTTACCCTACCATAGGCTTTGATTCCATTATCGTTATAGCAGTAATGGTTATTTTCACAGGGTTGATATCAGCAATTTACCCTGCTCGCAAAGCGATAAAGCTTAATCCCGCAGAGGCAATTAGGATAGATATGTAGTGGTGTATTGGAGGATTGCCCTGCCTGACTAGCGTTTACGGCAGGTAGGGTTGATTGAATGATTGGTCGATTGAGCAAGTGAAGGGTGAAGGGCAGACATGGAAACTCAGCAAAATGAAAAGAATGATAGATTTTGATATTA
>CAZDXY010000116.1:0-10950 GCA_964509385.1 uncultured Rikenellaceae bacterium
CCACATCGTCTAACCCAGCCTCCTGTGCCCTGTCGAGACCTGTTAACCGCCAGTGGTAATCGCACTTCTTACCCCCAAGATGGTATTTGGAATAAGCCTCAGGATGGTATGTTTCCTGAAAAATCTGGTAGGTTCCAATGCCCGATTCTTTCACCGTTCGGAAACCCTCAATGTCGAATGGTGCGGCATTTATATTCACCCTTCGGATTTCACCATTCCCTTTCTTTACACCGTAAACCAATTTAACCGTGTGTGCAATATACTCCGGAGAATACCTTGGATGCTCGCCGTAAACCAAAATTAACCGTTTCTGACCATTATCCTCAAGGGCTTCCACCTCCTTCACAATTTCTTGGTCTGCAAGGGTCATACGTACTGCATCCTTATTGGAAGTTCTAAATCCACAGTAGCTGCAGTTATTGGTACAGTAGTTACCGATGTATAGGGGTGCAAAAAGTACGATGCGATTTCCGTAAACGGTTTCCTTCAAATCCCTTGCTCCCTGAAGAATTTCTTTTACAAGATCAGGATCGGTAGTGTTTACAAGCACTGCAACTTCTTCAAGATTAAGCCTATTCTTAGCCTTTGCCTTTGCTATTATTTCAAGAACCCTTGCCTTATTTGGTTTAGCGTTGTTGATGTATTCCCAGATTTCAGCGGGGTCAATGAAGGGTTTCATTGGCTCATCGGCAATGCGGTACTTCTCTGGTGTAAATTTCATAAATAACTCTCCTTTACAGTTCTACAATAATAATTGGGAAAAGTAACCGGAACTACAAAGGGGAACCCTTCATCATCAACGATTTAACCTGCACTCCATCCAGTTTTCCTATGGGTCCGGTAAGGGAGCCAATCTGGTCGGTTGAACCCTCAAGGATCAAAGAGATAACACTAACTCCCTTACTCAATAAAGGAATACCCTGACGACCTATAATGATATCAGCATGTGCGGTTAATATCTGATTTAGTTTCTGAACGCTTTCCCTGTTCTCAACAAGGATAAGCACTGCTCCGAGTCTCTTTTCCATTAGAATAATCCTTTGGATTAGAATATTTTACCTGAGTCCTTGATAATGGTTTTCCATTGCTCTCAGACATTGAGGTCTGTTAATTTAGTATTCAAATATCTAGGGGCAAAATTAGTTAAAATTCTATCTTTATGCTAATACAAAGGCTCCATATTGCTATGTTTAAGATCATAGTATACTTATGAATACGAATCTTAAAAATTTAAAAAAAATTCACCAAATTTCATCATTAATTTCACGTTTCCAATCCCTTCACAAAATAGGCAATCTTTTCAATTGAGGTAATCATATCGTACTCTTCCAGGAAAACAGATGGCGGAACGGTTAGCGGAGTGGTTGTAAAATTGAGTATTCCCATTATTCCCACACTCACCAGCATCTCTGAAACGTTTACTGCGCTTTCGGGTGGAGATGATATGATGGCAATAGTGATGTTGTTCTGCTCGATTATGCTTTTCAAATCGCGAAGGTGATAGCAGCGAACACCAGAGATAACTCTATCAACCTTGTTGGCATCCACATCAAAAGTTGCTACTACATTAAGCTTTGCACGCTTACCCGTGAAATATGTTGTAATCGCTCGCCCAAGGTTACCCATACCAATTACGGCAACATTCAAACCCTTGGGATGATCTATCAGATTACCAATAACTTCGATAAGTTTCTGTGCATCGTATCCCCGTTTCTTATAGCTCGAGTAACCAATAAGCATCAGATCGCGGCGTACCTGTACCGCAGTTATATTGTGTAATCCTGCCAATTCATGAGAGTATATGTGGGTTTTCCCTTTTGAAAGGCAGCTCAGTAGAGTACGTCGGTACTCGCTCAGGCGTTCTACGGTTTTTTCGGGTAGTTTCATGGGAAGGGAATGATTGGATGATTGGGTTTAGGGTTCTTTCTCAGTTCTCAGTTTTTAGTTTTTTAGTTTTTAGTGCTTAGTTCTCTCACTCTCTCATAGCTCAGCGCTCAACTCTCAATTCTAATTTTATGCAAAATGATTATCCCGACATTTCTGTGGGCATATTTTGTTTTCCAGCTTTACTAACAGGAAGGTAAACAACGAAAGTTGTTCCCTCCCCAATTTTACTTCTCACATCAATTCTACCATTGTACAAATCGACAATCCGTTTAACGATACTAAGACCTAAACCGCTTCCAGAAACGTCCTTTGTCATCGTATTTCTGATCCTAGAAAACTCCTGGAAGAGATTGGGGATATCCTCATTAGCAATGCCAATCCCCGTATCGGTAACCTCAATAATAATCTCTGATACAGCACTTTCAATATTACAGGTAACGTTTCCACCGTCAATGTTGTACTTAATTGCGTTTGATAATAGATTGTTGAAAACAATTTCCATCTCCTCGGAATCGGAGAAGTATGGAGCCGATGCACTTTCATTGAACTTTATGGTTACGCCGCGTTGAATCGCCATGGGCATCATCGTGTCGATTGATGATTTTGCCACCAGACCAAGATCTATCTCTCTGAACTCGCGATTGTTCTTTCCTGACTCTATTCTGGTCAGATCGAGCAGGTCAACAAGAAGCGACCTCATCGCTCTTATTCGTGACATGGAGTCATCAATAATCCTATTGTAATCCTCTTTGCTACTATCTTCTCTGTGCTCCTTAAGCACTTTCAGGTTATTGTAGATGTCGTTCAGCGGAGATCTTAGCTCATGAGAAAGGACATTCAGAAACTGAAAACGAACCTGTTTCCCCTCTTTGTGCAGCTTCTTGGTCATTCGTTTCAGAAAGTAGTGCTTGGTTACATTCTCCATTGATGCTTTGAGCTCCTGTGGCGTGAATGGTTTGGGTACAAAATCGAATGCGCCCATGTTGGTCGCTTTTACCGCCAAATCGAGCGATGCGTAGGAGGTAATCATTATCACAAGAATATCAAGCTGATTTTTATTGATATGCTCTAAAACTTCAACACCCTGTATTCCAGGAAGTTTATTGTCGAGAAGGATTATAGCAGGTGGATTGTTCTCGATTATTTTCAATGCTTTTTCTCCAGTAGCCACTTCAACTAAATTGTACTGAATATCATCATCCAGAAAGGGATAGCTTACCGTAAAATTCTTGAGAATCCGAACTATCCCCATTCGAATACCCAATTCATCATCAACTACTAGTACATCTAACGATTCCATTCTACCGCTTTAACAGTTTGATAATTTGTTTATAAAGTTGATCGTAACCTATGCCCTTTTCAAGGTACAAATCGGCCCGAATCCATTTTCTTTCATCCTCCGAATTAACGCCAAACACAAGTCCTGTTTCTGCCGAAACAGCGGTAAGCAAAATGATCGGCACATCGGGAAATTTCCGCTTCATTCTGTAACACAGAATAAATCCGCTATCCTCCTTCTCCATCATTAGGTCGAAAATGGCTAGATCAGGCTTGAAGGTTTGTATCAACTCCTCAACCTCTTTCTGGCTATCAACGGTAACAACCTTAAACCCCGACTTCTCTAGATGCAGTTTTGTCTGGAAAAGGTAATCCACATCGTCATCTACCAGTAGAATAGTGGTTTGATTCTCCATCATTATTCAGTTTATTTCAATTATTAACCAGCAAGCATTCCTGTTTTTTGGAGGCTAAGCAGGACTTTTTGGTATAAAATTCATTCTTTACGCTATTCTTCAATCCACCTCAATCCTTCTTTTAAGATCCTTAGGAATAATGATTCTGAACTTTGTGCCCGTTGGTCCATTTTGTGGATCGGCATTCGATTCGACCTCAATTTTCCCCTTGTGCATTTTTACGATACCATAAATTGTAGCCAAACCTAAACCTGTCCCCTTTCCTAAACCCTTTGTGGTAAAGAATGGCGTATATAGTTTATCCATATTCTCTTCAGGGATTCCAACACCAGAATCCTTTATCTCAAAGACTATATCATCTCCAATATCACTAACGCTAACCTGAAGATTCCCTCCATGGGGCATCGCCTCAATGGCATTCTTATTAAGATTTGTGAGCACCTGCATCATCTGCTCATAATCGATGTTCGCTTTTATGTTGGCGTCCTTGCAAATAACTTCAGTATGAATGTTTTTGGGTACAACTACCGAAGAAATACTGCTCTCTGCTAATTTTTTCAGTTCAATTTCTTCTGCCCTAACCTGGTTTTTTCTGGCAAAATTGAGCAATCCTCCCACAATTTTCTTGCATCGCTCAGCTTGAGTTGATATTAACTCGAGGTCGGTCCGCAAAGGGTGCTCAGAATCCATTTCTTCGAGGAGAATGTGGCTATACATTATTACCACCCCAAGAGGATTATTGAGTTCATGGGCAATTCCCGCTGAGAGCTGCCCCATGTGCGCAAGTTTTTCGGAGTGCTTCAGAGCCTGTTGAACCTTGGCCAGTTTTTCGTTGGAAACGGCCAAATCCTCTATAGACTCGTGCAGCTCTTCAATGGTATAGGGTAGACACATTTCCACTTCGGCCAGACCCTCAACAATAGCAACGGCATGCTCCTGACAGGTATCGTAGCCACAGGCTCCGCAATTAAGATGATCGCGAGGGGAGAATTTCCCCATGGAGGCCAATACCTTCTCCACCTCTTTGCTTGAAGGTAGCGACAATCTCCTATCGCTAGCCTGAAAGGATTGGGTTAAATCAATATCCTTGAAATCATCGAAATCCTTCCTCCATTCAATCTCCTTTTCGGGTGTAATTTTTCTCTGCACGTAAGAACTGATATAGGTTCGACGCTCAAATCGCTTCCCAAAAGGTGACATTCCCGGTCCCATGATACAACCTTCACAGCAAAGGAGTTCGAGGTGCTGATTCTCAAGCTTTCCTTCCTCAAATTCCTTTATTGCCTCCTGAAATCCTCTGCGTCCTTCGGCAACAATTACATTTCCCTCCAGCGCATCATCACGGAGATTTACGGTTTGAATAAGCCCGCGGCTAATTGGAAAAACTGCCCCTTTACCTGCTTTGGGTGGATCGAAATCGGAGGGGTCGACATCTTTTGATGTTATTTTGGCGTAATCGAACATGGCCCTGAGCTCCCGAAAAGTAAGCCCGATGTCCACTTCATTCGATTCCGCCTTTTTGGCAATACACGGACCAACAAAAACTATCTTTACTTTATCTCCAATTGTTCGCCTTATTACCCGTGCCATGGCCACCATGGGTGATACAATTGGTGCTAAATTTTTCACCAGATCGGGATGGTAGTAAGTGATATAATTTACTATGGATGGGCAATCGGATGAGATGTACCCGCTCTTGGATTTGCTTTCCAGCACCTTTTTATATTCACGGGCAACCAGATCTGCCCCAAAACCCACCTCCATAACGTAGTCGAAGCCCAGCGCACGCATCATGCCTACAAAATGTCTGTAATCGGGTATCTCAATGAATTCCGCTGGAAAACTTGGAGCTACAATGGCTGCAACCTTATCGTTTGAGTGGAGCAGAGCCTTAACATCCATGCGTGTTTGGAGAAATACCTTCGCATCCTGGCTGCAAACCTTAATACAGTTTCCACAGCCAATACACCTTTCGTTAATAACCTCTGCCTGTCCATTGATTATCTTAATTGCTTTTGCTGGGCACTCTCTTACACAGGTATAGCAAACCCTACACAGCTCCTTAACGGTGTAAACTAGAGGTAGTTTATTATCTGAAACAGCCATCAATCAAGAATTTAGCGTTTAGGCAACTGGTTATTTTTATGATAATTTACCTGGAGTAAATTTTCTACTTTATTACTTCTGGGCTCTTTTAAGTATGAACTGTACATCTCAGTAATTCTGGAATTATTATGCGATACTTTTAATACTTCGGAATCATCAGAATCGTAGATTGTTTTTGCCCTGATTTTGTTTTCTTTATCGGTAGAACCTATGGGTTGACCTCCACCATTGATGCACCCTCCAGGGCAAGCCATAATCTCGAAAAAGTGAACTTGGTTGGTGTTTAATTCAATTTTTACAACCAATTCGTTTATCCCTGTCAATCCGTTACTTAAAGTTACCTTCAGGTCAACTTTTCCTATGCTGAAGTTAACTTCTTCTGTACCTTCAAAAGATCGGAAATCATTCAACTTCATCTTTGTCAACTCCTTACCTGTTATCAGGGGGTGCAAGGTTCTTACCAAGGCCTCGGAAGTGCCACCCGCATTGGTTAATAGTTTACCTGCTGTGCTTCTAACATTGAACGGGGAATCGGGTTGCTGGGGCGTGATATTGGCCAAATCAATCCCATAAAGACGAATTAATTGCACCAGTTCTCGGGCTGAAAGTGCTGCATCAACATCTGATAGGCCTTTACTTACCATTTCCATTTGCTGAATTTCAGCCTTTCGGGCCAAACAGGATGTAAGGGCAACTGAGAAAATGGATTTTGGATTAATCTTTTGGTCTTCGGCGAAGAACGATTTTATTAGGGCTCCCATTATTAGCTGTGGCGATTTACAGGATGAAAGCATAGGAGTTAAATGGGGGTAAAACTTTCTGACGAAGGTAACCCAAGCAGGGCAGTTGCTGGAAATCATGGGTAGGTTAATTCCCGAATCGATTCGTCTCTTCAACTCATTGGCCATTTCAACGATCATTAAATCAGCGGCAAACGATGAGTCGAAGACGTAGTCAAACCCAATTTTTTTAAGAGCAGCAACAATCAACCCATTGATATCCTTTCCTACTTTAAACCCAAATTCCTGAGAAACTGAAACGGAGATTGCTGAATCGAACTGTACCGCCACACTTAACGCTTTGTTGTTAAGCGCATCAAGGACTTTCTCTATATCAGAGCGCTCCCTGAGGGCGGCTGTTGGGCATACCAAAACGCATTGTCCGCAGTTAATACAACTCGATTTGTTGATTGTTCTATTCATCGATACTCCAACAACGGTTTGGCTACCCCGATTGATAAACTCAAGGGCAGATACCGACTGGATTTCATCACAAATGCGCACGCATCGTCCGCAAAGAATACACTTTGCAGGATCACGAACAAGGCTTGGGCTTGATATATCGAGTTTCTGCTTACTTTTCGAACCAGGCATTCTGCGTTCACGAATATTGAGTTCAATTGTCAATTCTTGAAGTTCGCAATTCCCGTTCCTTTCGCAGTATAAGCAATCGTCAGGGTGGTTACTTAGGAGCAATTCAACAAGCGTTTTTCTTGCTTTTAATACTCTGGGCGAGTGAGTGAAAACTCTCATCCCTTTTTCTACCGGGTGGGAGCAAGCGGGAACAAGATTTTCGCTTCCCTCCACTTCCACCACGCAAATCCGACAAGCACCAGTGGGGTGCAGCCCTTTCATATTACAAAGGGTAGGCACTCTTATACCGCTCCTGTTAAGTGAATCCAGGATGGTTTCGCCCTTTTTGGCCAGTATTGCCCTATTATTTACAACAATATCGAATTGCATGGTAAGGGTTCATTATTTAAAGAATACTGCTGAAAACTTACATACCTCATCGCAAATTCCACAGCCAATGCACTTCTCCTCAATAATAAAATATGGAGAACGGGGTGTGCCATATATTGCGTTGGTGGGGCATTTCTTTTCGCAAAGCGTACAGCCAGTACATTTTTCTACATCGATATAGTACGTTCGTAGGTTCTTACACACCCCAGCAGCACACT
Source organism: uncultured Rikenellaceae bacterium (assembly GCA_964509385.1). Classification (GTDB taxonomy): domain Bacteria; phylum Bacteroidota; class Bacteroidia; order Bacteroidales; family Tenuifilaceae; genus MWFE01. The sequence continues at coordinate 7,648 of CAZDXY010000116.1, forward strand.
TCCTGTCATATATATGCTCTTCAAACTCCTGCCTGAAATGCTTAAGGGCATTAAACAGAGGATTTGGTGCAGTTTTACCCAATCCACAAAGCGAGGTGTCGCTCATAACCTTTGCCAATCCCTCGAGCTGAATAACCCCTTTAAAGCGTTCAAGGGTATCGTGCTCATTTTCGGTGATGGGGCGACGGGAGATACTACCCAGAATTTCAAGCATACGCCTTGAACCTTCCCTACATGGGATGCATTTGCCGCAACTCTCATTCTGAATAAAACCCATGAAATACTTCACCATATCCACTATGCAAACCGAATCATCGAATACATTTACTCCTCCTGATCCCATGGTTAAACCTTTCTCCTTCAACGTTTCATAATCGATTGGCACATTAAGGTTTTCTGGGGTTATGCATCCACCCGATGGACCTCCAATATGAACTGCCTTTAACTTTTTTCCCTTGGGCACTCCTCCGGCAAGTTCAACAATTTTAGCCAGGGAAACCCCAAGAGGAACTTCAACCACACAGGTTTGATTTACCTTTCCACTAATGGAGAAGAGTTTTGTTCCTCTTGATTTTTCTGTTCCGATTGAGGAAAACCAATTGTGCCCCCTCTTCAGAATCAATGGAATATTTGCAATGGTCTCCACATTGTTTACCACTGTGGGTTTCCGAAATAACCCATTTGAAGCGGGATACGGAGGTTTCTGGGTAGGCATACCCCTTTTCCCTTCGAGGCTCTGAATCAGCGCAGTCTCCTCTCCGCATACGTAAGCTCCTGGTCCTTTGCGTATTTCAATCTCAAGATTGAACCCACTATCTAAAATATTGTGCCCCAATAGACCTGCTTGGTAAGCTTGCTTTAAAGCAATTTCGAATCGTTTTACAACCAAAGAATAACGATTCCTAGTGTATATAATGGCTTTACCTGAACCAATGGCATATGCACCAATAGCTATTCCTTCGATAATCAGATGTGGGTTGCTCTCCGCCAGTAATCTTTCCATAAAAGCACCCGGATCGCTCTCATCGGCATTGCAAATAAAAATTTTCTGGTCTGCTGGTAATTTTAGCGCCATTTTCCACTTCTGTCCAGTTGGAAAGCCTCCTCCCCCACGCCCCCTAAGGCCACTCTTCTCAATAATATCGCATATTTCTTCGTGAGTAAAATTCCTAATGGACTGTGTGAATGAGTTGTACCCTCCAATCGCCAAGTAATCGTCAATGTTATCCGGGCAGATTATTCCGCAGTTTTTCAACAAAGCCCTATGCTGAAATTTAAAGAATGAAATTTCATCTATATAGGGTACACCAAGCCACGGCTGGTGAATAGGGTTTCGGTACTGCCCCAGCACCTGTTCGGTGGGTAAATAGCTATTAAGAACGCCATCAAGAATATCGGCTACCTGATCTGAGGTTACTCGTTGAAACGCCACCCTGGTTCTTCCCGGAATTTGTACATCAATAATGGGCTCGAGGCTGCAAAGACCGAGGCTTCCCACTTCGACTACACTTATATCTACTTCTCTTTCAGATATATATTTTTGTATAGCCTGAAGCGTTTCCATTGCACCTGCAACGATTGATGAATCGGTTATGCCGATATAAACTATGGGAGTATTAATTCTCTCCCTCTTGAGCGAAGGAAGAATCTCTTCAAATTTCTTAGAGCCATCCTTTCTCCCGTTGGAAAGAAGTTGCTGCATGAGCAACTGGGTGCTATTTTGAATTTCTTCCTTTTTCATTCTTAATGATAAGTAATCCTGCCAAACTTTCTGATACTATTTAATCATTCTCAATTAACTCGTTGAGCAGATCCTTCAAATTATCTAAAGTCATCTTGCTGTGACACTTTCCATTTACTGTTATAACTGGCGATAGAGCGCAGCCACCCATGCAGGGGATTACCTCAAGGCTAAACTTACCATTTCGGCTGGTTTGCTCAGGTTTAACTTTTAGCTGCTTTTGAATAATCTCGACAATTGACTCAGCCCCAAACATATGACATGAAGTGCCATGACAAACTTGAATATGATACTTCCCTTTGGGTTGAAACCGAAACTGATTGTAAAAGGTTGCCAAACCATATATTTTACTCGATGGCAATTTTAAGAGCTTACCCACCATATCAATGGCTTCCTCTGTAAGATACCCCAATTCTTCCTGTATTTCCTGAAGGATGGGAATCAGACTCTCTGGCTGATCATGGCTATGCTTCTGCAAAAGTTGTCGAAGATCACTATTCATAACCTAATATCTCCAATTTCTTACGAACGAAATTAACACTGTTTTTTGAATAACAATATAATTAACTGTTATTCAATTAATTAATAAATCTATTGCGATTTAATTATGATTACAATATACTAAATCATTTAAAATTAACAATGCCGATTTTTCTATTTGAATTAATTCCAAATTACAGGGAATTGATTAATAATGCGACTTAACAGTTATTTCAAATTGGTAATTGAGCCTATCTAATGATGATATTCGCTCTAATTCTAAAAAAGTAAAAAAATCATCGAAATCTTGGTGTTTGGGATATTCTAAAAAACCTTACCTTTGACTGTGAAAAAAGTAACGATCGAAAAAGATGAACCTGAAAGTTGAGATTGTTATATGCCTTGGGAGTTCATGCTTTGCGCGAGGGAATAAGAACACCATTAAGCAGATATCAAGCTATATCAAAGAAAATAATCTACAGGATAAAGTACATTTTCATGGAGGACATTGCTTTGGGAATTGCGCTCTGGGACCTATCCTAAAGATTAAGGACAAATTATACACAGAAGTTGATGATTTAAAAGCACTTGAAATCCTTAGAAATACATTCGAAGATTAACCCTTTAATGTCCATGTAATGCCACAACTTTTTAGCATAAGCGAGGAAAAATGCATCAACTGCTTTGCATGCGTTAGGGTTTGCCCAGTTAAAGCCATTGAGGTGAAAGCTGAAAAGAACTATGCAGTTATTCTACCCGATCGCTGCATAGGCTGCGGTAGTTGCCTAACCATTTGCCCTGTTAATGCAGTTACCTATCGCTCTTCGAAGGATGAGGTTAAGGAAATTCTAAAACAAGGTAGAAAGATTGCAGCCATTGTAGCTCCTTCAATATCAGGCGAGTTTGTTGATATTACCGACTATCGTAAGTTTGTTCAAATGATTAAAGCCCTTGGCTTTACATATGTATGTGAGGTAACTTTTGGCGTTGATCTTGTTGCAAAGGAGTACAAAAAACTTTTCGATGCATTTAAGGGTAAATATTTTATTACAACAGTATGCCCTGTTATAGTATCGCTAATT
>CAZDXY010000117.1:0-10889 GCA_964509385.1 uncultured Rikenellaceae bacterium
AAATTTCAACCATTTGTAAAAGAAAAGTTTCTAAATTTGCATCATGAATAAAAAAGAAAAAATAGATACAAATAGTAATTTGGACGAAAAGGAGGGGATGTCCCGCAGGGAAGCCATTCGCAAAATGGGTTATGCTGCCTTTGCTGCTTCAACCATGTTTCTTTTGCTGAATAATCCCACAAAGGCATATGCCCAAAGCGATAATGATCCCGGTGATCCCGGTGATGATTGGGAATGGTAGTAAATATATTATAACCCTTCAGCCAACCCTGTGGCTTACCTGGTAAAAGAAATAGAGCAAGCCCATATACTATGGTTCGAGGCAAGCAACCAGTGGGTACAATTCGATGAGCAGCAATGGCTCATCTTTTGTTTATTTGAGAAGCGATTAAGCCTTAAAGATGCCGCAAAAGAGATTTCCCAAAAATTATCAGTTCCTGAAGAGCAAGCAATAGCTACCGTTGAAAATATTTACCAATCGTTAGATAAACTTTTCAACCCCGATTTTGAACTACCCGACTTTACCCGAAATACCCGGGAAGCATCATTATACACACTCCCAAAGAAAAAGCAGAGAAGCTATTCATATCAAAGCAAAAATTTTATCATGGTGTATGGCTCCCCCTTCCTTGAGCAATACATTCATCTGCCCCTGGCACATCTGGAAGTTGATACAGCAGACGAAAATGCTTTCACCCTCGAGGTATTCCCCTACGAGGATCGTTACGCAATAAGGATCAATGGCACCGAAGGCAAGTGCCTCTCGGCAGAGGAACCCGGGCAAATCAAGCGCTTGCTATACATAGAACTTTCCAACTACCTCTACCAAAAGGATGAGAATAGCTGGCTGGCATTTATTCACGGTTCAGCCCTTAGGAAAAATGATGAAATAATTGTACTAACATCTACCGGGGGTTCGGGTAAAAGTACAATGGCAGGTTTTTTAATACTAAATGGTTTTGATTTTTTTTCTGATGATTATGTGCCGGTAGAAGCACAAAGTAAAAATGCTTACCCTTTTCCGGCAGCATTATGCGTTAAAAATGATGCCATTCAGCTGCTCTGCTCCAAAGGGTTGAAAATCCAGACAACGACCAGTGGCAAAATGGGTTACGCTAGGCAAATGCAAAAAGATATAAAGGCTCTACCCGGCAAAATAAAAAATGTTGTTTTCATAAAATATTGCAGGGAAAAGGAAATAATATTTAAACCAATATCAAAACTGGAAGCGCTTGGCCTTTTTCTGGAGGAGGCATGGGTAGGTAACGATTTGAAGCGGGCCGAACAATTCATGGATTGGTTTACAGGGTTGAAATTCTACAGGTTGGAGTATGGAAATAGCGAAAAAGCGATTGAGGCACTCGGCAAGTTAATGGATTGAGCATGGACAAGAAACAGATTTTCAATATTATCTCACGCATTCTATCGCTTAAAGTAAAGCCAGAAAGGGTAGAAGATATTATTAAAATCTTACCCCGAGAAAAGAAGGATTGGCAGAAATGGGTTCTTGTAGGCAGCGATAATCTTGTGCTCCAATCGTTGTATTTAACATTAAGGGATCATCAACTGCTATCGCACCTACCTGAAGATTTAAACGAATACCTCGAACAAATTCATCAGCTAAATATCGTGCGTAATACAAGTATTCTGCAGGAGGCAAAAAACATTCAGTACATATTTGACGGGAAGGGGATCAGTAGCGTCTATATGAAGGGCACTGGCAATATTTTCGATGGGCTTTACCACGACATAGGTGAAAGAATGGTATATGACATCGATATACTGATTGAAGGTGAGAGAATGCTTGAAGCCGCTCAGGCGCTTATGGACAATGGTTACAGAACCCAGAAGGATTTTAATCCTTTAGCCTACCCATCCACCATGCACTATCCTATTCTGCTTAAGGAAGGATGTGTTGCCGGTGTTGAGTTGCACAGGCTGCCCGTGCAATATCATTACCTAAAATCCTTCCCTCCGGAAAGAGTATTTGAAACCAAAAATCCCTCCTCCGTCGAAACTGGTTTTTGGGTAATGAGCGATGGCAATAAGATCATCCACAATTTTCTGCATTCGCAGCTAATGCACAATGCTCACTATCATGCCGATGTATCTCTTCGTAACCTATTCGATTTACTTCTGCTAAGCCAGCGGAAAAGTGTTGAAAAAACATTCAATGAATTTAAGCACCATTGGCGAAAGAGCAATGCTTACCTTAAGCTTATGCATAAGGTTTTTGACCTGCCACTACCCGATACCACCACGAAAGGAAATAAATTCCTTCTAAAAAGGCATAGCTGGACGCTAACCATGACTCGAAGAGAGCTGATGATATATCACTTCCTAATAAATGCTTTTATTAAATATATCGCCCTCCCATTCAGAACTTTATTCGATAAAAACGCCAGAAATTACGTTTTTGCCCGATTGGGCAATAAGCATTGGTATAAGGAACACGTCAATGCCTATAAAAGAAAATATTTCAGAAAAAGAAATTTGAAGTAACTTACTGAGAGTATATTACTCTATTAGACCATATTGCCATCCCCTTTTTTGTACCTCTTCCAACAACTTCTCAAGGCCGTATTTCATGTTCTTTTCTGCCTTCTTCGAGTCGTGGAAAACAACTATGGCACCTGGATGTATGTTGTTGAGAACTATGCTAGCGCATCGTCTGGGTGTAACCCAGCGGCTGTAGTCCATGCTTAAAACGTCCCATAGTATTATCCTATACCGTTCTTTTAGTATGCGAAATTGCACAGCTTTAATCCTCCCATAGGGTGGACGGAAAAGATCGCTATTAATTAGATCGGCTGCCAAATCTACATCCTGAACGTATTGTCCGGTTCGTGTTTCCCAACCCTTTAAGTGGCTATAGCTATGGTTTCCCACAGAATGCCCCTCATCAAGAATTCGCTGGTAAATATCGGGGTGCATCTCTACCTTTTTGCCCAGGCAAAAGAATGTTGCCTTAGCCTTGTACTCCTTTAGCTTATCCAATACCCAGGGTGTTACCTTCTCGGTTGGTCCATCATCAAAGGTTAGGTAAACCTTATTAATGTCGCCGGACATTCTCCAAACTACATTTGGAAAAAGATTGGTAAAAAATCTTGGAGGGCTAAGATTTATCATAGCTTACTAATCCATTGAATATTTTCGTACAACCAAATCATAAAGATTCTCTATTTCTTTCTTATGCTCATTCTCTCCATGAGTTGAAGCCATTTTATGCAATTCCTGAAGTATATAAAGGTTTAACTCTGTTTCGTTCCTAACGTTTCTGAAAAGATTGTCGGGTAGAGAAAGGAAAAACATCAACTCTTCGGCGCATTGTTCCATGTAAATGTTGGAATACTCAATCCCTTTATCGATAGCTCCAGCTTTATAGTATCCCTCAATTAAAGAAAGAGCAAAGAAATTAAAGGGTACTATATGTGGGGGTACTAACTCCATACACTTGTCAAGGGCAAAAATTGCGGAGTCTTTCTTATTCTCTTCTACCAAAGCGTGAGCAAGCCTTCCAAAGATATTTCGGTAGTTGGAAATGATCCTGGTGCTGTTTTCGTTCAGATAAACTTTGGGATCATTAATGCTTCTCACCTGATAATTATTAATGAGGTTGTTATACAGAATCTCAGTGTCAACGGAACCGTATTTTCCTCCGACTCTTGGGGTTTCAATGGGAACTATTTTGTATGCTAGCCCATCGAGCTGAAAAAACTTATCCAGATTCTGGTAAGTATCGGTGCTAACAGTAATGGCAAAGTAAGCAGGCCGTTCCCAGTTATTATATGCCATAAGATCCATAAGGAATAGTCCATCTTTCATTAAATAATTACTGGGTAATCTCCAACTCATAGTATCAACTACCAAGTTATGCCTTTGATCCCTGACAACATTTTTTCTGGCAATTAGGTCCTTGTCAACAGGTAGAAATAGATTTCTGGCTGGAAAGAAGTCAACCTTTTGGTTTCTTTCAAAAGGAGAGTTAACCTTAGTATTTGGATCATCGCTGAGAACAAAGTCAATGGCTTGCTTAACATGAACAGGTTGCGCTATCCTGTCGGTTGCCAATACCACATCGCGTGCTCCGATAACATATTTATCCTGTGTCATACTAACAGGAAGAGGATCTGATTCATAAGCTTTTCGCTTCATCTGATCGATATACCAATCAGCGCGTAAATAGCTAAGATTGCTAACCCTGACATCGGTACGAATACCCTCCGCTTCCTGAGCATACCAAAGAGGAAAAGTATCATTATCTCCGTAGGTAAAGATTATGCCATTGGGTTCACAAGTGTTCAACGCATTGTAGGCAAAATCGACAGCCAAATAGCTGCCTGACCGATCATGATCGTCCCAATTCTCATATGCCATAAGTCCTGGAACAAAAACTAAGCAAAGCGTAGTAGTAATCACTGCACCGGGAGCCTTATCGACAGCTTTTCTAACGGCCTGGAACAATGCAACTACCCCTAGTCCTATCCAAATGCTGAAAGCATAGAAACTACCAGCATAGGCATAATCACGTTCCCTTGGTTGGTATGGAGTTTGGTTAAGGTAAACAACAATGGCAACTCCAGTGAGGACAAACAGAAGTGTTACCACCCAAAAATCTTTCTGCTTTCGCAGGTATTGAAATATGAGCCCGGCAATACCCAGAATAAGAGGAAGCATATAGTACCGATTATGGGCTTTGTTTCTAAATGTGGCAGGAAGTTCCTCCTGAGGACCAAGACGAGGTGAGTCGATAAATGGGATTCCGCTGATCCAGTTGCCCTTTACAATTTCTCCATGTCCCTGTATATCGTTTTGCCTGCCGGCAAAGTTCCACATAAAGTATCGCCAATACATGTGGCTTAACTGATATGAGAAGAAAAACCTGAGGTTCTCGCCAAAAGTTGGAATATATCTTATCTCTGATTCCCCCCCTCTTCCTGAAAGCCTAACTGGATGTCCTTTGAAGTTGCTCCATTGTTTGTATGCCTCAACATGACGGGGTTCGGAACTATACATCCTTGGAAAAACAGAAATAAATCGATCATCGTATACCAATTTTGCCTTTCGGGAAGCAACTACATACTTACCATCCTTTTGGATGTATTGAGGATTACCCTCTAATCGATCTATTAAGGGTGCTTCAAACGAATGTCCCTTAAAAAGTGGTCGATCGCCATACTGCTCACGGTTCAAATAGTATAGCAAAGAGAACATGTTATTGGGACTATTCTGATCCATGGGAGGTTTGGCTGCTGAACGTATAACGATAACAGCAAATGAGCTGTATCCAATTATTATTACTGTAAAGCCAAGCAGGATGGTGTTTAGAACAGGTTTCCTGTTCTTATGGGTGTAGCGAATCCCCCAAACTAAAAGAGCACCAATAACCAAAAAGTAGAAGAATACTCCTGATTTATATGGAAGCCCAAATCCATTGACAAATAGCAACTCAAACTTGGAGGCAAAAACAACAAAACCCTGAATTATTCCGTACATCACAACTCCCAATAGCAGAACGCTCAATGCTAAAGCCTTCACAACACCCCAGGGTGTTACCTGATATTTGCGGAAGTAATATACCATGACTATTGCAGGTATTGCCAATAGGTTCAATAGGTGAACTCCTATTGAAAGCCCCATGAGGTAGGCAATCAAAATTATCCATCTGTTTGCGTGGGGTTCATCGGCTACATTTTCCCATTTGAGGATTGCCCAAAAAACCAACGCAGTAAAAAGTGAAGATGTGGCATATACTTCAGCCTCAACGGCCGAAAACCAGAATGTATCAGAAAAAGTGTAGGCTAAAGCACCAACCAAACCAGCTCCCATAACCAATAAAAGTTGGGTAAGGGAATAGGTATCGTCATTGGTAGCTACAAGTTTGCGAGCAAGATGGGTTATTGACCAAAAAAGGAAGAGAATGGTAAACGAACTGGCCAATGCCGACAGGGAGTTGGCGAAAATTGGTATAAGCTCTTTGGTTGGTGCCAGCATGGTGAAGAACCTCATGAGAAGCATGAAAAAGGGTGCTCCCGGAGGATGGCCAACAATCAGTTTATATCCGCTTGCTATGAATTCGCCACAATCCCAAAAACTAGCGGTGGGCTCTATCGTCAGAAGATAAACAATGGTTGCTATGGCAAAGGCAAACCATCCGGTAATATTATTAATCTGCCTAAACTTAATTTGATCAAATTGTTGCATTGATTGGAATTTGAAATTAAGGGGGCAAAAGTACAATTTTTTTAATTAGGGAAATCAATAAATCAACATCTTAAGCAAACGCTGTTTATGATTGCATATTATTATCCAGATATTTTTTTTTATAAAAAGGTTGCTTTTACTTTAAACTTTTTTTATGATTTAAGGGCTGTTGCCTGTATTATTTTGATCTATAGTTTATTAACAAACATTCATCAAGACTTCTCCCAAATACTCTTTTAAATGGGTAAATGCTTTGAGCAAAGCGCAACAGACATTGATATGCTGTTTAATCAACCAATATGAAAATCAAGAGGTGTTCGTCCCTGAGGGCAGGAGGAGCAAACAGGAAGTTCGTTGCGATTTCGTATTAATCTTCTCCTGAAATTGTTATAGTGATGCGAAAACCATATTTCACGAATGGTTTGAGTGATGATTGTCCCCATAATAAAGGTTGAGCTTTTATCGAAGCAACAGGGGACAACCCATCCATCGTGAGTTACAGAAAGTTTAAACCAGGGTGCAGAGCACGAACTGCTACCATTTCCTTTTAATGCGATACTCCCATCATTGGCAACTTTATAACGACTGTACTTTGTGCCCATTGGAACTTTATTCTCTGCATCATCGAGGTTTAACAGGTGTGCAGTCTTGACACGAATTCCATCAACATTTAACTTTTTGCAAAGCCCAACAAATTCCTTTATTTGGTCAACGTTTCCCTTTAATGCCAGCAATTCAACAACCACCAATGGATATCTGGAATTTTTATCTCGCCTGGCTTGTTGAATATGTTTTATTCCTTCAATTACTCCCCCTAACTTTCCCCCCCTTCGATAGAACCCAAATTCCCTTTCAATGGGAGAATCAATTGTGATGACAATCTTCTTCAAGCCACTGTTTATTAACTGCTTTGATACTTCCTCATCAATTAGCATGGCGTTGGTTGCCATCTCCGAAATCATTCTCCTAGAAGAGGCATAGCCAATCATCTCGAAAATATTGGGATTCATTAATGGCTCTCCCTGAAAATGAACTAAAACGGTGAATGTAGTTGGTGAAACCTCATCAATTATTTGAATAAACCGGTTCAATGGCATGTCACCACCCTTTCTGCCTAGTTTATCTATGCCCGTGGGGCATTCTGGGCAACTTAAATTGCAGCGAGTGGTTGGCTCAGTGGAAACACTAATGGGCTTTCCAAAAACAATGGGATAGCGGAATACTCTTGAAAAAAAATAACCCACTCCACACAGGAGTAGGTTTAATGCTCTGCGAAATGTAAAATGTGATAGGTAAAGAATGAACTCTTTCACCCTAAGTCAATTAGTGCTATCCCTAAGTGTTTTTGTTTTAATTTGAATCCAGTATTTCAAAAAGCTCGTCGAGCTTTGGCGTAAGAATTATTTCTGTTCGCCTATTCTTTTGACGTGCCTCAGGAGTTTTAGCAGGATCAACCGGAAGATACTGGCTTCGACCTGCTGCAGTTATGCGAACTGGTGATATTTTAGTGCCATCCAGAAGTATTCGCACAATAGATGTTGCCCGTTTAACGCTAAGATCCCAGTTATCGACAAGTTCTCCGCGTTCGGGAAACCGAACATCATCAGTATGTCCTTCCACCATAATGTTAATATCGGGGTTTTGTTCCAGAACCGGGATAAGCTGCTTCATGGCAGCTACTCCGTTGGCATCCACCACATGGCTTCCTGATTTGAACATTAGTCTCTCGTCAAGCGATACGTAAACCTTTCCATTCTGCAACTTAACGCTTAGCCCTTTACCCTCAAAACCGAAAAGGGCATCGGAAACCTTCCGACGAAGAGCCATTACCGCAGAATCTTTTCGGGCAAGAATTTGCTCCAACTCAACCAGACGAGCATTGCGATCATCCAAATCCTTTTTTAGCTGATCTAAATAAGCCTGAAGCTCTTCAAGGTTCTTTCTGCGGAGGTTAAGCTTGCGCTCCAACTCCTTAAGGGCATCCTCCTTAACCTGCAATTCTTCCTGAGTCTTTTGAAGTTGTGCCAACACTTTTCGGGTCTCCTGCTGGCTGCCCGACATGAAACTTCTCTGCAATTCTTCCAATTGTGCATATCTTGCGGTAAGCCTTTCATTCTCGTCCTTGAGTCTAATCAAATCGATGGAACGATTTGTACTATCGGCAACTAGTTTATCTACCTCGGCTTTTAGAACCTTCAACTTCGTTTCCAGTTCTTGGTTTTTAACTCCAAGCGATTCATTTTCGATGGAATACTTTTCCCGCTCCTCTTCGCACTTAATATTATTATCCTGTAAGGCTTGAAACTCCTTAGCTGGTACACATGCATCAAGGATGAAAAGCACAACGGTTACAATGGTTAAGAATAATGTTCCTCTTATCATATTAGTAAAATTGAAAGTCAAATTTTGTAGCTGATTAATGGCAAAGATATAAATATTTGCACTTGTTTTTTATCAGGATAACATAAAAGATAGGCTCAACTTCAAAACATAACATTAATAAGTTCGTAGATAATATAATATGCTTCGCATTAACTATTTGACCATGTTAATAAGCACAACATAATTTATGTTTTTTTGTTATAACTTTGCCAAATAATGCATTGCAATGAGCAATAATGAATCACTTCTGCATCAAGTAAACAATCCCGAAGATTTAAAGAAGTTACGGGTGGAAGATCTTGTGCAATTAAGCCATGAGCTGAGGCAATTTATTATCGATGTTGTTTCTAACAACCCAGGTCACTTTGGGGCAAGCCTTGGTGTGGTTGAACTTACCGTGGCGTTGCATTATGTTTTCAACACTCCCAACGATAGAATAATATGGGATGTGGGCCATCAGGCTTACGGACACAAAATTCTAACCGGCAGACGCAAAGCTTTTCATACCAACAGAAAGTATAAAGGGATAAGCGGTTTTCCTAAAAGAAGCGAGAGCATCTACGATTCATTTGGAACGGGACACAGCTCAACCTCGATATCAGCTGCGCTGGGTATGGCCATCGCTTCTCAACTTAAGGGCGAAGATCGACAAACCGTTGCTGTAATAGGCGATGGATCAATGACCAGTGGACTTGCTTTTGAGGGTTTAAACAATGGCGGTTCAAAAAACACTAACCTTCTGGTAATTCTCAACGACAACAACATAGCGATTGACCCCAATGTTGGTGCCCTTAAAGAATATTTACTTGATATTACCACTTCACAAACTTACAATAAGCTAAAAACTGAAGTTTGGAATCTCCTGGGAAAACTTGATGGAGTTGGTCCCAGTGCTCGTTCGCTGGTTCAAAAACTTGAGAATGCCATTAAATCTGCTATTCTCAAGCAAAGCAATCTTTTCGAGTCGCTTGGTTTTAGGTACTTTGGCCCTGTTGATGGGCACGATGTGGTTTATCTTACTCAGGTTTTAAACGATTTAAAGAATATTCCAGGACCAAAACTGTTGCATTGCATAACCGTTAAAGGTAAAGGTTTTACTCCGGCAGAGAAAGATCAAACCCTATGGCATGCACCGGGTATTTTTGATAAGCTAACTGGTGAAAGAATCTCCATTTCCACCGAAGAATCAACTCCTCCACGTTTTCAGGATGTATTCGGACATACACTGGTTGAACTCGCCGAGAGCAATAACAAAATAGTTGGCATTACCCCCGCCATGCCCACAGGTTGCTCCCTAAATATAATGATGGAAAAGATTCCCAATCGATCCTTTGATGTGGGAATTGCAGAGCAACACGCTGTAACTTTTTCGGCTGGATTAGCCGCCGAAGGCATGATACCATTCTGCAATATTTACTCATCGTTTATGCAACGTGCATACGATCAGGTGATCCACGATGTGGCATTACAAAAATTACCTGTTGTATTCTGCCTCGACAGAGCCGGACTGGTGGGCGATGATGGCGCAACCCATCATGGAACCTTCGATATTGCCTATATGCGACCTATTCCCAACCTTACAATTTGTTCGCCCATGAACGAAGAGGAGTTGCGCAATATGATGTTTACTGCTCAGCTTCCGGGAATGGGAACCTGGAGTATTCGCTATCCAAGAGGCAACGGTACAATGATTGACTGGAAGAAGCCTTTTTCAGAAATTGAAGTGGGGAAAGCCAGAATACTTCGCGAAGGAGAAGATTTGGCCATACTCTCTCTCGGACCTTTGGGAATTACGGTATCAAAAACCACAGAAAAATTGGCAAAGGAAGGTATTAGCGTAGCCCATTACGACATGCGTTTTGTAAAGCCGCTTGATGAAAAGCTGCTTGCCAATATTGGCAAAAGGTTCAAGGCTATAATCACTATCGAAGATGGATGCCTAATGGGAGGATTTGGATCAGCAATACTGGAGTGGCTAAGCGACAACGGATACGGCACGCAGGTTGTTCGCCTAGGCATTCCCGACAGATTTATAGATCACGGAACTCAACCCGAACTATACAAGGAGTGCGGAATTGACATGGATAGTATATACCAAACTGTCCGTAAGATGGTTGCGCCAAAAATAGTTGGAAAAGTAGTGTAAGAACAACCGCTTTCCTGCTCATTTCTTTCAGATAATACGAATTCAAACCCTTCCTCTTGTTCAAACCAAAAAAACCATTTATCTTCGCAACCCGAAAAGTTCCTTTCATTATTGCCCGGGTGGCGGAATTGGTAGACGCGCTGGTCTCAAACACCAG
>CAZDXY010000118.1:0-10724 GCA_964509385.1 uncultured Rikenellaceae bacterium
TATATATCTGCATCCATTTCTTCTGAATGCTGGATTAAAGGGATATTTATTTCTTTCGGATCTCCGCTATGTCCAGCAAAATTGACTGTACCAACTTTGATTTTTTGTTCAGTTTGGGTTTCCCCGCTGTGAATCTTCACAAAGATTTCCTGCATTTTAAAACCTTCCTTTTACAAGATTAAGTGCCAGGATAAACCCGGCACTTCTTTAAAAATTCTCCTCGAAAGTATGTTCTCCACCGCAAACCGGGCACTCGTTGTGATCGCCTAAATGCTCTATGCAATATATCAGCTCGCAAGAATCGCAGGTGGAATAGTTGTCGGTTTCTTTACCGCAAATTTCGCATTTTTGCATTTGCTCTTATCCTCCTTTACGCTAGTTTGCTGCTGTGGTAAAGGGCATCAAAAGCTGCATTAAACAATATCTTTGCTATCCGGGCTTGTTGAGTTCTAATTGCCTTTTTTGCGGCATTCTCCTGGTAATCATCCCTTACCCAAATATCTGCTCCAGCATCAACCAATGTCTGAACGGCCATTACATTACGGCAAATCACCGCTTCAATCAAAGCTGTCCTGCCAAGCATATCCTGGCTATTAATATCAGCCCCGGCTTTAAGAAGTAGTTGCACTATTTCAGGATTACCTTTTACCGCATACATTAAGGCAGTGGTTTTGTTTTTATCAGCCGCGTTAGGATCGACATATTGTTTAAACAATAAATCTTCAACCTTTTCAGCATCCTGGTCTTTTATTGCTTTAATTAATTCCATGTTAAGCCCTCCTTTGGAAACACCCGGGCCATTTTACATGACCCGGGTGTGGTGGATTATTTGACTCTTTTGAGTTTTGCTGCATTTTGCGCAAGATTCTTTTTGAAGGTATTCGGCAATGATTTACCCTGGTCTAAGGCTTCCAGGATTGCATCAGCCTGTTCTTCTAAAGACATCCCATTGAAAGTTACGGGAATATCCTTTGCTTTGGCAAAAACGGCTTCTTCTATGCGAATGAAATAATTCCTAGCTTCTTCGCCTTTTGCAGATTGTGATGCCATAGCCAGCTTCTTAGCAAACCTTGCAGTTAGCTTATAATCCCTCGCAAAATGCCCGCGAACCCCAGAATTTCGCCACTCCGCATCCGTGCGGAGTAATACATAATCACTCCCGGCTTCAGCGTAAATATTTTTTTCAATATTTTTCTTTACCCATCTTGAATAATCGCCAGGACGTAATTCCAGGAATGCGTACAGCTTTTTCGCGGTGGTCATTCCTTCATCGTCCACACCTAAAGCTTCTTCAATTGGAGTCCTTCTTAATTTAATTTGGTTTCTTTCCCCTTTCCATTTTGCTAACTGATATTGGATATCGGATACAGTCCATTTCTTTTCCCAGGCTTCTTTAATCATTTTTTGAGGATCATGAAAATCAACCGCTGCCTGATAAACCGTGATCGGCACATTTTTAATTCTGCTCCCTGGCGGGAAAGCCTGTGCCAGTTTGATCCGCTGCTTGGTTTGCTCAAGATTGCTTTTCATCAACTGTGCTATAGTTTCAACGCTATATCCCTTCTCATAAAAACTATTTGCGGTATCTGCAAAATTGAATACACTTTCCCATAATCCTTCAGCCATTTTCTTTTCTTTTATCATTTAATTACCTCCTTAAAAATAAACTGTGACCGAAGCGGCCACAGTTGGTTGACCGCCCCGACCATAGGTGGAGGCTTTGACGATATTTAGTTACGTGAGTATTCGGGTTCTTCGAATTCTTTAATAAAAACCAATTTTAGCCCAATGATTTCTTTGTTTTGGTTGTAAGCTGCATACAATGTGTAGCAGCCATCCCCATAACCTGAACAGGAGACGACCCCATGTGAAAACACACCGGCCATTTGGACATTCCGTAAAAACGAACAGCAAAAACCCAACCAACGATTACGGTATTCCGTTTCAAATGATGCGGGAATATATTCTTCGTTACTGAAGGCTTTGCTGTCAAAGATTCCGCAGCTGCCGGAGTCAACGGCAATGGTATCGCAGAGAAGTTCCCAGGTTTTTTCTGATGGATACCGATTGTCTTTATGGAGGACAATTAATTCCTTTACCCGGGATTCATCCTGGTTATAGTCCACTTTTGCTACCCAATCGCCTTTTTTGACATCTACTTCCTTTTGGCACCAAATGCCCCGGTCATAACAAGGGTCTGATATTAGTATTGGGCCGTTTACTTTGAATTCACCTATCATATTTTAACCCTCCTTTAAAATTGGGTTTAAAACCCCTCTTTGTGTCACTAAAAAACCTGATTGATAGCAGGGATTAGATTTATTACTACCTGATCCCCTTTTGCTAACTTGTAGGGCAAAGGCATTTACCAGCCTTTCATACCTGCCTTTAGTGCATACAGCACTAGCACTACCCTGTCCCTGGCTTCAAGTTTGAATAATAGGGAACTGACATAGTTTTTTACGGTTCCCTTAGACAAGTACAAGGTATCAGCTATTTCCTGGTTATTCATGCCTTGGCGATACACTGGAGTACTTCAAGCCCTCTATCAGTGAGTTTTTCTAGTGTAACTGTTTTTGAAATATTGGCTCATCCCTTTCAGCAACATAGATTTTTTTAACTCCGTGTTTTTTTAGCCGTTCCTTGTTTTGCTGGGTAATATTTGCTCCTTTATTAAGCAGCAAACATCCTTGCTGATTATACACTGGCATTGCCAGTATATCCCCGTTCAGCACAACTTGGATTTGGAGATCAATCAATTTCCTTTCTTCGTTTTTTATCATAGAGTTCACTCCCTTCCCCGCGTAAGTCGCAGGATTAATTTTTAAAAAACTACATAAAAAAAGCCCCTTGCGGGGCTCTTTTTAACTTGCTTTAGGAGGTTTTGATGCGTGTTTAAATTTCGGTTTGCCAGTTTCTATAGTTACGGCTTCCTGTATTACCTGTGCTATTGCTTCGTTCTTTTTAGCCATCGCATTTATCCCTCTGAGGTCTATGTTAAAGATTTTGATTATTTCTTCTGCCGGTAAATCTTTAACTGCTTCATAAACCGTCAATTTATCCCATTTGCGGCTTACGGAGCCAGGGAATAACCCGAAGTATTCGCCATTAGTCTGCATAAGAAGGTTATTTTCTTCGCAATATACCTGCAGTGCGTTTTGCGCTACGTTTAGTTTTTCTTCCATAAGAAGTATGGCTCTAGCTACTTCTTCGGCTTGAGCGTAGGTTAGTATTTCTTCGGGTACATTGATTAACTCCACAGGACCTAAATTTTCTTCAAAGCAAGTTTCTTTATATGGACACCAGCGACAGGCTGTGCCTTCTTTTTTTCTAAAGACTCCTTTGCCCATAAATGAGTAACCTTCCAGATCTTCTTCAATCTGTTCGTAGATGCTTAATGCCCAAGATAAGGCATCCTGGAGGGGCTTTTTGTCTTCGTACTGTTTTTCAAGACCTGTAAATACGAATTTTCTTTTAAATTGACTGGGATTTATGTTCTTTGATTTACCATAACCATAGGCATACAGACCTAATTGATGAGAACTTACAGGTTCGGTATTACGCCCAGTTTTCCAGTCAATTATTGTATCTTTGCTTATGAAGTCAATGTGCATCTGCATTGGTACTGGTATGCCGGGTATAATGCAGGAGACTTCCTTCTCTAATTCTACCCTGCCTTTATGCTTACTCCGTACATCCAATGCAAACAAAACCCATTCATAAAGGTTAGTAATATTACTTGAACCATATTCCTGGTATAGCTGCTTGGCCTCCACTCTCTCTTTGAATGAGAGTTTTGGACATTCGCCACTGGCTATGTCTATTACCAGATCGTTGAAACCTTCAATGTCTGGTCTTATTTTTCCAGCTATAGCTGCTTTTATCATTAGATGCCCCAGTTTGCCTATCTGGGCTGAGTCACCGGCTTCATCTGGGCGTCTTTCTATATACCGTAAATACCACTGATAAGGGCATTTTTGATATTTATCCAGGTTAGAAAATGATACATGGTTTATATAGTTTTCGAGCACTTTCATTCCTCCTTTAAAGAGATTAGACTTCCTGTAAAACTCTGATAGTTTTAGGAACACATATTTCCTGCTCCACTACTTCAAAGTTCTCGCAGATATAGATTAGCTGTGCTACGATATCATCACAAAGTTGATCAAAACTCTGTACCAACTTTACCCTTTCTTTGAGTTCGTCTAATGACCAATCTTCAAAATCTTCATATTGATCGGTGCTTTGTCCAGGGTATGTTTTAATCATCATGCGGGGCTTCTCCAGATTGACTCTGGTGTTTTGTCTACATACTCCACACTGATTGGATTTCTCGGTTGTCTGGAAATTTAGCTGCCCACACTTAGTACAAACCGATTTATGCTCCGTGGGTTCCAGGCATCCCTGATATAAAACCAGATAGCCACCGCTACGACCATTAAACCCTGCTTGCCAACGATACTGATGTTCGCAATTCCACTCGATGATTAGATTATTAATTTCCATGTAAACATCATCAACGTTTAACAGCTCAAAGGCTTTTCTTTCGATTTCCCGAGGTAGACCCAAGTTGTGGACTTTAAGGTTATTGGCATAACTGGTTGAACGATTCCAGCCGTTCATTGTGTTATAACGAAAATGATTCCGAAGGAAATTGACCATTTCTGTTCGTGACCTTGTATCTACTTTTTGGTAAAATTGTTTCACTGTTTTTTCCTCCTTTCACCCACCCTTGAAGGGTAGGTGTCGTTTTTCCTACCCTTCAGGGTGATAAAAGAGATTTAGAAGGGGCAACTCTCTTCCTGGGACATCAAGCCCCCTGGTATAGCTTTAAATGCGGTGATTAAGTTACCCAAATTATAAAGAGTGCTTAATCCCTCATTGAAAGTCCTGGCAGCTCTTTCGGTCTGCTCGGCTGTATAGAGCCGAAGTTTGTAACGATCAACAGAGAATTGATTTACCAGTTGTTGGAGCTTAATTTCATTCCGAGCCTTTTGGGACTCGAACACATCAAGGCTAATTATGCACTCCTGGTACTGGTTATTCTCTGATAACCGTTTTTCAACTTCGATATCTCGCATTTCTGCATTGGAATAAACTTTCTTCCCATCTTCTTTTTCATTGGCTACTGCAGCCCAGGTGGATTTCTTTATACCGTCCATCTGTTCTTTGAGTTTGCTGCACTGTCGTTTGATTTCCAGATTATCTGTTTCCATGTCAGCTATGGCTTTAGGTGCTTCAGAAATGGCTTTTAAGATATTTTCCATTATCCACACCCCCTAAGCCACGATTTCATAATCGACTAATTTGTGGGCTTCCTGTTGGGCCTGAGTTTGAAAAAGTTCGGTTTTAACTTTTACCCTGCTGCCGGCTCCCGCTTTGTCCACAAATTCCTGGAATACCTTACCCCAGCCGAATAATTCCTGTATTTCCCCGTTTGTATCTACCAAACGGATTTTCCCGGCTTTTCTCGTTTCATCCTTAAAATCGAATGAATCGATGATAAATCCTTCCGGTTCGGCTGCTTCTTGCTCTTCGCTGAGTCGGTCTGCTCCTACTAATTCTTCGTAGGAGGCAATATCAGCCATTTGGCGTCCCATTCCCAGGAAAGTTAATGCCCGACCTACCGCTGAAGTCTCGGCATTCTCAAACGGGTTTGTACGGTCTACTCCGCTACCGCCAATGTTAACCGGTACGGTAGACGTTGCCCTGCGAATTTCTTCTCCTTTTTCATCAGTTATTTTTATAACTGATTTGATAAAGAACTTCTCTTTAAGGGTGATTATTTCGTTTTCGATTGAAAAACGATAATTTTTTTCTTCTACCCAGTCGGTTAGCATGGCGTTTTTTCCGGCCACAGTGAGATAAGCATTGGTGATGTTAAGATAAGTGCCGTTTTCTGTAGTAAAATATCCGGCTTCTTCCAGTTCCTTATCCAGTTGAACTACCTTTTTGGCAACCTTTGTTGCCCTGGATAGATGCTGGACATAATGCCGGTATTCTTCTGGGATGCGAGCCATTATCTTGTCGTTTTTCTCCTGGTTTTCTTTGGCTTTTTGCAGCCAATCTTCTTTTAAACTCATTAAACGCTCCTTTCCCTGCGTAGATCGCAAGATATAATTTTTAAAACATTGCATAAAAAAGGCCACCTGTTTCCAGGTGGCTTAAATTTAAATTGCTGTTTGACTGTTTGCTATTTTGTTTTGAAGCCTTACTATTTGCAGAGCAATTGGTTGCAGTTCCTTTTCTAACCTGTGCCATCTATTCCCTATAAAACGTACATACTCTGAATGTGTTACTTCTTCGCCATTAATATATCGCCTGTCTGTTGTTTGCCATGTCCTATGAGGTCTACTTAAACCTAAATTAGCAGATCTTCTACATATTGCTGTATCGCAAGTATAATTTACACCCATCCTTTCATTGACAATCCTCCTTATCTTCCCATAACTTTTTCCTATATTTTCTTTTATAATGATGTCTACCTGTTTTAATTTCTTGGAGTGGTTTCTACTAATTCCTACTCTTACGCAATGGTCTTCCACCTGCTTTCTAGTAAAATTAGTGCCAAACTGTTTGTTGAACAATTCTGTTGCTTCTTGGTAGGAATGATGCCATAGCATGTTTTCTATGGCATCATTCATATTTTTTGTCCATGGTCTAAATCCAGTTGTTAATTTTAATGCTCTATTGGCATGGCTTTTCAAGGCACCATATGTTATATTAGTCCCAAATTGTGTATTAAATTTGCGTATGCACTCGCTAACATTTGTGTAATTATCTCTTATAAAATCGTCCTGCTCCTTAGTGTACCTATGACCATTACTCATTAAATTAATTCCTCAATTCTTGCACTTAGCTCAGGCTGTGTTGCCTTCATCTTATCGAACCGTATAATTATGTCTGCGTTATTGATAACCTGTTTAGCCAACAATGCTACCGTCTGCGCTCCTCGTATAACATCTTCGCCTGCATCGGATAGACGGACTTTATTGATTTCATCTCCAAGAACACTTTGTAATTCGGTTAATTTCATTTTTTTCTCCTTTCTTCTTTCGCATTATTAAAGAATGTGCAGTTATTAACTGTCCTTTCATGTCTTTTAACCCTGGCATTGATTGTTTTTATCAAACCAGAGTAATTAAATATCATCTTGGGTGCTAGTGCTTTGCATCCTGATTTTATTCACCTTGCAAATACCGGAGTATTGTCTGGTTTAAGGTACAGCCATTTTGCGTCAACATCTTCTACATTGGCTATGGCCTCGTCAACCATTGTCATTTTGCTTTCGGTTTCATCAGCTCGATGGACTATCATAGCTTCTTTTGTGGCTGGCTCAACAGGCGATCCCCATTCTTGCCTGCCATGATGCGATACAACAATGTGCATTAATTTTTCAATTTCCTCAAAAGAGATTTTCAGCGTATTTGCAATCTCTTGGATTATCAGGGTTCCGAATACTATGTGTTCGATGAGCCTTCCCTGTACTGAACGTTCAATAAAACCCCGTTCCCATGTATAGGTTTCAATTTTGCCTATATCATGCAGAATTGCTCCGGCTATCACCAAATCCATATCCAGGTTTTCCGGAGATTGTTTTGCCATGGTTACTGCTAGATTTAGTACGTTGAGCGTATGCTCTGCCAAACCACCCAGATAACCATGGTGGATACTTACTGATGCTGGGGCAATTTTAAACTCAGGTTCGTTGACTTCCAGGATTTTTAAAGTTAAAGCTTTGACGCTTCCATCTTGAATTGTCTCCACTGCCTTACATATCCGCTGGTATATCTGATTGACATCCTGCTGGGTGACCGGGACAAATTTCTCAATCGGGCATTCCCCGGGTTCAGCTAATTTCCAGCTATTAATAGTAGCTTGCGGGGATCCCCGGTACTCTCCCAGCGTTGCCTTGATTAATAATATATCCCCGATTTTAGGCGGTTCTCCACCAAAATCCCATTGTTTAGCTGGCAATGCTTTTTTACCATCAAATAACGTCAGATTAAGGTATTGTGAGCCATTACTTGCGGTTCCCGTTTCGGCCTTTTTGACCAGAAAATGTTGGTTTATATTTGACACTTTTTCACTTCCTTCCCTGCGTAAATCGCAAGATATAATTTTAATTTTTCCAATAAAAAAGCCGCCCGTTTGGGTGGCTCTTGAATATTAGCTTTATATGTGGTATATAATAAATATAGGAATCGTGGGGTCGGTTCCCCTAACAAACGATTCTAGCGATATAAAGCGCTATGTAGAGCCGCTACTCTCTTATATTAAGAGGTGCGGCTCTATCGTGTTATGAGAGCCAGTGTGAACAACACAAGGACTATGAATAACATAGCTTCGTATAAATTCATACAAACCATCTCCCTTCTGCTAGAACGCAGTCAGGAGCCCCACGATTCCAAAACTATTATACATTCCTAAATTAGCTTATTGAAAGCTTGTATGGTCTGGGTAGTTAATATGTCAGTATCTTTGAATTTGTATTCTATCAAAGCTGCTCTGGCATATTGTGATGCCCAACCAACGAAGTATCCCTGCATAGGTTTATACCCTGGCAGGGCTTTCTTTTCGGCTCCAAGCCTTAAACTGTTCACAAAACAGCTTTTGAGTTCTAGGTCGCTGCTGTAGCAACAGTCTAACCAGCCGTGGAAATCCAAAACAATGTCTGGGTTTTCCTTCAAGACGATATCTCTTAATACCTGTGCTTCTGGTGAAGTAAACGGTTGATTGCCGGTTTTATTGCGCGAGTTATTGATCTTGCCCCAGTTATGGTCAAAATCCCTGTTAATATCTATACCTTGAGCATTACACCTGCCAAAACCGTTATTGCTTACGCCAGCATATACTCCGTCCGGATTAACGCATGGGATAATAATCAGTCGTGTGAATTTCAGTAATTCCGGCTGATCGGAGTAGTATTTAATCACTTGCTCGGCTATTTGAGTCAATATAACCCCATCCCGATAATACTGATCCTCAAAGCCATGTACGGCAAAGGTGGCCAGTATAGTTTGAGTATAACTAGGTGGAGTCAAATATACTGCCTCTATTGACCGATTTTGATAACTGCTGCCGATCACTTGCCTGAATATTAAAGGCTCGCTATTATCCAGGTATACATTTTCTTCATCCCAACGGATAAAATAACCCTGCTGCTCTGCTGCAGCTCTAATTGGGATATACTCGTCAATACTTATTTCTTCAGGTGGTAGATACCCAAGCGTGGCTACTGCATCTTCCAGGGTGATATAATTGCAATAATTGATGTTTGTATGCTCGATATCTACGTATTCCTGATTAATGAATATTGCCGCTGATGCCGGTTGAGTAACAATAAGTATAATAATTACCAAACAAATTAAAAATCTTTTCATATTTTCAACTCCTTTTCCCCTAAAAAGAGGATTTTCACATAGCAAAAGTGCCCCCAATAATGGAGGCACCGCTACTATTTTTTAATTGGTCAGGTTAACAACTTGATTTAATTGTTTTAAAACGCCTTTAAATTTGTGGTTTTGTCTGCTATTTAGTTCCCGCAGTTTGGCATTTTCTTTTCTCAATTTACTGATCGTTTCCTGCTGTTCTTTTATTTTGCTATGAAGAGACCGAATTGTTTCTTCATGGCTGTCTTTGAAATTTTCTAAGCGTTTGTATTCATTAAGCAATTTAAGCATCCCTAACGCTGTGTCCTCTAATTGCTCGGTGACGGATATATCTTTAGGTGTCGTCTGTCCATCTTCCGGTTCTTCTTTGGGCTCATCTACCGGGTTGGTGAGCGTTTGCAAATATTTTGTGGGATTATCGGTGAATATTGCTTCCTTGATTGCGGTGATATTCGGTGCTTTTTGCAAAACGTCCAATGGAATATTCCCGGCCCGAACCAAACAGCTCGCGGTGCTCATACTGATATTGAATATATCTGCAATCTCTGTGACGGATTTTCCAGACTTTTTTAATTCCGCGGCTTTTTGCGCCCTTTCGATGTACCGAGTCAACCTTTGTTTTGGATAACCAGATTGTTTCTTCTTTTGCCTGGCTAGCCTACGCTTAATACTTTCAAACGGGTCTTTGGTGTAAATCGCGTCCAGGTAAGCTGAAAATGGCAACTCTGGATTGATTTGATTAGGCCGAAATGTATTAACTACCTTAATTGCCTTGTGTATCGTATCTGGGCAGTAACCAGCCGATCTTGCTATGTCTTTTTGTTTAACACCTTGATCGTACAATGCTTTGTAACGACAAGCATAAATATACGCCGTTAAAACATCGTGCACCGAAGGAGTAAACTCCATGAAATAACGATAAATTTCCTCTCGACTACATCCAAACGCTTTGGCAGCGGTTTCTAAACCGCTATTAACACTTGGACACTTGAAAAAAGCATCCCTGAATTTTGCTTCCTTTTGACCTTTAATAATTGACATATAAATTCTCCTTCCTACCCCTGGAAACCAGGGGCGTTTGATTTCCCCGGCTACCCGGAATAAAAAAGATTATTGAGAGGGTACGCGCGTACCCCTACCCTCTTATTTTTCTGGCTGATATAAAGGCATTCGTTTTGCGTTCAGGTTCTTCATTCACTGATGAAGCGGGTCTTGCCCTTTCATTACCCCACTGCCGCATGGCACTTATGGTTTCTGCCATGGTTACTGATAGTGGTGGTGTCTCCTGGGCAACGTCAATCAATAAATCGGTGGTTATGTCCTGGTTTTTGG
>CAZDXY010000119.1:0-9005 GCA_964509385.1 uncultured Rikenellaceae bacterium
AGATAAGTTAATACTCTCTTTCTACTAGGATAAGGGTCTTCGTCCATTTTGATAGGGTCTTGATTACGATTGCAAAAGTAAACTAATTTTTATTTAATCGAAAGAAATGAGTTTTTTTATTCCTAAATGAAATTGAATAAAGTTAAAATGTGTTAAGAGTCATTCATCAAAAGGAAATATAAAGACTGTTGAGCAGCGATTTTTTTTTAGATGCGTCATTGATTCAAAACAGTTTTTTAAAAAGAGTATAAAATTTTGAAATCTCTGAATACTAAACTAAATCAATGCTTACAATCCAAAAATCATAAAAAATGAAGATTAGTTATTTAATTATCATTTGTCTTATACTATCGTTGCTGACAAATTACTCCTTAGCTCAGGAGAAAAGAATAGCAAAGGCATATTGGCTTCAGGGAGAAGCACCAAGGATAGATGGTTTAGTTGATGATCCCGCCTGGGAAACTGTTGAGTGGCAAAATAATTTTACCCAAAGGCAGCCATACTGTGGAAAAGAGCCCTCACAGCAAACATCGTTTAAGGTTCTATTTGATAAAAACAATGTTTATGCAGCGATTAGAGCATGGGATACAAGTCCTGATAGCATTGTTTCCCTACTTTCGCGACGCGATAGTGGTGATGGAGATGCCATTGGAATAGAGTTTGACTCATACAACGACAAATTAACCGCTTTTTCGTTTATTGTTTTTGCATCGGGAGTAAAGGTTGATAAGTTTATTAGCGGTGATGGTGCTAACGAAGACACAAGTTGGGATGCCCTTTGGGAGGCAAAAACAAGCATTGATGATAAAGGTTGGATTGCTGAAATAATGATTCCATTAAATCAATTGCGATTTAACAACCTTGATCAGCAGAATTGGGGTTTACAGGTGGGTAGGTTCTTGTATCGAAAGCAAGAATTATCCCTTTGGCAGCCTGTACCAAAAGATGCTCCGGGTTGGGTACATCAATATGGTGTGCTGATGGGAATAAATGGGGTTAAGCCTAAGCGTAAGGTTGAAATTGCACCCTATATGGTTGCACAAGCCGAGCGATTCGAAAAAGAAGTGGGTAATCCCTTTCGAACAGGAGAGAGCTATAAGTTACCTGTGGGCCTCGATTCGAAAATTGGTATAACCAACGACTTCACCCTTGATTTAACCGTTAATCCTGATTTTGGACAGATTGAAGCTGATCCTTCTCAGGTGAATCTTACAGCATTTGAAACTTATTTCCCCGAAAAAAGACCATTTTTTATTGAAGGACGAAATCTTTTCAATTTCCAGTTTGCACCCGGTGATGGAGATAATGCTTACGAAAATCTTTTCTACTCGCGCCGAATTGGACGAAGTCCTCAAAGTTCACCGGATTTGCTTAGCAATGAATACATGATCGCACCCGAATTTACCACAATTTTAGGAGCCGCAAAGATAACTGGAAAGACCAAGGATGGATTTTCGTTGGGAATAATGGAAGCATTAACAGCTAAAGAAATAGCACGTATTGATCTTGATGGATCTAGACGTAATGAGACAATCGAACCCTTAACCAGCTATTTTGTTGGAAGTTTGGGAAAGGAATATAATGAGGGAAACACCAGTTTAGGTATAATGTTAACTTCAACAAACAGGAGTATTGATGATAGAGAAGTTAATTTTTTACATAAAAACGCCTTCTCAGGAGGCTTAAATTTGACACATCAATGGAATAATAAGAATTACTATATCAACACAAAGCTTTTTTTTAGCAGGGTTGAGGGTAGCGAAGATGCCATTCTTAGGACGCAACAAATGCCAAGCCGATACTTTCAGCGTCCCGATGCAAGTCACGTAAATGTTGATTCTTCTGCAACAAATTTAACTGGTCACGGTGGAGCTTTAAGTTTTGGTAAGAGTGGTCAGGGACGTTGGCGTTATCTTGCTTTTGTTTCATGGAAATCGCCGAAACTTGAGGTTAATGACGTTGGCTATATTCGTTCAGTTGACGATATTTTTCAGGTAATATGGGTGGGTTATAGGATCAATGAACCTTTCAGCATATTTAGGTCTTTTAGTTTAAACACAAATATGTGGCGCGATAATAATTTTGCAGGAGAACTTGCTTACTGGGGTGGAAATATCAATGGACACACTCAGTTCACAAACTATTGGAATTTGTCAACAGGTATAAACTATAACGGCGAATCGTTAAGTTCTACTGCTCTTAGAGGTGGACCATCAATTAAAATACCCGGTGGCTGGAATAATTGGACTTACTTAAGCACTGATGGTAGAAAGAATTTACAGTTATCAGCAAATACTTACATTTTCTGGGGCGAACAAACCGAGCAGGCTAATGCAAATATTAATATTACTTACAGACCAAGTAATGTTATTGTATTATCGTCGGGTATTGGTTATACTGAGCTGTGGAGAGAATTGCAGTATGTGACCAATACAAATTTTAATAACGAAACTAAGTATATTAATGCTACTATCGATCAAAATATTTATGCTGTTTCTTTTAGAGTAAATTACAGCATTACACCCGATCTATCGGTGCAGTTTTATGGACGACCTTATATTGCCAAAGGCAATTATTACGATTTTAAGAAGATTACGAACCCAAGAGCCGATGAGTACCATAATCGTTTCCAAACTTTTACCGGTGAACAAATTACTCTAAATGACACGAAAGAGTACTATACTATTGATGAGAATGGCGATGGTATGGTTGATTATTCCTTTGATAATCCCAACTTTAATTATAGAGCGTTTCAGTCGAACCTAGTAGTTCGATGGGAGTTCAAGCCGGGATCTGCACTTTTCTTTGTGTGGTCGCAGGGAAGAGAATCGTACGAAAGCAATTTTTATTCTAATATTGGTTATGATACAGGTGAACTTATCAGCGCTTACCCTCATAATATTTTCTTGCTAAAACTTTCTTATAGGTTTTTTTAACAGGGTAATGCTGTCTATATATGGCAAGGGGCTGTCTCAAAATCCACCGTGTGACCCTGTGAAGTACACTTAGGATTTTTGAGACAGCCCCTTTTTTTTCATGAAAATTTATTGCCTGTAGACAAAAGCATTAATATTCATTCCAGCACCAACCGATGCAAATACCAAAATATCATTCTTTTTGATGGAATGATTTACTAGTTTCCCCTTTAGGATCATATCGTAAAGAGTGGGAATTGTGGCAACAGAACTGTTGCCTAGTTCATGGATATTCATTGGCATCACATCCGATACATCCCTGCGAATTCCATGCAATTTGTAGAATCGTTGCACTATGGCTTCGTCCATTTTCTCATTGGCCTGATGAATTAACACTTTCTTAACCTCATCAATGGATATACCTGACTTATCGAGAGCTGTTTTCATTGCACTGGGTACATTTGAGAGGGAATACTCGTAAATTTTTCGTCCATGCATTTTTATATACCGAATTCTTTCATTGCTCCCGGGAGCATTTGATTTCCCCAGGTATAGATAGTATGCTTCCTCATTGGTATGTGAAGTCATGGCCATTGAAAGAATACCACGCTTAAACTCTTCTTCAACTCCTTTAACTATAACAGCACCCGCACCATCGGAGAATATCATGGAATCCCGATCGTAAACATCAATAACTCGCGAAAGGGTTTCAGTTCCAATAACAAGACAACATTTTGCTAGCCCTGATTTAATATATGCATCGGCTTGAATAACACCTTGTATCCATCCTGGGCAGCCGAAAATTATATCGTATGGAATACAGTTGGTGTTTTGAATTCCGAGCAGATGCTTTATACGTGACGCTAAACTAGGGAGTAAATCTGTTTGAATAGTATCAGGAATAATATCACCAAAATTTTGTGCAACAATAATTTGATCAATTGTTTCGCGATCAATTTTCGAATCCTTAATGGCTTCTTCAGCAGCCAAAGCTCCTAAGTTTGATGAGTTTTGGTTTGCATTAGCCCATCTTCGCTCAGATATCCCTGTAATATCTTTAAACTTACTTACAATTGTATCACTTGACCCTTCAATGGCAGTTTGATCTTTCTCAAAGAATACCTGTTTTACAAAATCGGCGTTTTTTATAACTTTACTAGGAATATAACATCCTGTTCCTGAGATAATAGTATTTAAATACTTCATTTTCAAACCAATTTAATTAAACAAATGCTTAAAGGGCGCAAGTTATAAATATTTGATTATACAATAATCCAGAATTTTTAAGTTTTTTATACTAGGTTATTTCAACTGTGAATGTATCTTAATGTTTTTTATTTTTAAATGGGTAATTTAGCTTAGCTTTTTGACTATTCTTTTATGCAGATACTGGTTTTTGTTGATGCCATTTCTAATCGTTTGCAGTATATTTTTTCTCATATTCTGGGCGAAATGCTTGGCTTTGAGGTTGTATTTACTCAGAGAAACGGTGACTTTGATCATTTTATTGGACCAAAGATCGCATATTCAAGTACTAAATTTCACAATTCGATAAGCATTGTTCCTCATTCATTACTTTTTCAGGAAGGAATATCCAATCAATCAGTGGTAATATCTAATTGGAATTCAACACCCATTTTTTTCGAAACCGATAAAAATGCTGATATACCTTTCGATCTGTTTTCTGCTGCATTCTTTTTGATTTCCAGGTACGAGGAGTATTTACCCTTCGATAAAGACCTTCATGGCAGATTCCAATCGGCAAATAGTATTACATATAGATATGGCTTTTTGGATATCCCCGTTGTAGATATTTGGGTAAACAGGTTAGCGGAAATTATCAAACACAGGTTTCCCGGTGTTGCGATAAAGGATAAGGGGTTCAGTTTTATACCTACAATTGATATCGATAACGCATATGCTTACAAGCATAAGGGTATTATGCGTTCGCTCCTTGGGACAGCCAATTCTTTGGCGCACCTACGTTTCAGTGATCTTTTCCGAAGAATTGGAGTGCTATGCAATTTTATGCCCGATCCTTTTGATACTTATGCTAAGCTTTTTGAGCAATTCGAAAATACCCCTCAAGCATTATGGTTTATACTATGTGGAGTGAACGGGAAGTTCGATAGGAATATTTCTCTTACTGCCAAACCTATGCAAAGGTTGCTAAAGCAAATTGCCAAGAGATTTGAAGTGGGCATTCACCCATCCTATGCTTCGGGGATATCAAAGGTACATGTCAGGTCTGAGTTGAAATCTCTTTCGCAGGTTGTGGGTAAAACGATAACAGCAAGTCGCCAGCATTACCTAAGAATCACTTTACCTGAAACCTATAGGTTGCTCTCTGAGTTAGGTTTAACCCACGATTACTCCATGGGATACTCCGATAAAATTGGATTTCGTGCAGGTACCTGCACTTCCTTTAGGTTTTACGATTTGATGGATGAAAAAGTGCTACCTTTGACCATTGTACCGTTTCAGGTTATGGATAGGGCATTGCTGTATGGTTTGCAGCTTAATCCAGATGAAGCAATTGATAAAACCCTTGAAATGGCAAATAGCATAAAACAAGTTGGTGGAAAATTTGTAACCGTTTGGCACAACGAGTCGCTGTCGGGGTTAAACGAATGGGTGGGGTGGAAGGATGTTTTTGGTGAGATTGTTAAAAAAATAAATAAGTTCAAACTTTGAAAATCTTATACGTAAAGCGTAACGATATTAACACCAAAAAATGGGATGACTGCATTGCCCACTCGGTGAATGGTATTGTTTACGCCTTTGCGTGGTATTTAGATATTGTTGCCGAGAAGTGGGATGCACTCATTGCTGATGATTATCAGGCTGTTTTTCCATTGGTGTTTAACAGTAAGTACGGAATTGATTACATCTATCAGCCCTACTTTACACAGCAGTTGGGCCTTTTTTCAGTTGGTCCCATTAGCCCCAACCTGGTTTCAGCGTTTTTGGATGCCATACCCAAAAACTTTCGGTATATTTCCATACAACTTAATACGTTCACTAAAGTTAACTATCCATCAGCCAAAATTGCAACTCGGGTAACATATCAACTTGATTTGATTGAACCCTACCCAGTTCTTTCCGGCCGTTTCTCAACCAACACAAAGAGGAATATTTCCAAAGCGATAGCCAATAGTATTACCATTACGAAAGGTTTAAGTGCTTTTCAGACACTGGAACTAAAGCGTAATAGCATGGTAACCCCATTGAGGCAAAAGCATTTCAAGATATTAAACCAGTTAATTACCCAGTCAATTGGGAATGGTGTGGGAGAGCTGTACGGTGCATACACAAGAAAAAACGAACTTTGCGCAGGCGCATTGTTCTTAAAATCAAACGGAAAGGCAATATACCTGCTGGCTTCGTCAACAAACGAAGGGAAAGAGCAGAGGGCCATGTTTGCGCTGATTGATCACTATATAAACCAGAACTCCGAATCGCACCTTATCCTCGATTTCGAGGGATCTAATATTGAGTCGGTGGCAAAATTTTATGCTGGATTTGGAGCCAAACCCTGTGAGTATGGCCAGATTACCATTAACAGATTACCCTGGTTTCTTAAGATATTTCGCTGATGTTTAGAAAGTTGCTATCAAAGGTGTCAAGGTCTTTACCCTTCCATTGGCTTGTACATTTAAGCCGATTGAATTTGGTTTCCCCTTTCTATCATATGGTTTCAGAGGTTGCCCCAAATCATGTAAATTATCTCTATCCAGTTGTGAGCCCAAAACGCTTTATTGCCGATCTGGAATTTATGCTTAAGCATTTTATCCCTATTAATGTGAATGAGATTCCATTGATACAAGCAGGACAAAAAAAATTATCTAAACCAGCCATTTTTTTGAGTTTTGACGATGGTTTTCGGGAGATATCCACAGTGGTGGCTCCAATCCTACTGGAAAAGGGAATACCGGCTACATTTTTTGTAAGTCCTGCTTTTGTAGACAATAAGGATATGCTTTACAGGTGTAAACTAAGCCTTATTGCCAACAAGATTGATGAACTGGGTAGTGAATTTGAGGTTCCTGATTTTCTTCTTTTGCTATGGGGGAGTGAGGTTAAAAACACAAAGGTTTTTAAAAAGAGACTTTTTCATCTTAAGGCTGAAAACAATCAGCTAATTGAAAATATTGCCCATGCATTTCAGGTTGATTTGAAAGACTATTTGAAAAGTGTAAGCCCATACCTTACCTTAGAGAATTTGACTAATTTGGCAAAAAAGGGTTTTGCCATTGGAGCTCATAGCTACAATCATCCTTACTTTTCCGACATAACAATTGATGAGCAGATTGAAGAAGTTTTAACAAGTCTTGATTGGGTTAAAAGTAATATAACAGATCAGCCTAGAATTTTTGCATTCCCTTTTACCGATTATGGAGTATCAGGAGACTTTTACAGATATTTTCTAAATGATAACTCAAGTACCCTTGATATGATGTTTGGCACGGCTGGAATGAAATTATCACCGTCAAATAAAATAATTCAACGGGTTCCCATGGAGGTTGATGGGCTCAAAGCTCACCAAATATTAGGGGGGGAGTACCTTTACTATGCAGCTAAGCGTATGATTGGAAAAAATAAAATGGTTATACCAAATGATTAGCATAAAAAAAATCTGTGTATCAGAATTACAGCAGTTTGTGTATGATCCCAGCTACCTGATGTGGGATAATATTCCCATTAGCCGCCACCGTGCAATGTCTTATATTCACAACCCCAGGAGTTTACCTTCCGATGTTGTTCTTTATTTGGCCTATATCGGTGATAGACTAGTGGGATATCGAACAATTTTTCCTGATTCGATCACCTTTGGTGAAAAAGTTATTAAAGTAGGTTGGCTTAGCGGTAATTGGGTTGATCCAAATTTCAGAAGAAGAGGCATCGCATCAAAGTTATTCGAAAGTGCTTTGGTCGATTGGAATAATAGGCTGCTCTTTACCAATTATGCTGAGGAATCGAAGGCAGTTTACGATAAAACAGGAACTTTTAAACGGGTATACACTCTTAATGGAGTTCGCCTTTACATTCGTCCCTGTTTAACAAGAATTCTTTGTGCAAAAAAAAGACAGTTTAAATATTATAAAGTTCTGTGGCAAGCCATTGATTTTCTATTCAGTATTATGAATCCCTTGCCATTGTTCTCAAGTTTAATAAGGCAACCCAGTGGGATTAAATATGAGTATCTTAATATGGCCGATCCTCAAGTTATTAAGATTTTTGAGAATGAAACCAGTAAAACCCCTACCCATAGAACCGGGAAAGAGTTGAACTGGATTTTAACCCATCCATGGTTGGTTTCTGCTCCCCAAGGCGATATTATTGGGAAAAAGTACTTTTTTTCCTCAAGTCCAAAACGATTCGAAAGTTTTCTTGTGAAGGTTTATCGCGATAATGATTTTTTGGGTTTCATTTTGTTCAATCTGAACGAAAAATTTATCACCACACCCTATATTATGTGCAGGGAAGGAGAGGAACGTATTTTTGCTGTAGCTCTTTTGAAGCATGCAGTAAATCTTGGTGCCTGTAGGGTTACCACATACCATCAATTGCTTGGGAAAGAGTTGAAAAGGCTTGTGCCCTTTGGTTGGCTATCGCTAAATCAAAAGAGAATTTTCTTTGCCACTAGTAGCATTAATCAAGAGATAGGAGATAATTTTACTTTTCTTGAAGGTGATGGCGATTGTGCATTCGTGTAGCTACTCCATCAGACTCTCAAAATCAATTTCTGAGGTATGCTCCGTTTCCTCCAGCCTTGTTTTTTCGCATCTAAGGGTTTTCGATGGGAATTTCTTGAGAAGGCTATAGTTATGGGTTGCCATAATTATCGCTCTACCCGTTGATGCAATGTCAAAAAGAATCTGCATGATCTCATCCGAGGTGTCTGGATCGAGGTTGCCTGTTGGCTCATCGGCAAGGATAATCTCAGGATTATTCAGCAGAGCTCGGGCAATAACCACCCTTTGTTGCTCACCACCAGAAAGTTGGTGTGTCATTTTGAAATCCTTATGCTTCAAACCAACCTTTTCCAGAACATCGTCAATGCGCTCTTTCATTGCCTGCTTATTCTTC
>CAZDXY010000119.1:9106-10603 GCA_964509385.1 uncultured Rikenellaceae bacterium
TCCTTTATTTACCTTTAGATTTAAATCAGAAAGAATCAGGTTATCATCCTGAAAAATTGAAGCATTTTTAAACTCAATGATGGTGTCGAGTGCCATTACAGTTCAATTTTTGTTAGTTTTCCGGTAGGCAACGAAGGCAAAATGGAAATAATCCTTTCGGCTTTTGTTTGGTTATTAAAGTATCTGATAATGTTATCGTAGGGGGAAATAATTTTTAAATTGGCCAATAATGATAAATTATCATCTCTTATTTGAATGTAATCAACGTTGTCTTTTTGCACATGAACCTTTAACAAGTAAAATACCGTTTTTGTCATTTAGTTTTGAGATTCGCTTTGCCAGAAAAAGTTGATGTCTTTTATTGGGTATAAAGATAATGGCATTTTTTTATTGCAGGAAGAATTCCTTTGTTCATTACATCTTTTTTACTCCCTTTTGCTCTTCAAAACATTTGCCCCTATGACAATACCCGCACTTACAACAACAATATTTTTTATGATATATTGCCCTTCAAGTGTTGGGGCATAGGGTATTGCTGTAAAAACTTCGTTGGGCAATATGAATACAGGCATAAATGTTCCTACCATTTGTGCAAAAAGCAACAGTAGGGTTAATTTTAAGAACCTGCCACTAAGGAAACCTAACCCTATTAATACTTCCCATGTTGCTAATGTTATAATTGATACTTTGGCCGGCATTAAACCAAAGGTAAGTATACTGATGGTACGAATGGCTAGATCCTGCGCAGGACTCAACCCCGGAAAAAACTTAAGGATGCCAAACCAAAAAAAGATGATCCCAATGCTTAATCTTAGCAAATGCATTCCGTTTTTCTTCATCCAATTTGATGAAGAAATCTCAAGTTTATCTATTAAAGAATTTAGTGTTTTCATAATTTTTTTATCTGTTAATATAATAACAAATAAAAAATATATTTGTTTGTTTCATGTTTAAATAGAAATGTTTTTGAAAAAACTAAAATTTCAAATGTTTGATAATACTATTGATTAAACAGTTTGTAGTTTGTATTTTTGTGTAGATTATTTTTATGTTTCAAGCAAATTGTAATTATGAAAAAATACCTTGCTTTTTTGGCAATTTCTTTTGTATTTGTATTTACTTTTTTGTCTTGTTCCGATGATATTAAAGACTGTGAAAAGAAGAATACAACACATATTGAGGTGGTTAATGCTTCAGGTTCAGCTATTACCGTTAAGGTTTGGATTGAAAATGTAGGCTTTACCGAGGAGCAACAAGTAGTGAATGGGGCTAGTTATGTTTTTTACAATGTATCTGCCACTTCGGCTGAATTATGGATAGATATGGGTACTCATTGGTATTGGTCTGACACATATATCCTTACCGCATGCGAAATGTTTACTTTTACCTGGGGTTAATGCTTCAGTAGTGCTAGGATGATAATGATATTGATGATTCATTTCCATTATGGTACAATATTTGAAACTTCTTATCCAACTTTATAAAATACTAACTTAA
>CAZDXY010000120.1:0-10541 GCA_964509385.1 uncultured Rikenellaceae bacterium
GTGCTTCCTTGACGCGGAAGAAGCCATAAGTTCGAATCTTATACGGCCCACCATAAAAGACAGCTTGAAGTCCCGATATTTCGGGACTTTTAAGTTTTTCTGATAAAACATTATGGGCAGGCAGTAATAATTATAAATCCCGTTATATCCGAATGTATTCACAGGCACGCACACAAGTGGCACACCAAGTGGCACACCAGTGGAAGACCCAATATCGTTGTATTTTTCATCTCAAAACCAAGAAATTAACGGCTATATTTTAGCGTGTTGCCGAAAAAGGAGTCAGTTTGGTAACGATAGAGCCACATACCTTTTTGGTAGAGGCCTATCATGTTATTTAGCTAGATCGCCGTTAGGGCAACCACATTGCTTATATACATCGTAATAACTGGCAACCGTTCAATGGGATTGGCTAAAATAGAAATGGAGGAGGCAAATGCGAGAAATAGTACTTACGGAGAATATAAAAATTACGATTCATGCCGCACAACGTTTCCTGGAGAGGATCATGAATAAAGCAGCATATGAAGATAATGACATTGAAGTAGCCATCGAGATAATTAGGAATATACTGCACCGAAGGGTTTTGAAATATCAGCAACAATTAAATGAGTCTAATATCAGAATAAAGCACCTTAACGCAGTATTCATATATGATGTTGACGAAAAGATGGTTATCACAGTGTATCAAAATGCCCAAGCCAGTGAAAAAATTGAGTGGGAATATAAATTTCCTACGCCATTAAAATTCAAAGGGCAAATTGCCCCTAAGAAAAAAGTAATTCTGATTACTTACGGGTTTATGCCAATACGAAAAAAAGGCCGACGAATAATAGGCCAGGCCGGAGACAATCTATATGAATATGATCCAAAACATAATGTGGTAAGCTTGTTTGCTAAAGATTAAACCGAGAGCCGCTCAGAAATGAGCGGTTTTTTTATACCACTCTTTTGGGGCTGGATTAGAAGCTTTATGCGGAAAATCCGGCCTTTTTTTTATTGCGAAAAAAGGAGTGGTATAACATGGAAAAAACAAATGAGTTAGTCGACATCTTAAAGGTGGATGGAGTTAAAGCGCGTGGGTTCGGGATAATACCGAAAATAGCTATGCAAGATCCACGGTTATCATTGCCGGCAAAGGCAATCTATGCATATTTCTGTAGTTTTGCTGGGGCCGGAAGCCAAGCATTCCCTGGTGTTAAAAAGATATGCTTCGATCTAGGTTTTACAAATGACACATTTCTAAAGCATCGCAAGCTATTGGAAGAGTGTGGATATATTAAAGTTGAAAAGCTAAGGGAAAAAGGTAAATTTGCCAAAAATGTTTATACAATTGTTGATAACCCCGAAAACACTGAGTTTTCACCGTGTCCTAAAAAAACCGATACGGTGAAAAACCGACTCGGTAAAAAACCGTATCGGAGAAATCAGGATACTAATAATAACAGTATATATAAAAGCAACAGTATATATAAAAATAACAATATAAATAAAAATGATGATGAAGCTTTTCACCCTGCAAAGGAGCTAGGCGCTCCAGAAGGAGCAGAATGTGATGATGAGGATACTTATATTTGGTTAATTCCTGACCAGGGTGAGAATGATCCGGCTGAGATTCTTCAAAAACATAATATCGTATTAAGCGAGAAGAATCCTGCGACCGAAAATTGCTTGAAAAGGCTCAAAGAATATACCCCAGAACAAATAGAAGCCGTAGGCAGGGTATTAAAAGAGAAGGAAGCAGGAGGGAAGATAAAAAATGCAGCAGGGCTGCTGGTGCAGGACCCGGGAGTATGTCAAAGAATATTGGAGGGTAAGTTCTACCCAACAGATTTTTCCAGGCAGGGTAAAAAGAGAAGAGCAATAACTGATTGGAAGGAGAAAGCCAGCGAATTTGAGATATTTGTGCCGCCTATGAATGATTGAAATCGTTAGATCCTATTGGGAAAAAATAGACTTTTTTTCTATCATTTACATTTGGTATAGCAGGTGTTATACTCTCATTGAGGTGAGAAAGATGGATTTCCCTGCTGTTGTTAAAATGGTACGTAAAAAAACGGGCATGAGTCAGGAGGACTTAGCCCGCGCTTTGAATGTCAGTTTTGCCACGATTAACAGATGGGAAAACGGCAAAACTCATCCCAATAAGCTTACAAAATCCGTATTCTTAAACTTCTGTGAGAAAAACGGAATTTCAAAAGATATGTATCAATAACAGATATAAATTTCGATATTTTATTATACAATTATTGACTTATCTGTTTAAGGAGGTGACTGTGATGGCTACAGCTGATCAAATCAAAGGGCTAATTAAAGCTCATTTGGATCAGGACAACGAAAAATTTAAAACCACAGTCTTGCAGATCGCAGCATATGAGGCAAAGCGTGGTCATACAAAATTAGCTCGTGATATCAAGACGCTTCTGGAAAAGACAAATTTCTCCAAAACAAGAGTCGTCCAGTTTAACAACCAGAATCAAATGCTTTTGATGACCACTCCTGATGATAGATTGAGCGATTTGGTTATATCTGATGAAGTATATGATAGAATAAAGCGCATTCTCAATGAATTTACTAATCGCAAAAAACTGAGAAAATATGGTTTGACCAACCGTAGAAAGATACTTTTGGAGGGGAACCCCGGTACAGGCAAGACGATGACCGCATCCATTATTGCGTCTGAATTAAGTCTGCCTCTTTTTACCGTCCAGATGGATAAGTTAGTCACCAAGTTTATGGGCGAGACCAGTGTTAAATTGCGCCAAATCTTCGACTCTATCGAAAATATTACTGGTGTATATTTATTTGACGAGTTTGATGCTATCGGCGCTGATAGAAGTATCGATAACGAGGTTGGCGAGATGCGTCGCGTCCTTAATTCGTTTTTACAGTTTATAGAACAAGATGTGTCTGACAGTATAATAATTGCATCTACAAATAACCAGCGTATGCTTGATAAAGCGTTATTCCGCAGGTTTGATGATGTACTTCACTATTCATTCCCCTCAGATCAAGACATACGTAGATTGTTTAAGATTAAGTTGAGTGTTTTTTCGCCAAAATTTATTGCTTCAGATGAACTAATTAATAAATCAGTCTCATTGAGTCATGCAGAAATATCACGTGTTTGTAATGATGCAATCAAAAATGCAATATTAAATGATGTCAATATTACGCAGGAAGACTTGATAAAACTTATTGAAGAAAGGCTTGCTGTATATTCTAAGGAGGCGAAATAATGCCCGTTGACAAGAAGAATATCTTTCTTTCTGGCACGATTGAGCCATTACCTTATACGTCAAAAAGCACTCCCGGTGCAGAACGAGTGATTCCATCACGTGATGTAGCGCAACATGCAAATTACTTAAAACGCAGGTTTGAAGAAGCTTATGCACAGAATAAAAGCCTCACTCAACAGCAAGTTGCCGCAATTAGATACAAGGAAGGCGTGTATTTGGAATTCTCCGGGCAGCACAGTCATGATTTAGTGGTGAAAAGTCTTGAGAATATCCAGGCTGGAATTCGATTGTTAAATGTACGGAAAGATGATGATATCATAAAGGCAACGGTCTATGTTCCAGATGGTAAGGAATCACAATTTATAAAGCGGCTGGAGCAATACGTATCTGAAGTTACTCATAAAGGCGAGCCCAGACACAAAGACCTTATTAACAGCATAGAAAACGTAAAGCTGGCGTTTCTGGATTCCTTTTGGGTAGGCAACAAAGAAGATGTGCCAACAGAAACTCCTGTATGGTGTGAAATATGGCTGAGAGTTGAGGGTGACCAATATGATGAAATAGAGACTTTATTTGTAGCAACATGCAATGAAATTGGCATTCCCTGTGATGAGAAGTCGATTCGTTTTCCAGAGCGGATGGTTAAGCTTATCTCCGCTAACGTTACTCAGCTTGGCGAATTGATAAAACGCAATGAATATGTCGCGGAAATTCGTCGCGCACCAGAGGTGACGAGTTTTTTTGATGAATTGTCCGCTCAGGAGCAAAAAGAATGGGTAGATGATTTGCTTTCACGAATAGAATATGATTTTACTGATACATCTGTCTGTATTCTTGATACAGGCGTTAATTCCGGGCACCCCCTTCTCTCAGAAGCTTGTGATGACGAATCCATTCAATCGGTAGAAAGCGCATGGGGAGAAGGTGATCACGATGGGCACGGTACCGAAATGGCTGGTATCGCGTTATTCTATAATTTGAAAGAACGAATTCTCTCCGGGAAGCCGGAAAGTGTCGTTCATCATCTCGAATCTGTAAAAATACTCCCCCCTACTGGAGAGAATGATCCTAAACTATATGGCGCTATAACACAGAATGCTCTATATATGGCAGAAACCATTCGCCCTCAATATGGACGAGCAGTTTGTATGGCAGTTACATCCGACAAGTATAATACCAATGATGGGAGCCCAACATCTTGGTCAGGAGCCGTTGATAGTCTTATATCCGGGGCTACTGGTGATAATGAAAAGCGCCTGTTTTTCGTTAGTGCAGGCAATGTTTATCCACATGAGTTGGCAGAGGGGAACTACCCTGATGCAAACACAACTCACTCGGTGCAAAGTCCGGGACAGGCCTGGAACGTAATAACGGTTGGAGCGTATAGCCGCGATATTCATATTGATGACGCAACGATGCGCGATTATCAAGCGGTTGCAGACAGTGGTGAGTTATCCCCATATAGCTCAACATCTATGCTGTGGGATAAAAAGTGGCCCATAAAGCCGGAGATACTCTGTGATGGCGGGAATGTCGCAACCGATGGTACATACTATACAGAATGTGCTGATTTATCACTACTCACAACGCATTCCAGACCAATGACAAGGCTTTTTAGTACTATTTCAGGAACCAGTTCTGCAACAGCGCAAGCTGCTTGGATGGCTACGCAAATCATAGCCGAGTATCCAAACATTTGGCCCGAAACCGTTCGTGCTCTGTTAATTCATTCAGCACGCTGGACAGAGAAAATGAAAGACCAATTTTGTAATCCTGACAAAAAATCAACGGGTAGGCGTAATTTGCTACATACATGTGGATATGGAATACCGAATCTGGAAAAAGCCATTCAGTGTATGAACAACAGCGTAAACTTGATTATCGAAGGGGAATTACAACCTTATGTTCGTAGCGGAATGAATGAAATGCACATTCACAATATCCCGTGGCCGCGAGAGGTTCTTCAAGGGCTTGGAGATGTACCTGTCGAAATGCGGGTTACACTTTCATACTTTATTGAGCCCGGCCCAGGCGAAGTCGGTTGGAAGGACAAATACCGCTATGCTTCATGTGGATTGCGCTTCGATGTCATTAACCAAAACGAAACAAAGGACGACTTTGTAAAGCGCATAAATGTAAAAATGCGTGGTGATGACAAAAAGGATAAGGGCGAAGGCACTAGCGGCAGTGAGTATTGGTATTTAGGTGCAGATAATCGTGATGTGGGATCAATTCATTCAGACTTTCGCCAACAAAATGCGGTTGATTTGTGTGATGCTAATTATATTGCCGTGTACCCGGTTGTAGGCTGGTGGAGGGAGCGGACGCACCTCAGACATTACAATAATAAGGTGCGATACTCACTAATTGTTTCAATTTCAACGCCGGAGATCGATGTAGATATTTACACACCAATTATTACACAAGTTGAAGTAAGCATAAAGAATGCTGTAGAAATTGAGATATCTTAAAATGTTTGCACGCGGTAGTCGACTTAGTTGGTTATTATGGGGAGATCAAGCTAATACTGATTATGAGCCCGATTGGCCTACATATGCTAATCATACTATTTAATTAAGTATTGTACTTGTGTCCTAAATATTCATGTGTTATTATCTATATAAGACTTTATGACTAATTGCACTCACAGAAACGAAGCCAGAGGACAACAAAAATGTCCCATTTTGGCTATCAGATTCTTGCGTCCATCGGTAAACATAAGCCGCTCGAAAGAGCGGCTATTAATATTTTCTGAGATATTTATCTGTATACTGATTTGGAAACTGACCTATATGTTTTAACTGGATAGGCTTTTCTATAGCCTTTTTTATGGGCTAGTTGCTGGCGAATGGCCCTCCGCACCCCATTCCAGCTAGACACTCCTTTTTCCTCCTTTGCTGCGCAAAGTCTTCTTGACCACCCTCCCACAACTTCGTCTTAGGTAGGGTGGTCAAGAAGTCGGAAAAAGTATATGTCTAGTGTGTGGGACGGAGGGCTGGTTGGTGGTGGTGGTGAAGGTGTTGGTTGGGGGGAGAAGAAGGAAGAGTATATAGGTAAAAAAGAGAAAGAAAGGAAGGCAGAAAAAATGAAATTGACTAGAAGAGATTTAGAAATGTGTGAGTGGATAAATCGGTTTGGATATGCAACGGCAGATCAGATTTCAAAAAAATTTCAAATGTCAAAACAGGTAGTTTATAGGAGATTTAGGGAAATGGAAAAAGAAATTTACGTCATTCGGGAGCGATTGCTTTTTCAAGAAAGCGGAGTATATCGGCCTACTTCAGAAATTTTAAGTTTAGCTGGCAGCAATCTTTCACCTATTAGAAAGGTTTCCCTTGCTACGTACCAGCATTCACTCGGAGTCATAGACGTGTGCTTAATTTTGGAACAGAAATATTCCGGAGCAGAAATCACTACCGAAAGGGAACTCCGAGCGGCAGCTGGCAAGGCCGGGCCAGGCCAGGAAGGGCATTTCCCTGATGCAATTATGTCCTATATGGGGGAAAAAATCGCGATTGAATTTGAACAAAATCCAAAAGGAAGAAGCAGGCTCAAAAAAATCAAAACCATGCTTTTGAGAGGGGATATACCGGGAGTAGACCG
The DNA here is from genome assembly GCA_964509385.1 of uncultured Rikenellaceae bacterium. GTDB lineage: Bacteria > Bacteroidota > Bacteroidia > Bacteroidales > Tenuifilaceae > MWFE01. The sequence goes on from CAZDXY010000120.1 coordinate 6,843, forward strand.
AATTGACGGAGTATGGTACATAGTGCCACAGGAGCAGAAAGCATTGGCGCAAACGCTTGCAGCTGAATTTTCCGCTCACGGCGATTATTTCCAGGTCTATCTGTATCCCGATTTTGAGAAGGTTCAGGCTGCCCCGGGGGTGGAACCTGTACCAGTTATGAAAAATTGGGCTAGGAGGTAGAAGTAGTATGAAAGAAGAAAAAGTTTATGAGAATGATTTTGTGAATCTTGTACTTGCCGGAAGTGTTGCGATTCCTGCTCTCCCAGCATCAATCGTAGCTGGTATCTGGTATGGCGTTATATCATTTATGCGAATCTCATCGGCTGTGGTATGTGTAATCATCGCCATGTCAATAATTCCATTTATTGCAAATTATCAAATGGTAACCTATCTACTGGGCTGGATTACCCTTTGTTTTGATCTGGAGATTACAGCTTACCCTGGCCAAGTTACCTGGGCGAAAGTAATTCTTTCGTCTATCCCTGCTGGGCTGGCAGCTGGTGGAACTTTGCACTTGCTGTTTCGGGATGAAAATAAATTGAAAAAGAAGAGGAAGCCAGAAGAAGAGAATTGAGTTAATCGAAAGAAGAGTTGAGAGAAAGCCAGCCAAAGGGGTTTTTTTAGGTGTGGATCGGGATAATCGAGAACCTGTTATTATATCGGAGTCCGAACTGAACCAGCATACTTTTCTGGTTGGAACGACGGGGAGTGGTAAGACGACCACACTCAAGAACTACTTGGATTTTGCTCTCAAAAAAGGATTTTCAATTATCTTTGTAGATGGAAAAGGCGAATGGGGATTTTCTCAGGAAATTCGGGCTATGGCAGAAATCCATGATAGGGAATTCCAATTATTTTCTTTAAACCGTCCAGACCAAAGCGATCGATACAATCCGCTGGCTGTGGGAAATCCGACGGAATTGAAAGACCGCTTAGTCTCATGCTTTGATTGGACGGAGCCACACTATCTTCTAGGATCTTCGAGATACCTACAGTTGGCATTTCAGATTCTAAGGACTACAGGGCAAACAATTGATCTACCAATGCTGGTTCAGAATTTGAATCCAGACCGGCTAATATCGTTAGCCAGACAGGTAGGAGCTCCAAATAGTGTATTGCAGGGGTTAGAAGAAATTGATGAAAAAACGAAGGCTGGCATTACCTCTAGGTTGGCGCTGCTATCAGAATCTAGTATCGGTGACTTGTTAGAAGCCAATGATAGGGAAATAAATCTTCTTAACACTATTAGAGATGGTGGAGTTGTCATGTTCAGCCTGGACAAGTTGGGCTATCCAGCTTTTGCAAGACAGCTAGGAATTATGATTGTGAATGACCTGAAAGCCTGTGCAGCCCAATGCGGAGGGCAGAGCCAAAAAACTATGTTAATTTTTGATGAGTTTAACACCTTTGCGACTCCCCAAGTGGTTGATCTTGTGAATGCGACGAGGTCTTATGGCTTCTGTGCGATAATGGCTACACAGAGCCTTGCAGACTTGGACCGAGTTGATAACTCGCTCAGACGCCAGATTATTGGGAATGTCAATACCGTTGTTATGCAGCGTCAGAACGATGCCCAGGACGCAGAGATGCTTGCTGCCACGATAGGCACAAAAGATTCTGTACAGATTACCCAGCAAATTGAGGATTATGTGGAAACAGCGATGGGGTCTGTACGAGAAACCAGGGAATTCATTGTGCATCCAGACCGAATAAAACGCCTAAAAACCGGGGAAGCCATTATTTTGAGGAAATATCCGGAATTTAAAGTTCAAAGGATTAACCGGATTAGAAGTATTTAACCTAGGTTGCAGGGCATATTTCTCTTTTATCGAATTGAGTAGATGAAAGGAAATTGATTATGAGGGGTGGGTAAGAAGTGCATATTGATTTAATTAGTCTTGTTTTAGGTCTGGTTGCTGGTGGCTTTTTTACAGCATTAGGGAAAAAATTATTAGAATGCTTCTGGCAAAAAACTGAAGACAAATTTATTGAAAAAAAGAAGCTCAAAATGCCATTTATGGGGTGTGTAGCAGGCATTAAAAAAGGTAAATTAAGATAATATGAAAACTATCTTAATTATCAGTCTAATTGTTTTTCTTCTTTGGCTAATTAAATATATTTATGAATATATACTATATTCTCAACCCTTAAGTGAGGAAGAAATAGAAGGTTTAGCTTATTTAAGAAGATTGAAAGCCATAAATCAATATTATTCCTTTGATAGAAACCAATTTTATGGTGATAAAGTTTTTAAAAAAAACATGGATGCAACAGGATCTTTTTACAATGTAGATATAGAATTATTCTGTTTGCCAGCTACCATTGCATCCTGGTTAAAAGGGAAGAAACACGAATGGATTATTGTTGCTTTTGAAAAGGGAAAAAAAGTTGATTTGATTTGGATGAATAAAGGTTTCGATAATGAAGAAGTATGTATTTTTCTTGATGATGTACAAATAAAAACGATAGCTTTGGATCACCAATATAATTCCATTTTGATTTTCCATAATCATCCTAATGGAGTTTTATCAGCCAGTAACCAAGATTATATACATGCAAGAACATATGCACAATTCTTAAATGATATTAATGTTAATTTAATTGATTTTGTCTGTGCTACTGGTGTATATCATGAGTATAGCCGTTTTGTGGTAGATAGTTTTATGTGTAAAGACAAATTTATTGCAAAAATTCAAAAAGAAAATGACATTTCAACAGCTAACAATATCAGCTTACATAAAGAGTTTTTAACTGGATTATGATAGCTTATGGTGGTTGCTAAACATAATATTCTAGGACAACGAAGTGGACGAAATATTTAATTCCTCCAGCTCATGGTATCTAGCAGGGCTTGTACCGCTGCTAATTGCTCAGGGGTTAGTTTGCTGGCGGTATTAAGTAATCGGCGCAGTTCTGGTGATAATTCAGGGGTTTCTTCAGCGAAGAAGTCGGCAAGAGTGATATCCAGAGCGGTGCAAATGCGCTCAAGAGAATCGAGGGATGGCTTAGTGCTATTTCCCTCGATTTTATATATTTGTGAAGGGACTAAACCAGCTTTTTCCGCTAGGGCCTTACCAGAGATTCCCTTAATTTCTCTAAAATATCTGAGCCTACTACCATAATTCATAAATTTTACTCCTGCTCTAACTATTTCTATTAATTATAGCCGCATACTAGGGAATAAAACAATGTGAATAAAAATCATAATTAGGCATTGACAATGTGAATTTAAAGAACTATTATAAATATAAGGGGTGTGAATATGAGGAACATAGGACGAAGAATAAAAATCACAAGAAAACAAAAACAGCTAACGCAATTGCAGTTAGCGCAGCTTATAGGGGTTGACCGTTCGCACATAGCAAAAATCGAGTCTGGCTATACTAGAGGATCGATAACTGTACTTAAAAAACTTGCCGCTGCCCTGGATCTGCCGTTAGTCGAACTATTGAAGTAGGCTCAAGATTGAGTTAACTGGCAAAAATCATCAGAAAGGAAGTTTGAAAAATGAAGCCATATTATGCTTTGGATGAAGACACCGCAAAGACTGTATTGGAGCTCATTGAGAAATGCCAGGCTCTGAACCTCGGAAACGTAAGTTTCAGTTATTATCATGACGAAATTGATTTCTATGTCATTGAATATGATTATTTCATGGTTTTCGTACCCCCTATTTACAGAATCCGTACCATCAATTC
>CAZDXY010000121.1:0-10046 GCA_964509385.1 uncultured Rikenellaceae bacterium
CTTATCGAGGAATTTAACGTACATCATCCGGATCTCCTCAAAGTATGATGCGAGAAGAGCCAATGCTGTTAAGGCTGCGCTTCCAATGGCGAATCCTTTTCCAGTTGCAGCGGTGGTATTTCCAAGAGCATCAAGGGCATCGGTGCGCTTGCGAACCTCGGGGCCCAAATGGCTCATCTCGGCGTTTCCGCCAGCATTATCGGCAATGGGTCCATATGCATCGGTTGCTAGGGTGATACCCAGAGTGGAAAGCATTCCAACAGCAGCAATACCAATTCCATAAAGGCCAAAGTTTAAGCTCGAAGCATCAAATTTAAATCCAGTAGCAAAACCGAAAGCTAAGGTAATTGCAACAACAATTATTCCCAGCGGAACAGCAGCAGAAATCAAACCAGTGCCAACCCCGCTAATAATTACCGTGGCGGGTCCTGTTGAACTGGATTCGGCAATCTTTTGAGTTGGACGATATGCTGATGCGGTAAAGTATTCAGTGGATTGCCCAATGGCTATCCCTGCAGCTAGGCCAACAATTATTGAACCCCATATTCCCATGGGTAAACCTAGCATTTTTAGGATAAAGAAAGAGGCGATTACAATCAAAACAGCACTAATGTTTACCCCAAAACCCAGTGATTTTAGCAACTGCTTCTGGGTTGCACCCTCTTTGGTTCTCACAAGGAAAACCCCTAATATGGAAAGGATTGTACCCACAGCTGCAATAAGCATGGGGGCAATTACGGCATTGTTCTGTAAATCGGGATTGTTGATGAATGCCGCTGCACCAAGTAGGGCTGAAGCAAGTATTGAAGCGGCAAATGATTCGAAAAGGTCGGCACCCATACCTGCCACATCGCCTACGTTGTCTCCCACATTATCGGCTATTGTTGCCGGATTTCGTGGATCATCCTCGGGGATATTAGCTTCGACTTTTCCTACGAGGTCGGCTCCAACATCAGCAGCTTTTGTGTAAATACCTCCGCCCACACGAGCAAATAGGGCTTGAGTGGATGCCCCCATACCGAAGGTAAGCATCACTGCGCTAATAGTCATCAATTTATAGCCACCAGCCATTTCTGGTATGAAATAGTTAAGCACAATGAACCAGATGGAAATGTCGAGAAGCACAAGACCCACAACCACTAATCCCATAACCGCACCGCTACGAAAAGCTAAGCGAAGTCCTGAGTCAAGAGAATTTCGGCAGGCGTTAGCAACACGAGATGAAGCAAAAGTGGCAGCTCTCATACCGAAAAACCCAGCCAAACCAGAGAATGTACCACCTGTAATGAAGGCGAAAGGAACCCATGGATTTTGGACTCCTAATCCGTATGCCAGAATAGAAAAAATAACAGTTATTACTAAGAATACGATAATAACAATTTTATACTGCTGCTTAAGATAAGCATTTGCGCCTTTACGAACGTGAGCAGCAATTTTTTTCATAGTATCTGTCCCTTCGTCTGCCTTCATCATCTGGGCAAAGAACCTCCATGCAAAACCTAATGCAAGCAGTGAGGCAATTGGGACCAACCAAAACAACGGGTTTCCAATCATTTTTTAAGGTTTAAGTTTTAGTTTAACATTATTTATTTTGTCGCCGAAATTACGTGTGTTTCAGCATATAGACAAATTATTGTCCGTTTTTTTTTAAGAAATATAATTTTTTTCAAGGCCAAAACACAGAAAATCAGGTGTTTTATTTTTATTGACTATGTTATTCGACACTATTTTGATAAATGATAAAGCGTTAACAATTCTTTTTGCGGATTGTTTAAACAATCAAGTTGTTTTGATAAAAAATGGTGTAGTAGCCTAATAGTTTCCTCCGAATTGCATGAGGTAAGCCTTGATAAAATGGGTTAGATCACCGTCAAGCACATCCTGTACGTTTGAGGTTTCGTAATCGGTTCGAACATCCTTAACCAGCTTGTATGGGTGAAGCACATAATTTCGAATTTGTGAGCCCCACTCAATGCTCAATTTTTTACCCTCCACTTCTGCCTGCTTTTCTTTTCGTTTTCGAAGTTCCAATTCGTATAGATGAGCTTTTAGCAAACGCATGGCATTTTCTCGGTTATTGTGTTGCGAGCGGGTTTCGGTATTCTCCACAACTATACCCGTTGGGATATGATGCAGCCTGACTCCGGTTTCCACCTTGTTAACATTTTGTCCACCTGCCCCTGAAGATCGATAGGTATCCCACTTGATATCGGCTGGATTAATGGTAATTTGAATGGTTTCGTCAATGGCAGGAGCAACAAAAACCGATGCGAATGAGGTGTGCCTCTTTGCGTTGGCATTGAAAGGCGAAAGCCTTACCAATCGGTGAACCCCGTTTTCCCCTTTAAGAAAACCGTAAGCCATTTCACCAACAAACTCAATGGTAGCGGATTTTATGCCCGCTTCATCGTCACGAAGAATGTCAATTATCCTAGTTTCGTAACTATTCCTCTCGCCCCATCTTTGATACATTCGCAGGAGCATTTCTGCCCAGTCCATGCTATCGAGTCCACCAGCCCCAGAGTTGATCTTAAGAATAGCACCCAGTCTATCCTCCTCGTGACGGAGCATATTCATCATCTCCACATCTTCAATTTTTGAAAGGGTAAGCTGGTACTGCTGCTCAACTTCTCCCTCGCTGCCCTCTCCATCCTTACAGAAATCGAATATCACCTGTAAGTCGTCAAACAATCCTGTAGCTTGGTTATAGGTGTTTACCCATTGTTTTATATCGGCAATAAACTTTAGCTGCTTTTCGGCTTCGGTTGGGTTATCCCAAAATGATGGATCCTGGGTTTTTTGTTCTTCCTCTTCAACACGAATGGTTTTGCCATCAATGTCAAAGATGCCTCCTCAGCGCTTGCAAGCGCTTTTCCAAATCCTTCAGCTGATCGGTGGTTATCATTTACAAATAGATAGATTGATACGGGTGCAAAGGTAAAAAAAATGCCGGTAAATTGAGCGATAGTAATGAAAGGTCTCAGGGCGGAATTTATTGTTTAACATCATGCTTTCCGTTTGCAAGAAAAACTATGGTTGGAGGACATTTACTCTCGTTGAAAATATCAAATCCTTTTTTCAGATCAGACCATAATGCAACTATACAGTTATCTGCGTTGAACTCTGTTTTTAGCTCTTCAAATTTGTTATGGGTTAGCTTTGCTGGAAATATGGTAACCGGTATTTTATCCTGCCCGTTATTTTTAGACTCTAAACAAAATAGGTTAAGTTCCATAATCTTATCGTTTGTTATGGGCAGGCAATCAATGGTAACACAATCGCCATGAATATAGATTGCACCACCCAGGTTCCCCTTTTCGCCCAGAATTCTGTCGGATTTATTGGGGTAGTTCAATCCCAGTGAAAGGTAAAAATTACTGTGTGGGTTAAAGTGGTTGATATGGTAAAATCCCTCTGGTATCTGCAGATCCCCTTCCTTCCGTTTTGGCCCTAACGCACCCGAAGTTTGGCATATATCGTATTCTTTAATCAATCGGTACTCCTTATCGGATTTATTCTTTGCCCAGAGCTCAATAATTTTTTCGGATTCGAATGCCCTTATGTAAACCACAAGCATATTAATGTCAATTGAATTCTCGGAGAGAATATCAAGGATCACCTTTTCCTTTTCGATGTATGCTTGCTTTACCCTGGAATGTTTAAGCTGCTCATCTTTGAATGAACTGTTCATGAATGAGGGAAAAGTTAAGATCAACAATAATCCAACTATAGTTTTTGTCATATTTTATTTGAGATTAGCGCTTTTTCATTTGTAAAACATCGCTTGGATAGGTTAATCCAATCTGTTCTCGAACTTTGTCTAAAGTTTCTACAAGCCCAATACTCATGGAATGAGGCATTTTATCACTTTCAATCTTTTTGTTTAGGAGGCATCCCATCACCTCAACGATTTCATGATAGTATCCATTCCCTTTATAATCAATGGATATTGTTTCCGATGTATTATCATTTTTCAGTATTGATATTTTTTTTGTGTGATGAAAACTTCTGTGCATTTTGATGGAACCATTCTCTCCACGTATTATTGCCTCAATGGGAGTGTTGGCCAATATTGTTGATTCCAGAAAGGCCATTTTACCGTTGTTATAATCGAATAAAATGGAGCAAAAGCTATCCACTCCGGTGGGGGTAAAATTGGCTGTGGCTTTCAATATGTTCGGGAGCCCCATTAACAATAAGCTTAAATAAATAGGATAGATGCCGATATCCAATAACGAACCACCTCCAAGGGATCTATTGTAAACTCTTCTTTCAGGATCTGTATTGCCTACAAATCCGAAGTCTGCCTTTAAATAATCTATTTTGCCAATGGTATCAGATTTCAACAGTTCAAGAAGTTTCTCGGTGCCAGGGATGAAACGGGTCCATAGAGCTTCCATAATAAACAGATCATTTGATCTGGCCAATTCGATCATTGTTATTACTTCCCTGCTATTCATCCCCAAGGGTTTTTCGCATAGAACAGCCTTTCCCGATTTCAGGCAAAGCATAGTATGAAAGAAATGATATGTATGGGGAGTTGCAACGTATACAATGTCAATATTTGGATCGTTAGCTAATTCCTGATAGCTGTTGTAATAATGGATTGAATTATATTTTTTGGCAAAAGATTTCGATTTTTCTATATCTCTTGAGGCGACACCGTACAAAACAGAATTTTTAACAAGCAATAAGTCTTGAGCAAACTTATTGGCAATGTTTCCTAAACCTATTATTCCCCAGTTTATGTGTTTCGGCATTTTAATTTTTAAAAATTTACTTTTTAACTGCTTTGACTACATTATCAAACTATTATTTTCAAAAATTAGCCAATAGTCTTCTTAATTCATAAAAATAACTTTCTTAGCAATTGCCCTATACCCCACAATGCATTTTATCAGGTATAGCCCGGTAGGTAAATTTTTACTTTTCGCATCCCAGGTAAATATGTACTCATTGCCAATGGAATCAAGTTGTTTTAATACAGCAACCCTTCTGGAATTAAGATCGTAGATTTCGATAACGGGTATATTTGAACCATTGTGAACGGTCACTGATATATTGAGCTGACTATTGAAAGGGTTGGGATAGCCGGTTAGGGTAAAACCCTTGTCAAAATTATCATCAATTGCCCCAATATACTCATGCTTTTCGTCCCTTTTGTAGAAAATGTCAAATCCATTATCGTTACTTTCAGTCCATATATAGTCAACAAACAGCGGGTTAAAGTTTTTATAGGCAATTGAGGGATTAACCGGATTGCTCGATATTGTATCCAATATTATAATGTAATTTGCTGGCCAAAAGATTGTGCCATAAGAAAATCCGTGATACAGATTTCCATTCTGCATAAATAAAAAGCTGTAGCCCAACGGAGGTGCAATATCATCGATACAAACATAGTCTGTGGGATCAGGGGAGATGATATAATCGTTTGTCAGGTTATATTCAGCGAAGTATTCTACCTCAACCAGCTGTTTGCTTTCATCAATGTAGAGCAGACGAACTGAATTATCATCATCGAAATATGACCACGGGGATAAAGAGTTAAATGAAATACATGGCTGTGAACCCTTTGACCTATAGATTGTATCCATCGATTCCATGTTGTCAGTTGACATAAAAAAAAGAATAGAGTCTTCTGAGAATTGCATGGAAAATAGGAGGTGGTCGTTGAAATTCTGCAGATGATTGGCAATGGCTATGTCGTTGATATTCTCTTTGGTGATAACAGTTTTTCTGTGGCTTAATGTATCTTCATCTAAACAAGCATAAACAAGCGATTGGTCTGAACACTCAAGGTACTTCAACCAGAACACATTTATTTTTCCTGAGAAATCGCTATCGCAAACCGGAAGCCTGTTCTCAAATCCATCTTCACTAAGCTTAATGGAATTAGTCCAGCTTGAGAAATCGCTTGAACTTGTATGCCATATTTCGGTTTGCGGACTATTATCCTCATAAACTAAATGGAATTCTCCATTTTTGGTTATCGAAATAGTTGGATTTGTTCCTTCTGCTATGGTTTTAGCATCACTCCAGCTATTGCGGTTTTTATCAAACCACAGCCCTTTAATAACTTTTGTCCCATCAATGCTATCTGCAAAAACAACGTAAACATTATCAAAGGAGTCCCGAACAATTTTTCTTTGGTTATGATTTGCTGTTGCTTCGGAAGAGCTGCTGGTAGCAATAAGGGTTTGAGCATGAATCTCATATGCAGCGAAAAGTAATACAATATAAATGAAAATTTTTTTCATTATTTTGATAGGTTGATCAGCTATTTATTGAATGTAATATGTGTTTCTAACCAGAATAGTTTTCCTCAAAAATTATGCATTTAATTGATGATTTCCTTTTTTCCCCAATCGCTTTGCAGGGTTTATATCCTTATGGGTTTTGCCTTCAAACTCGAAAAAATGTAAGAAATTACTTATTGGTTTTAGTTCTTTTGCCAGCATTTTATAATCAAAACAAGAATCCAATGCCAATTCTTCCGCTGTAATATACCGGGAATAAGCTGAATTTATCGGTTCTGGAAGTTCTTAACTCCTCCATTATGGTGTAGTTTCTAATGTAGTAATAATTATACTTGAAATCAATAACGGTGAATGGTATACTTAAATCGAAGAAAATATTGGAAGTTAAAAAGTATGATATTCGAGGAGTAATTTGAACCCTAAAAATAAATAGTTTATTATCAGTTTGCCAATCAGGCTGAATTACTGGTTTGCTAGTTAGATTCAAATACTGAGGATTAACTCCCAAACCGATTGAAGGTAAAAATTTGCTTTCCATTTGTTTGTTGAATGTGTATATGTACTCATACTTAAGGGAAAGGTTCATACTATTACGATTATACCCCCTTCTGGGGATAACCTCCTCATAAATGTTGTTGAAATAGCTTTCTTTAAACTCATTTTTACCTATGGAAAAATCAATTAGCTCTATTTCGTGAAGATTTTTCCTCTTCGTCGCCATTTGAATGGCAATCGTCGGATTGAGAATACAAATGTTTGAATAATCATAGTAAGTCTCACTAGCAGTTCCAATTTCACTCCAACTGTTGACCAGTTGAAATTCTTCAAAGAATGCTAGGTTGTTTAGTTTAATTCTAAAGCCATTATCCGAGTTTTGGTTTTGCCCCCAACCCTGATTGATAACCGTTGCAAAAACAAAAAAGAAGATCAATCTTTTCATTTTAGTTATATTTAAGGTATGTGTTTATAAATCGGTAAAATTATGTTGTCTTTGAATATATTTCTTAACGGCTGGGGGTGTGAAAAGTGCTGGGATTCGGGCAGCGTCCGAATCCCCCGAGACGAAGTCTCGAGCGGGCGATTAGCTTGCCAATCGGCTGGAAGCTAGCATTTTTTAAACCTCTTGTTGTGTGCTGCATTTTAATTTATAATTTTATGTGTTAACTATTTTAGTAATTTTTTATACTCTATAATTTTTTTAGCATCTTCAATCTGTTCAATTCTATTCATTTTAATTACTAGAGGAATCAATTTGCCAATATTTTTACTTAGAATAAATTCTTCTTTAATTCTCTCGTCGATGTTGAGTTCAGTGACTCCTGAACAATTTTTTTCAGTAAAATAGAATCCTAATTTGAAATGCATTTTCCAAATTGATAACCAAAATACAGTTTTCTTTTTATAGCAAACTTTACATAGCCATGATTTTCCATCATTATAATATCTCCATTCGGGTGTTAATCCCAAATCAGAATCAGTAATAATTTCAATAAACTCATTAAAAACTTTATAAATATCTTCTCCAAGTGCATTTTCCAGAACTTCTTTTGTTGGATATATACTTGAATCTCTTAACAAAATTTCTTCCATAAATTTATTAATTTTTGATTTGTTGCGTTGAGTTATTTAATTCTGAGTGTCTTTTTTTGCCTTGCGGCCAAGGGCTGGGGGTGTGGTCTCGTCTCGTCATTTTCTGACGAGACGAGAGGAGCGCGAGCCACCCCCGACCCCGAGCCCCGAATTGTCGGGGTCGGGGGTCGGGGTTCGTCCCCGACGAAATCGACCCAATCGGGCGATTTAGAAACGAAGTTGCGAAATCAGCCCACACCTGCCAGCCCTGCCTATGTCGGCCTTTAGGCAGGCGGCAGGCTGGTTGGCTGCACCCCATGTTACCAGCTGGGCTTAATTTTTATTCTGATTCTGTTAACTCATAACTTGTGCTTCTTCCCCCGCTATCTGATTTTCTGAGTATGTTTTTATCAATTAAGTCCTGTATGTCTCTCAGTGCGGTGTCTTGAGAACACTTAGCAATTTTTGCCCATTTTGAAGATGTTAAATTCCCGTCAAAGCCATCTAGCAACTTGTTCAAAATCAGTCTTTGTCTTTCATTCTGAAGTTTAACAGAATTCTTATTCCAAAAATTGTGTTTAAAAATAACTTTCCTTAATACTACTTCAGAGTTATTTAATGCATTCAAGAGACAACTCAAAAACCATTCTAACCAACTGGTAATATCAATGCTTCCTTTTTGGGTTTTCTCTAGTATTTCATAGTATTCTTTTCTTTGAGTTCGTATCTGTGCGGACATACTATAAAACCGCTGAGGGATTCCATCAGACCTAGTCAAAAGCATATCAGTTATTGCCCTTGCAATTCTACCATTACCATCTTCGAAAGGATGTAATGTTACATACCACAAATGAGCTACGCCCGCTTTAATAACAGGTTCTTCCAGGTTATCGTTATTAATCCATTCAAGGAACAGATTCATTTCTTTGTCTAACAAATTTGCTTCGGGTGCTTGAAAATGGATTTTTTCTTTACCAAGTGCACCTGATACAACTTGCATTGGTCCTGTTGAGTCATCCCTCCAATTCCCTACAATTATTTTATACATTCCACTTCTTCCTGTGGGGAATAGTGCGCTATGCCAATCGAATAATCTTTCTTTAGTTAATTGATTTTTAAAATTTTGTGTTGCATCCAGCATCATCTCAACAACACCTTCAACATCTCTGTCGGAGGGAATTAACCCAGCGATATTCATACCTAATCTTCGAGCAATAGATGAACGAACCTGTTCTGCATTTAATATTTCACCTTCTATTTCAGAGGATTTAATAACATCAAGTGTCAACGTATCCAATATAGCCTCATCCCTTAATTCGAATCCAAGGGATTCCATTTTTCCAACAATTCTTCCTTGATAATTTCTTACCTTTCCCAACAAAGGCAATAGCTTTTCAATATCCCACTTGAAATTTGGCCAATCCTCATTTTCGTAAATATAAACTTTCATTCTCTGCAAATTTTGCGGCAAATATACAACTTATTCTCCGCACTTCAAAATAATGTCCGCACTTTATGCTGTGAATAGTGGTTTTATTCTCCGCATTTCCGTTCTGAAATACGTTGACCTTTTTTTTGGTTGATTTGGTTTTATAAAAGTACGAAAAATTTCAAAGAGCGGCCGGGGCATTGATAACTTTTCCAAAAAATCCCTGGGGGTTTTAGAAAAGTTATCAACCCCCCTGTGGTTCCTGGGTAACCGGTTTCTTCTTCGCGTACGTTCTGTACTCGTGCTGCTGTCGCGCATGGGCTGCATCGGGGGTCAGCATGCCCAGGCTGCAGTGCAGCCTTTCGCTGTTGTAGATGTTGGCCGCCTCCGCGATCAGGGCCTTGGCCACCCTCAGGCTGGGCAGGGTTTCGTTCAGCCCGAACTCGTACTTGAGGATGCCGTTGATGCGCTCGGCGACAGCGTTCTCGTAGGGGTCGTACTGCTGGGTGGTCGAGAGGACGAACCCCATGCCTTCGGCAAAGGTGGAGTAGTCAGGGCAGCAGTACTGCAAGCCCCTGTCGCTGTGGTGGATCAAGCGCTCCCTGCTGTGCATCCTGTTGGCGTTGGCCATTCCCATGGCCTCCTTCACGAGTTCCACCCGCATGTTGTTCTCCAGCGCGTAGCCCATGATTTTCTTGGAGTAGGCATCGGTCACCAGGGCCAGGTAGTTATGGCCGGACTCCGTCTTGATGTAGGTTATGTCGCTCACCCACAGCTGCTCGGGTCGT
>CAZDXY010000122.1:0-9789 GCA_964509385.1 uncultured Rikenellaceae bacterium
AGTAAAGTCCATTTCCCAAAATTAAACCTTTCCACAAAATTTGCAGTAGAACCATTTTTTTAATATTCTTAATCTTATAAAAACAAGGAAAGATGAGCTATATCCATTCATAGCTGTAGATCCCAGAAGGCCAGGAATGATAGATTCGATATTGTATGGAAGTTTTTTTAAACCGCCACATTGTTTTTATGGTATAGTGCTATCTCCTGATATCGGATATCATCCACAGTGCAGTTCTTTACAGCTCCTATATCAGTATTGCGACGATAACAAAATTCCAATTGTCTTTCAAAAAGGAATAAACATTTATCCTTCCAGTGAAAGTAGCAATAGGTCTGACTTTGATAATCCTCAACACATTGAATCTATTATTAAAAAGTATTCCAATCTGAAAATAAATATTGCTAGTATAAGCATTTCAAAATCAAATGAAAAAAGGTTTGATCAAATTTTAGAATTACTAAGGGAGAATGATAATGTTTACATCGATCTTTCGTGCTTCAGAAAAAGATCAGAGTTGCTTTATTTTCATAATTATTGGTCAAAAAATCCTAAATTGCACAGCAGAACATTATTTGCTACAGGTTACAACTTATTTTGCACCGGTGATAATGTGTTTAATCTGCAAAAACTTTTTGTAAATTTAAAATCCATCTTTTCAACCCAAGAGTTGCATTTGTTAATGCATAAAAATCCCATCCAATTTCTAGGATTACTAAAAGATCATAGATCCATGTTCCATAAGAAATCAATATCATATGCATAGAAATTCTTGTCTCTTTGATTTTATTTAGATCATTTCAGATATTTCAATTTATCAAAACTGCACTGTGTTACAAGCTAAACATAATCAACACATAAAGTTCGGCTTGAATAAAAAAACTTGCAAAAAATATCCTTGTTAAGGGTATTTATTAATACCTTTGGACTTTTCTGGGACAAAAAAAAGACATCATGCTAACCTATACAATAAGTAAAAAGGATAGAAAACTATCCGGCGAAATTTCTTTGCCACCCTCTGTAAGTATTAGCAAAAGAAATCTTCTTATTAAGGCGTTGAAGAATGCCAAGTTCGACATGAAGACCATTTCCGAGAAGGATGCTGCTAGAGTTATTGATAAATCTTTGCGAAAGGGGAGAGTAGCCCTCGACGAAGGAGAACCTGCAAAGGCAATTAGATTTTTAAGAGCATTTTTGGCTTATTTTAAGGGAGAATGGATTGTTACAGGCACCGAAGAGATGCACAAACGGCCCATAGGTGATGTGATAGACATGTTAAGTAATCAGGGTTTTAATATAAAGTATTTGATAAGAGAAGGATTTCCACCCCTTAAGATTATTGGCAAAGGGTTTAAGGGCAGCATTACTCGGGTCGATTCAACCATATGCAGCCAATTTATCTCAACCACCCTATTGATGTCACATTCCCTTCCAGCTGACGAAGTGGTTGAATTAAAGAATAGAATTGTTAACTCGCCATTTATTGATCAAACCATAAGACTGCTTAGATACCTAGGTGTAAACAGCAACTGGGAGAAGGAGGAAATACTTGTTGAGTACGAACTTAACGATGGAACAGAAATGTCTGTTGAGTCGGATTGGAAATCAGCAAGCTACTGGTACGAAATGGCTGCCATCGCAAGTAAAACCGATATCAAAATAAAAGGGCTTAACCCCACAAGTGTTCAGGGAGACGCCATCGTCAAAGAAATTTTTGAACCGCTTGGCGTAAAAACCGAGGAAGTTAAGGATGGTATTGTGCTTAAAAAGGTGAAAAGAAAGATCAAATCATTTGAATACGATTTTTTGAATAACCCCGACCTCGTTCCCACCTTGGTTGTAACCTGTGTAGCACTTCATGTACCATTCAGGTTTGCAGGCGTAGAGCAGTTAAGGTTAAAAGAAACTGATAGAATTATGATACTGCAATCCCAAATGCTTAAATTGGGAGCAAAGCTCACCGTTGAGAAAAAGGGCGACATGGAAACCCTTTGTTTTAATGGTAAATCAAAAATAGCTAAGTTGAAAGATGTTGCCATTGAAACTTTCAACGACCACAGAATGGTCATGTCTTTTGCACCTTTGGCTATGCTGGGAATAAATGTTACCGTTGATAATCCTAAGGTGGTCACCAAGGCTTACCCCTGCTACTGGGAAGATTATAAAAAGATGAGCATTTCGGTTGAACAATCATAGAGAACTATTAATAACTAGTTCCTTAAAATAGGTTTACATTTTAGTATTTTTTGCATCTTTGAGTTGTTTTTCAGAGGATATTCACAACAACCCTAATTTGATGCTTTCATTTAGTGATACCCAAATAGCCTTTGCTTACAGAAGTAACCAAGAACTGAGGAAGGCAAAATTCCTTTTTGCAGTCCTATCTTGGCCTATCCTTGTCAAAATTGGGCAAATTCTTATTACCATTGCTATTAAATTGAGGTTACCCATCGCTTGGATTGTTAAGCCCACAATTTTCAAGCAGTTCATTGGTGGTGAAACTTTGGTTGAGAGTATTCCAGTAGTCCGAAACCTAAAAAAATATAATGTTAACTCAATCCTTGACTATTCCGTTGAGGGACAGGAAAACGAAGAGTCGCATCGGAATGCCTACAGCGAAATTCTTCGATCCATCGAAAATGCCAAGGGAGCCCCAGCCATTACATTTGTGGTTTTTAAACCCACAGGATTGATTAATGTTTGCATCCTTGAAAAGGTGAGCAATGGTAAGCCCCTTTCAGACGAGGAACAACAAAAATATAGCATATTCAAAGAACGTATAGAGAATCTTTGTCAAGCAGCTTCTGATGTAGATAAACCATTGTTAATCGATGCAGAAGACTCTTGGTATCAAAAAGCGTTAGATGACATCTGCCATGAGATGATGAAAAAGTTTAATTCGAATAAGGCGTTGGTATATAATACTCTTCAAATGTATCGTAAGGATAGGCTGGATTTTTTGAATTACTCTCATGGGTTAGCCATCGAGTATGGATACATTCTCGGAATTAAGTTTGTTAGGGGAGCATACATGGAAAAGGAAAGGGAGCGCGCATTGAAACTTGGTTACCCATCACCCATTCAGAATAGTAAGGTTGATACCGACAATGCCTTTAACGCTGCCCTGGAGTTTTCAATTAATAACCTAAATAGAATATCCATTTTTTGCGGAACGCATAATGAAGAAAGCGTGAAATTGCTTGTTTCGCTTATGGAGAAGAGTGGAATAAAACCCAATGATCTAAGGATTACATTCTCTCAGCTCTATGGAATGAGCGATAATATTTCTTTCAATCTTGCAAACGCAGGATACAACGTTGCAAAGTATATCCCCTACGGCCCTGTTAAGTTTGTTATGCCATATCTTTTCCGAAGAACTCAGGAGAACACTTCGGTTAAAGGGCAAACAAATAGGGAATTAATACTAATTAAACAGGAGCTAAAGCGGAGAAGACACCAACTCAATTCACAAAATCATTAAGCGATGAAATTTGATAACAAACCTACAGAGATAAAAATCCAGATGAAAAAACGCCTGTTGGCAGTCATCATTGCCACTGTTGTAGCCCTGATCTTTACAACTAAATTCTGGGATCATGTTCATGATTTTATTGGATTGAGTCGTGGAGGATTTACCATCATCCTTGTGGGAATATACCTTTCGTATTACATTTACCATATCCTATCAGCATCTTCCTTCATCTCGTATAGCGATGATGAGTCCAAAATTATTATTAGGTTCTATCAGCTCAACTTCTTCAATTCTTCAAAGAATTCATACGAAATTCCCAAAACCGAATTCGTAGGTTACAAGATAGAGCGTATCTCTTTATTTAAACTTCGGGAGAATGTGGTTGTTTTTCGTAAGTCGCATGGCAATATCGTTCGTTATCCACCATTCAGTATATCAGCACTATCCATTGAGGAAAAGAATAAGCTATTAATGTCACTAAATAGCTTCTCAAAGCAACAATAAATGTTTGTATTCATCTTTTCCATCATTATCATCTAATAATCTCCAAAATAACCGATGAATCCCGAAATTTTAAAGTATCAGATTGGGATAGATATGATTCCCAAGATTGGGAGCATCAATGCCAAAAGGTTAATAGCCTACTGCGGTGGCGTAGAAGCTGTTTTTAAAGAAAAGGCCAAAACTCTCACAAAAGTTCCTGGAATTGGAAGTATCATTGCTAAAGAGATTGCAAATCAGAATGTGCTCGATAGAGCACAAAAAGAGGTTGAGTTTATCGTAAAGCATAGCATACGACCTTTTTTTTATCTCGATAAGGATTACCCCCAAAGGCTTCGTCAATGCGACGATGGGCCAATTGTCCTTTTTATGAAGGGGAATGATAAGATTAATCTTAATCAAAGTTGTATTATCAGTGTCGTTGGAACCCGAAGTATTACAGATTATGGGAAAGCGGTTTGCGAGGGATTAATTCATGGATTAGCCAAGAGAGGACACAATCCCATAGTAGTAAGCGGTTTGGCTTATGGAGTAGATGTTTGTGCCCACAAGGCTGCTTTAAAGGAGGGATTCCCAACGGTAGCTGTTTTGGGTCATGGGCTGGATAGGATATACCCTATGGTGCATAGAAGTATTGCCAAAGAGATTGTTGCCACGGGGGCATTGGTTACTGATTTCCCCTCCGAAACAACCTTCGACCGCAACAATTTTATCAAACGGAACAGGATTATTGCCGGGCTTTCCGATGCAACCATAGTAGTGGAAAGCGCACACAAAGGAGGATCGCTAATAACTGCTGATATTGCCACTTCGTACAACCGTGAGGTATTAGCGGTTCCTGGAAATATTGGGCAGAAGTACTCTCAGGGTTGTAATATGCTCATAAAATCAAACAAGGCAGCGCTAATAGAAACCGCAGAAGATATCGAATTTCAATTGGGATGGGAGTCCCCCAAAAAAGTTAGAACCCCCAAGCAAGCCACTTTTTTCCCTGAACTATCTGCTGACGAACAGGTTGTTTTTGATGCTTTAAAGGAAAATGGTCAGGAAACCATCGACATGATCTGCCTGAAAACAAAAATGCCAGTGGCAAAGGTCTCATCCTTACTGTTGAATCTGGAATTTGCAGGGCTTATAAACAGCAAACCGGGGAAGGTATATTCTATTAAACATGGAAATTAGTCATTCATTTATTATAATCCATTTTGAATTAATCTACAGTAAAACTATCATATCATTATTGCTGCAAATAAAAAACACACAAAAATTACTATTTTTGCATCACTTTCTATATTAATCACTTCGTAATAATTTAATACTTTTCCAGTGCACTTCGTTGATACACATTCGCATATTTACACCAAAGATTTTGACCAAGATCGTTCAAATGTTATTGAAAGATCAAAAAAAGCGGGTGTTACACATATTTTTCTTCCCAATATCGATGGAAATTCAATCGAATCATTACTGGCTGTTTCCAATCAGTTTAAGGGATACTGTTTCCCCTTAATGGGTTTACACCCAACATCAGTTAAGGAGAATTACCAAGAGGAGTTGGCTCTAATTGAAAGGGCTCTTATCGAGAAGCAATTCTGGGGAGTAGGAGAAATTGGCATTGATCTGTATTGGGACAATACATATATTCAGCAGCAGAAAGAGGCTTTTCGTTATCAGGTAAATCTTGCAAAAAGGTTAAACCTTCCCATTGTTATTCATACACGCAACGCTTTTGATGAGATTTTTGAGATACTCGACAGAGAAAATGACGAATCACTTAGGGGAATCTTCCACAGTTTTTCAGGCAACTTAAACCATTACCAAAAAATTATGGAATATAAAGGATTTCTAATAGGTATAGGTGGAGTTGTAACATATAAAAACGGGGGGCTCGACAAGATCGTTCAACAGATGAAAATTGAGCATATTGTGCTTGAAACGGATTCTCCCTATTTGCCCCCAGTACCCCATAGGGGAAAGCGCAACGAGAGTTCCTACATTGTTCAAATTGCCCAAAAGGTTGCCGAAATACTCAAGTTGCCCATTCAGCAGGTTGCTGATATTACCACAAAAAATGCACTTTCGCTTTTCAATTTGGAGGAATAGCCATGCAAGAATCAACCACTTCAATACTAATTATCTATACTGGAGGCACCATCGGGATGAAGGAGAATCCTGAAACGGGTGCTTTGGCACCCTTCAACTTCGATCAGATTCTCGATGAGGTTCCCGAACTGCGCAAGTTTGGATTTATTCTCGATACCATTTCATTCGATCCATTGGTCGATTCATCCGATATTACCCCTAAATTTTGGATAGAACTTTCGCTAATCATTAAGGAGAACTATGAAAAATACAATGGATTTGTGATCCTGCATGGAACAGATACCATGTCCTATTCCGCTTCGGCATTGAGTTTTATGCTGGAGAACCTCCAGAAACCAGTTGTTTTTACCGGGTCGCAATTACCACTCGGAATGCTACGTACCGATGGCAAGGAAAACCTGATCAGTTCAATTGAAATTGCTGCAGCAAGCAACAATGGACAGCCCATGGTTCCTGAGGTTACAATCTTTTTCGAGAATCAGCTATTCCGGGGTAACCGTACTTCGAAGCATAACGCTGAGCATTTCAATGCTTTTCGATCCGATAATTACCCACCCCTTGCCATTGCCGGAATAAGCATAAAGTATAATTATCCCTATATTCATTACCCAACACATTCAATGAATCTGAATGTACATACAGATTTAGACTGTAATGTTGGTGTTTTAAAGCTATTTCCTGGTATTTCACCCACCTCCATTGATGCTGTCCTAAATCAAAAAGGATTAAAAGGATTAGTGCTCGAAACCTACGGATCGGGCAATGCCATAAGCGATTACTGGTTTCTGAAAAGAATCAAGGCAGCCTTTGATCAACGGATCATAATCTTAAATGTTACTCAATGCAAGGCAGGAAGTGTGGATATGAATAAGTACGACAACGGACTACTACTTAAAAAAGCAGGGGTATTAAATGGAAAAGATATCTCTTTTGAGGCGGCTATAGTCAAATTAATGTTTCTGTTAGGAAAAAATTTGCCCATTGAGGAGTTAAGAGAGTTGGTCGAAAAATCAATAAGTGGGGAAATTACTGTTTAGTTATTTTGATAGAATTAAATATTTTTTTGTAATTTTCGCCCTTAATTCAAAAAAGGCGTTGGGTCAACGTAATTTTTGGAGAGATGGCCGAGTGGTCGAAGGTAATAATTTAACTAGATTAAACCATGAAAAAACTATTTGCGTTAATTGCAATTACTGGATTACTGATGCTTGGTGCATCTACTTCAATTTTAGCACAAGAGGAAGTTGCAGAATCCATCGATACCACTGCAATGGTTGATGCCGATTCAGTTGAAATGGAGGAGGTTGCAACAGCTCCTGCTGCTGCTGTTGAAGAGGAAGCCTCGATTCATAAGCAGATTAAGATTAAGTTTATCGAAGGAGGTCCTGAGTTTATGGGGATTGTGCTTCTTGCCTTAATCCTTGGCTTAGCACTTGCTATCGAAAGGATTATCTACCTTAACCTTGCGACAACAAATACTGAGAAGCTCCTTATAAAAATTGAGGATGCACTTAAACAGGGTGGTATCGAAGCAGCAAAAGAGGTTTGCCGTAATACCCGAGGTCCTGTGGCAAGTATATTCTATCAAGGACTCGACCGTGCCGACGAAGGCATCGATGTGGTTGAAAAGTCAGTTGTTACCTATGGCTCTGTTCAAATGGGACAACTCGAAAGCGGACTTACCTGGATCGCCCTTTTCATTGCCATTGCTCCTATGCTTGGGTTTATGGGTACTGTAATCGGTATGATCAGCGCTTTTGACGCCATTGAAGCAGCCGGCGATATATCTCCATCGCTTGTAGCAGGTGGTATTAAGATTGCTCTTATTACAACCGTTTTCGGTCTTATCGTTGCCATTATCCTTCAGGTATTCTACAACTACTTGGTTTCAAAAATCGATAAGCTTGTTAACACAATGGAAGATGCTTCCATTTCTCTGATAGATATTTTACTGAAGTATAACCTAAAAAAATAGAAGATCATGTCCAATAGCCTAGTTAATAAATTGATAAAAATATTTTCTTGGGGCGTAATGGGAGTATCCGTTATCTTGGCTTTGGTTTTCTTTTTTAGAATATCCAACGCAGAGCCAGATAATCAGATATTTGTGGCAGAGTCATATATTTTATGGGCTTTTATTCTTTTAGGGATAGCAGCTCTGCTTTCTGTCCTTTTTCCATTGGTATACTTTATTAAAAATCCAAGGAATACTCTAAAGGTTGTAGTAAGCCTTGCATTTATGGGCTTGATATTTCTGGTTGCATTTCTTATGTCCGATGCAACACCATTGGTGACCGCAACATCGGCAACCGAACCAAATTTTTCTACTCCATCAGTTCTTAGGTTTGCTGATACTGGAATATTTGCTACCTATTTACTTTTTGGCATAGCAGTTCTTGCGCTCCTGTTAACAGGAGTTAGGGGAATTATTAAACGATAAGCTAATATTGGTGTGATTATGTTTATAATACACCATTTAAAAATATAATTAATATGGCTAAACCAACACCAGAAATAAACGGAAGTTCAATGGCCGACATTGCTTTCTTGCTGCTAATCTTCTTTCTGGTTACAACAACCATGAATGTGGATACTGGCTTAGCAAGAATGCTTCCCCCTATGCCCGAAAGCCAGGATAAAACGGAGCAAGATGTTAAGCAACGCAATATCTTTACTGTGCTTATTAATAAAAGCGACCGCTTATTGGTTGAAGGGAGACCTATGGATGTTAATATGCTCAGAGAAAAAACAAAAGAGTTCATAGCAAACCCTAATAACGATCCAGATTTGCCGGAAAAGGATATTATAGATGTTGAATTCTTTGGAACCGTAGAAGTTGCCAAAGGGGTTATATCACTACAAAACGACCGTGGCACTTCATATTCTATGTATATGCAGGTTCAAAACGAATTGGTTGCTGCTTACAATGAGTTGCGTAATGAGTTGGCTCGGAATAAGTTCGGAAAGTATTACAACGATCTAACCGAGGATCAGCAGAAAGCAATTCAGAGGATATATCCTTTACGTATTTCTGAAGCTGAACCTAAAAGTGTAGGAGGGAAAAAATAATGGCAAAATTCGCAAGGAAAGGCAAGAATAAAATGCCTGCTATATCAACAGCGTCACTTCCCGACATTGTTTTCATGCTGTTGTTCTTTTTCATGGTTAGTACAACGCTAAGAGAAACCGAGTTGTTTGTTAGAACTAAACTCCCCGAAGCATCGGAGGTTTCCAAACTTGAGAAAAAATCGTTGGTTTCATATATTTATATTGGTCCACCTGCACGGCAATATCAAGGATTATTTGGTACCGATTCTCGAATACAGCTTAACGATTCATTTAAAACACTAGTCGATATTCGCGACTTTATCTCATCTGAAAGAGAAGCGATGAGCGAGCAGGATAGGGCTTACCTTCAAACATCACTTAAGGTTGACGAGGAAACTCGCATGGGAATAGTAACCGATGTTAAGCAGGAGTTAAGAAAGGCAAGCGCACTGAAAATAAGCTATGCTGCTAAAAGGCCAGTTCACGAGCATTAGATAGCTTGCATCTCTAACCTTTTATTAAAAGCTGAGTATAAACTCAGCTTTTTTTTGATATTTCATGCAATATTATTGTTTTGGTATTTGAACTTTAAAAAAGTTTTTGCAAGTTTGAATTAACAATTTTATACGTTTCTTGTTTTCAATAAAAATTAAATAAACTCCTAA
>CAZDXY010000123.1:0-9786 GCA_964509385.1 uncultured Rikenellaceae bacterium
AACGGGTAGATCCACCTTTCCCACAAAGCAAATTCCCTGCGAATCCTTTCGTTGCGCGGTAGCCAATCCCAATTCCTTTGCAATTCTTCGAACCTCTGGTTTAACCACGTCGCCAATTGGGAAAAGGGCTTTCTCCAGCTGCTGTTGGCTAAGTTGGCAAAGGAAGTAGCTTTGATCCTTGTTAGGATCCATTCCAGCCAGCAAGCGGAACACTGGCTTGCCATCAACAGTTATTTCCTCCTTGCGGCAGTAATGTCCCGTGGCAACAAAATCGGCTTTAAACGCCATGGCAGCCTTTATAAACTCATCGAATTTTATCTCGCGGTTGCAGAGCACATCGGGATTGGGTGTACGTCCACGGGAGTACTCGTTAAACATATAATCGACCACGCGTTTACGATACTGCTCGCTGAGATCGACCATCTCGAAGGGGATTCCCAGCTTGCGGGCAACCATTCGGGCAAAATCATGATCCTCATCAAAGGGGCAATCGCCTTTAAGCACGCCAGTGGTATCGTGCCAATTCTTCATGAAAAGTCCAACCACATCGTAACCCTGCTGCTTGAGTACGTATGCTGCAACGCTGGAATCTACTCCCCCCGAAAGACCTACTACAACCCGCTGTTTAGCCATTTGATAGATTAATATTATTGGCAAAAGTAAGAAATTTCAGCAAGGATATAAGTTTATAATTCAAAACAATCAACGAATGGAATAGTTGTGTTTAATTTTTCCGAAGATCTTTTGAACAACAATGTTTTTTCAATGTTATTCTCAAAAAGAAGAATATCGGCGCAATTATTTTCTAATTTCGATCTCAATTACTAAAAAAGTATATACATATAATCAATAATGAAAAAGGCACTTATAGTTGGGACAGGGCTTGGCGGGTTAACCACAGCAATGCGCTTATCAACAAAAGGTTATCAAGTTGAAATGGTGGAGAAGTACCATCAGGCGGGTGGAAGGTTGAATCAGCTTAAGAAGGATGGTTTTACCTGGGATCTGGCGCCAACATTCTTCTCCATGAGCTACGAGTTTGACGAGTTTGCCAAGAGCTGCGGAATAGAATTGCCTTTCCAACTTTTTGCTCTGGATCCGCTTTACACGATAAATTTTTCTGGCAGCAAAAAGCGGTACACAATCTATAAGGATTTGGCTAAGCTTGCTCAGGAATTTTACGATGTGGAGCCCGATTTTGAGAAGAGGATGAAATCGTACCTCGAGAAAACAGGTAAACTCTTCCACGATACCGAAAACCGAATAATCCGCAAGAATTTCAACAATCCTGTTGATTTTGCATTTGCTTTAGCCTCTGTCCCTTTTCATCATGCGCCCCTGATGCTCAAAACCATGTGGAATGAAATGAGCAAGCATTTCACCTCGTACGAGGTGAAGGTAATCTTCTCGCTTGTAGCCTTTTTCCTTGGAGCAACCCCATTCGATACGCCAGCCGTTTACTCCATGCTTACCTACACCGAGCTGCTGCACGATGGATATCACAACGTAAAAGGGGGAATGTACAAGATCGTTGAGGGATTACTATCGGAACTGAATAAGAGAAATGTTACGATCTATTATAATACTGAAATAGTTGATTTTCAGAGTTCAAATGGCAAATTGGAATATCTAATCGATTCGCAGGGAAAAAAATGGGAAGCCGATCTCTTTGTGGTGAATGCCGATGCTGCCTTTTTCAGGGGTAAAGTGCTTAAACGCAAGGATTTTACCGAAGAGAAGCTGGACAGGATGAAATGGACACTGGCACCATTTACCCTGTACCTTGGTGTGAATGGCAAGATCGATGGGCTAAAGGTGCATAACTACTTTTTGGGTCAGAACTTTGAGGAGTACAGTTCCAAAATCTTTAAGAATAGCATCAGCCTCGAAAAGCCCTACTACTACGTAAATGTACCTAGCAAGGCAAATCCAGAGTATGCACCCAAAAATGGCGAAGCCATATTTATTCTTTGCCCAGTCCCCGATTTGCGTTACAAACCCAACTGGGACGACAGCCAAACCCTTGTACAGAATATCATCGCCGATCTTTCCGAACGCATCGATTTTGATATTCAGAATAATATGGTTTCACAAACCATTCTTACCCCATTGCACTGGGAAAAAATGTTTAACCTTTACCGCGGTAGCGGTTTGGGATTGGCACACGATTTAAATCAAATTGGCTATTTTCGCCCCCACAATACCGATGAAAAATTCAAAAACCTCTTCTATGTGGGATCAAGTACAATACCCGGAACGGGTTTACCAATGGCAGTAATCAGTTCGCGACTAACAACCGAACAAATTGTAAAGCGCTATGGATCTGTACAGTAACACTTGCTTAGTTTGCAGTAAGATTTTTACTACGCACTACTCCACCTCCTTTTCGAAAGCGGTGTCGCTTCTACATCCGTCGCTTCGCGATTCGATTTATGCCATATACGGCTTTGTGCGCATTGCCGATGAGATTGTGGATACATTCCATCAGCATCCAACGCACGAAATGCTTACCGAATTTAGGAAGCAGGCTTTTCAGGCAATCGAACAGAAGATAAGCACAAATCCAATACTTCACAGTTTTCAATTGGTTGTTAATAGGTTTGATATTCCCCACGGATTAATCACCTCATTTCTCGATAGCATGGAGATGGATCTGCACAAGCAGGAATACAACCATTCTGAATATCAGAAGTATATCTACGGAAGCGCAGAGGTTGTTGGGCTTATGTGCCTAAGGGTTTTTTGCAATGGGAACGATTCACTCTACTATGAGCTTGCGCAACCTGCTCGTAGCTTAGGCGAAGCCTTTCAGAAGGTTAACTTTTTAAGGGATGTAAAGGATGATTTTTTGGAGCGGGGAAGGGTTTATTTCCCTGACGTAGATTTCTCAAGTTTCACCGAATCGCAGAAAAAACTTATTGAGAGCGATATTGCAAATGATCTTGAGAAATCGTTAGTTGGAATCCGAAAGCTACCCAAGGAGGCTAAACTTGGGGTATATGTTGCATACCTCTACTTTAAAGCCTTGCTGATAAGAATAAAAAGGGTAAAAGCCGAAAGGATTATGCAGGAGCGAATTAGGGTACCCGATTTGGTTAAAAGTATTATTATTGTTAAGGCAAAGTTTAAGGTGACCTTCGGGAAATTATAAACATTTCATCTTGGTATAAACATTTACGCTATACAATTGTTATTGTATTGTTAATTAATTGTATAACATTAAAATACCATAAAAATGAGAACAAAACTTCCGTTTCTAATAGCAATATTTTTCACAACTTTTTCTTACTCATTAAAAGGACAGAAAAACTTTGTGTTTCCTGAACTACCTTACAGCTACGATGCGCTGGAGGTTTTCATCGATAAAACAACGATGGAAATACATTACTCACGACACCACAAGGCTTACTATAATAACTTTGTTAAAACATTGGATGAAAGCGGTTTAGGCAACAAATCGATCGAAGAGCTATTTGCCAATGTAAGCAAGCATCCTGTTTCAATACGAAATAATGGAGGCGGGTACTATAATCACAATCTCTTCTGGGAAATAATGTCACCCGTTGGAGGTGGGATACCCAAAGGTGAATTGTTGAAAGCTATTGAGAAGGCTTTCCTATCTTTTGAAGAGTTTACAAACAAGTTCGAAAATGCGGCCAAAGGCCAATTTGGTAGCGGCTGGGCATGGCTTGCAGTTGATAAGGAGGGGAATTTATTCGTATCATCAACACCTAATCAGGATAACCCCTTGATGGACGTTGCCGAAAAGCGAGGAACCCCGATTTTAGGGCTCGATGTTTGGGAACATGCATACTACCTCCATTACCAGAACAAAAGAGCCGATTACGTCTCAAATTTCTGGAAAGTGGTGAACTGGAAAACTGTTGAGGAGAAGTACTTAAATGCTGTAAGTAAATCAAAATAGTAAGAATTCGTATAAATTAATCATTTCCAGAACAACCCTGATGGTTAATCAAACTGTCGGGGTTATTTTTTACCTTTGCAAAAAAAATTAGCATGTTCGATTTTACCGAAACAACAATCCAAGGCATTGCCATTCATAGGGTTGGAAATAAGACTCGCTCAAATGAGTTTTCCCTTTCGAAAAGTCTTGTTCAAATTACTGGTGATGATCTGCTGGAACTTCTAAAAGCTTTTTTCCTTTCGCCCTTTAAGCAGCCCGAATTCTATAACTTTTCACATGAAACCGAATTGAATCTGAACGAGGTGTATAACTATTCTGAAAAACTTTTCGGCAATCCCAAAGATCTCTTCGAAAAATCAGTAAGCATTGCCAAACATCTCTACCAAAGTAGCAATCACCCCAACATCAAGGATGGAGAGCTTTACGTTGTGTACTTCTCCAATTGCATTGTGGAGGGTGAATTGGTTGATGCGCTTGGCCTATTCAAATCGGAAACCAAGGATACCTTTATTAAAGTTTACGAAAAGCAAAGCGGTTTCGAAGTTGAGCAGCATCAGGGAATCAGCATTAAGAAGCTTGACAAGGGTTGCCTGATCTTTAACACTGAGAAGGATTTTGGTTACAAGGTGGTTGCCATCGACAATACTAATAAGAACGACGAGGCTAGGTTCTGGAAGGAGATATTTCTCAATATCAAGCCCAGAGAGGACAATTTCTACCAAACAAGTGGCTACATTAACCTTTGCAAGGATTTTGTGAAGGATGTGCTGTATCAGGATAGCAGCATCGATAGGGCTGAGCAGGTTACACTGCTCAATAAAACCCGCGATTACTTTGCAAAAACCGATACATTCGATCAGGAAGAATTTGAGGAAAGGGTGATCCACAAACCAGAGGTTGTGGAAGCATTCCGAGAGTATAAAGATGAGTATCAGAATGAGTTAGGCTGTAACCTCAAGGATTCGTTCACCATTTCAATCGATGCTGCCAAGCAGGCAAAGAAGGTTTTCAAGAGCGTAATAAAACTCGACAAGAATTTTCACCTCTACATTCATGGTGGGCGCGATAGGGTTGAGAGAGGTTTCGATCACGATAAGGGATTGAATTACTATAAGCTGTTTTTTGATGCGGAGGGATAGAAAAAAAGAGGTTAAACTTTGAAATTCAATATTTAATATGGAGAATAGCATTAACGAAATAGTATTTAGCCGTTCTGTAGTGGAGTTTGTTACTGTAGCAAAGGAGTACTGCGCTTTCCTTGAGAATATTAGCAATTACAAGCGCAAGGATTTTGTTAGGGTAATGAGCAGCTTATTACCTTTGCTCTACTATAAGGCTTCACTACTTCCGAAAACCGAACCTGTTTATGAGGAGGGAAACAAAAAGCACGTAACCGAGGAGTACTACATTGCTCTCAACCTAAAGATCAAAGACCTTCTGGGAGAGCACGATGCTTTCCCCGAGGTGTTCGATTCACGGATTTCCGAGACCGATGAACAATTCTCGGCCAGCATTGCCGAGTACCTTTCTGATATTTATCAAGATTTGAAGGATTTTACTATGCTGTACCACAAAGGGCAGGTTGAGGAGATGAACGATGCGCTCTGGGAATGCACCCTGAATTTTCAGGAGTTCTGGGGAATTCGGTTGGCCAATGCCATCAGGGCAATCCATATTCTCCAGTTTTCTGGCATTGATATTGAGAAGGATGTCGAAGAAAATCAAACACACGAAAAGGATATCGATACCAGTGAATGGATAATTTCAAAGCGTCAAAGCGATTACAGGGAAGATGAGTAGTTTATTCTCAAATAGTATCAGCAAGGAGGAGGTAACCGCGCTCCCAAAGGTTGAATTCAACGGAAAGATCGTCGTGGTCTCATCAGAGGAAGAGTTTGAACATTGGTTGCCCCAGTTAATTTCCCAAAAGATTTTAGGATTCGATACTGAAACCAAGCCAACCTTTCGCAAAGGCGAACTGAACAGCATTGCTTTACTTCAGTTGTCAAACTCTAATCTTGCTCTGCTCATAAGACTTATGCATACCGGAATCCCTAAACCCTTATTAAATTTTCTGCAGGATCCCAAAATTTTGAAGATTGGAGCAGCTATTCGCGATGATTTAAAATCGCTCCAAAAAATTAAAAAGTTTACTCCAGAGGGCTTTATCGATCTTCAGAGTATTGTCCCGCAATATGGCATTGAGGAGCTAAGCGTTCGGAAAATGGCAGCCATTGTGCTGGGAAAGAAAGTTTCCAAATCGCAACAGCTATCCAACTGGAATGCGCCAACCCTTTCCGAAGCACAGCAGCACTACGCTGCCATCGATGCCTGGGTTTGCCGCGAGATATACGTTAAATTAATTACCAGTAAGATTAGAAAATGAGCAACGCTATATTAACCCTTAAGCCAGGAAAAGAGCAGTCGTTACAGAGATACCATCCCTGGATATTTTCAGGAGCCATTAAGCGTATCAACGGGGAACCCGCTGAGGGTGATCTGGTTGAAGTTGTCGATAGCAGAGATAACTTTCTCGCTATTGGTCATTTCCAGCCCAGCTCCATCTCGGTTCGAGTTGTTAGCTTCGTAAAACAAGAGATAAACTCCCATTTCTGGAAAGCAAAGCTTCAGCAAGCATTGACCCTACGTAAAGGTTTAGGGTTTTACCCTTCCGATTCAACAAATATCTTTAGGCTAGTACATGGCGAGGGCGATGGCCTTCCAGGCTTGATTATCGATATTTACGGAAAAACAGCGGTGATGCAGGCTCACAGCCTTGGCATGTATCGGCTTCGGGAACTATTCGCTCAGCTTGTGCTGGAAATAATGGGGGGCAAAGTAACCTCGGTTTACGATAAGAGTTCGGGTACAATATCCTATAAATCACCAATTTCTGCTGAGGATGGATATATCGCAGGGATTCCTGAGGAGTGTGAATTGATGGAGAATGGCAATAGATTCTTGGTTTCGTGGAAGGATGGGCAAAAAACAGGTTTCTTCGTCGATCAGCGGGAGAACAGACAGCTGCTCTCCAAATACTGCAAGAATGCCAAAGTGCTCAATGCATTTTGCTACACAGGCGGATTCTCGGTATACGCAGCCCGTGGTGGAGCCAAAAGTATTGTTAGCATCGACAGCTCCGAAAAGGCCATCGACCTTACCGAAATAAACATGGAGATCAACTTTGGGAAAGACTCCAATCACAGGGCAATTAGTGTCGATGTATTTGATTTTCTGAGGGATGACAAAGAAATCTACGATGTAATTGTGCTGGATCCCCCCGCCTTTGCCAAGCATAAGCCTGCGCTCAAAAATGCTTTGCAGGCATATAAGCGACTCAATGCCGCTGCGTTCCGCAAGCTGAATCGTGGAGGAATCCTTTTCACCTTCTCGTGCTCGCAGGTGGTTGCCCGCGAGGAGTTTCGCAATGCAGTATTTTCGGGAGCGGTAATCGCCAACAGGGGTGTGAGAATTCTTCACCAGCTAACCCAGCCAGCCGATCATCCGATCAATATTTATCACCCCGAGGGTGAGTATTTAAAGGGCTTGGTGCTTTTCGCAGAGTAGGCTATCGTAAAAAAACCCAATCGTTTCCCTTCGATTCATAGAGGTTGAAGTAATACCCCTCATAGTCGAATAGCTTTAAATTCTCTACGTTATCAATCTTATTCTTGATAATGAAACGTGTCATAAGCCCTCTAGCTCGCTTGGCATGGATGGCTAAGGTTTTGTAGGTATTCCCCTTCTGTTCCTTAAAAATTGGGGTGATGATTTTACCATTAATGGCTTTAAAATCAAGAACCTTTGAATACTCGTTCGAAGCCAAATTCACCAGGATTCCTTTACTCGATCCATTGAGATCGGTATTAATATACTCGATTAATACCGTTTTCCAGTAATCGTAAAGGTTTTTACTCTTCCCTATACCAATTTTTGTGCCCATCTCCAGCCTGTAGGGCTGCATCAGATCGAGTGGTCTGAGTGCTCCATACAGCCCCGAGAGTATCCTCAGATGATTCTGTGCGAAGGCGAAATCATCATACGTAAAATCTTCAGCATTAATCCCTTCGTACACATCGCCTTTAAACGAAAGTAGTGCGGGGTGGCTGTTAGTGGTATCGAAAGGAGCGCTCCATGTAATAAACCGTTCAACATTTAGCCTTGCCAGCTGCGGGCTAATGGACATCAAATCCTCAATATCTTTCTGCGATAGCTTCCGCAACGCATCCACCAAGGGTTCTGAACGATCCAGTAATAATGGTTGGCTCGGATTTATTTTTGCCTTTGTGGCAATTCTTGTAATTGTTTTTGAAGGAGAAAGTATAATTAGCATTGTTAAAATATTTTTTATTACTATTTTTATTCTACCTTTATAAATAACACCTTATTAGAATTTTTGTTGATTGTCAACAATTGTAGAAATATCGTCAATGATATGAAAAATATGGCTAATACAGGAAAAATATCAATAATTCTATTTTTAGTCTTTTCTTTGATTTCCTCAATTGTTTTTAGTAAACCTGGTCATGATAAGGTCATATTACAATTAAAGTGGAAGCATCAATTTCAATTTGCTGGTTACTACGCTGCTTTAGAAAAAGGTTTTTATTCAGGGGTCGGTCTTGATGTTGAAATACGCGAAATCTCTGAAAATTCTCCAATAATCGAGGTTATTGAAGGGAAAGCACATTTTGGAATTGGAAGCGGAGAATTAATTGCTTCATATATGAATGGGAAGCCAATAGTTCTTCTAGCATCAATTTTTCAACACTCTCCTTCAGTTATCATTGTTAAAGAAAATTCCGATATATATAACCCACATGACCTTGTTGGAAAAATATTAATGGCTGAACCTGACGATAGGGGTTATGAGATTCTAAGTATGATTTACAATGAAGGGGTTAAACCAGATCAATTTGAACTGATAACTCACTCCTATTCGATAAATGATCTTTTGGTAGGAAATGTAGATGCTCTA
Source organism: uncultured Rikenellaceae bacterium (assembly GCA_964509385.1). GTDB lineage: Bacteria > Bacteroidota > Bacteroidia > Bacteroidales > Tenuifilaceae > MWFE01. The sequence goes on from CAZDXY010000123.1 coordinate 8,904, forward strand.
GGAGGATATATAAGTAATGAAACCTTTTTTTTGGAATCCCATGGAATACCTTTCAGGGTTATTAACCCAAGAAATTACGGCATTGATTTCTACTCAGATTGTATTTTCACCTCTCAAAAAGAGATCTTCAAAAACCCTGAAAGGGTAAAAAGATTTTTAGAAGCATCGATTAAGGGATGGGAATATGCACTAACTCACAAGGAAGAAATTTCTACCCTAATAATTTCTAAGTATAATCCTGCTAAAACATATCAGCAGTTAATATTTGAGGCGAACTCCATACATGGGTTAATTAATTCTGATCTTGTAGAGATCGGACATACCAATAGGGGAAGATGGCAAAGAATGGCTGAAATTTTATATCAATTAGAATTAGTAGAAAAACTTAGAAATATTGATGGCTTCTTCTATTCACCAGATTATGGACATGGAACAAATTGGTATAAAATATCTTTGATTATATCCATTTTATTTCTCTTGACATTTCTAGTGGGTTATGTTTTGTATAAACATTTTTACATCGCTGTTAGGAGAAGAACTGAAAAAGTTCAAGAGTTAGTGTCTAAGCTTGAATCTCAGAATAAAGAGATATCAACCATCAACTCAGAACTTATGAAAGCCAAGCAAACCCTAGAAGATGATTTTAATGACAAATCATTTTTCTTTTCTGGCTTAATTGGTGAACTAAAAAATCCAATTACCAACTTGGTTAATTTAGCTGAGCAAATTTCTTCTACATCCATAACTCAGGAACAAAGACAACGGCTTTCATTAGGGATAAAGCAGAGTAGCAATTTGCTTCTAAATTTCATAAAGAATATTATCAATATTTCAAGCTTAGATTCTTCAGAAAATCTTTTATCATACAAAGCGGTTGTCCTAG
>CAZDXY010000124.1:0-9699 GCA_964509385.1 uncultured Rikenellaceae bacterium
CAGCCAGGCAGGCTCTACGAGGGTATTGAAAATTGCTTAGCTTGACGGCTATGGCTTGCCAGCAGGCAAGTGAGCACGAATAAGAAATTTGAGGAAACTTGCCTGCTGCCCGCATACCGATACACAGGGCAAGCAGGTTCGTGTAAACCTGTCCGCCCACTGGCGGGTTTGTGGATAAAAAAGAAAACTAACCTGTCCAACCACTGCCCGCCTGTCGAAGACAGGGCGAATCTGTGTTCTGGTTCTTTCAGCGAAAATCTGTCGCATCTGTGTAATCTGCGTTCTAATGACTGAACGCAGAATACACTGATCAAACACCCGCCTGAATGACGCAGTCGGGCAGGGATAAACACAGATAAAAAAATTAAAACCAGTGAAAATCTGTAAAATCTGGGTAATCAGTGTTCTGGTCTTCTGACCACAGACCCCACAGATAAAATCAAAAATCAATAATGAACACCCTACATCTCATAGGTCGCAATAAAGAACTCTTCACCGAAGATATTGCCAAACACGAAAAGGAGCTTTCCGAAATTGTAAGTTCTTCAAGGTTTTTGGTAATTGGCGGAGCAGGCTCTATCGGACAGGCTGTGACAAAAGAAATATTCAAAAGAAAACCCCGTAAACTCCATATAGTTGATATTTCCGAGAACAATATGGTGGAGCTTGTAAGGGATATTCGTAGTACCTATGGCTATATTGATGGTGATTTTCAAACCTTTGCTTTAGATGTTGGCTCAATTGAATACGATGCGTTTATTAGGGCAGATGGAAAGTATGATTATGTGCTAAACCTTTCGGCCTTAAAACATGTACGTAGCGAAAAAGACCCGTTTACGCTAATGCGTATGATTGATGTAAACATTTTTAATACCGAAAAAACCATCCAGCAATCCATTGACAATGGTGTAAAGAAATACTTTTGTGTTTCCACGGATAAAGCTGCCAACCCCGCTAATATGATGGGCGCCTCGAAACGCATTATGGAAATGTTTGCCAATCAGCTAAGTGAAAAAATTGATGTTTCGATGGCACGTTTTGCCAATGTGGCATTCTCCGATGGATCATTACTACATGGCTTTAACCAGCGAATTCAAAAACGCCAGCCCATTGTAGCTCCCAGCGATGTTAAACGCTACTTTGTAATCCCAAAAGAATCGGGCGAGTTATGTTTAATGTCAAGCATATTTGGAGAAAATAGAGATATTTTTTTCCCAAAGCTAAGTGAGAGTTTGCATTTAATTACTTTCTCCGATATTGCCAATCGATTTTTAAAAGCAATTGGGTTTGAACCCTTTTTATGCAGCACCGAAGACGAAGCCAGAGAGCTGGCTCACACATTACCCGAAAAAGGACAGTGGCCCTGCCTGTTTTCCATAAGCGACACAACAGGTGAAAAAGATTTTGAAGAATTCTACACTGAGAATGAAGTGCTTGATTTGGAACGATTCCAAAATTTGGGCATAATAAAAAACGATTCCATTAACCATCGCGAAAAGATTGACCGCTTTACTAAAGCTGTTCAAAGGATGAAATCAGCAGGCAAATGGACAAAAAAAGAAATTGTGGAGCTCTTTTTTGAGATGATTCCTAACTTTGCCTACATTGAAAAAGGCAAGTACCTCGATGCTAAAATGTAAGGCCGAATGAATAAATTTGAAGAAATAGTAAAATTTATACGTAAACTCTACAACCAACCCGAGGGTTTTATCCCCCTGCACGCACCAGTCTTTACAGGTAACGAAAAGAAGTACCTCGAAGAGTGCATCGATACCACCTTTGTTTCATCGGTAGGTAAGTTTGTTGATACGTTTGAAGATGAAATAGCAAAGTACACTGGAGCAACCAAAGCCGTTAGCTGCGTAAATGGCACAAATGCCTTACACCTTGCTTTGCAATTGGTAGGCGTTGAGCGCGATACCGAGGTAATTACCCAACCCCTAACCTTTATTGCCACCGCCAATGCCATTAGCTACTGCGGAGCCCACCCCATTTTCCTTGATGTTGATATGGACACCCTGGGCCTCTCTCCCCAATCACTCAAAAAATGGCTAAGCGCATCAACGCATCCACGCATTAACGCATCAACAAACCTACTAGAAACAATTAACAAATCAACAGGTCGCCGCATAACCGCCTGCCTCCCCATGCACACCTTCGGCCACCCATGCCGTATTGATGAAATTATTGAAATATGTAACGAGTACAATATCCCCGTTGTTGAGGATGCCGCCGAAAGCCTTGGCTCACTATATAAAGGACAGCACACTGGCACATTTGGAAAAATTGGTGTTTTAAGCTTCAACGGTAACAAGGTAATAACCACTGGCGGTGGTGGGATGCTCCTTTTTAACGATGAGGAACTTGCAGCACGCGCAAAACACCTAACCACCCAGGCCAAGGTACCACACCCATGGGAGTTTAACCACGATGCCATTGGCTACAATTACCGTATGCCCAACATAAACGCAGCATTAGGATTAGCGCAATTGGAACAGTTACCCCAATTCCTCCAATCCAAACGCAAAATTGCCGAATCATACAAAGAGTTCTTCTCAATCACTCAACCACCCGACAGCAAACAGCCAATCAACCAACCTGCCTGCCGAAGACGACAGTCAGGCAGGTCAGCCAATCTCTTAGAAAATCACTCAATCGTTTTTATCAACGAACCAAACCATTCAAATTCTAACTACTGGCTAAACAGCATCCTACTAAGTAGCAAGCAGGAGCGCGATGCCTTCCTAAAGTTCACAAACGAAAACGGCGTTATGACCCGCCCTGCGTGGACACTGATGAACGAATTACAGATGTTTGCCAATTGCCAAACCGACGGGCTAAAAAATGCTAAGGATATTGCTGATAGATTGGTTAACCTACCTAGCAGCATAATGCATAAATAAAATAGAGTCTATTCGACAGAAATGGAAGAAGTAGCGCTTAGTAAAAACGAGTTAATATTAAAAATTACCAGCCTCGAATCGGAGCTTATTGAGCGAACTATATCAATAAACAATACCGATAAATTTGCTCAAGCAATTTGTGCATTTTCAAATGATCTCCCAAACCATAGGAAAAAAGGCTATCTGCTAATTGGTGTTAAAGACAATGGCGAGTTGTCGGGTTTAAAGGCAGATGATAGATTGTTACAAAACCTGGGAGGCATCCGAGCCGATGGGAACATTTTACCCCAACCCATAATATCTGTAAAAACGTTTACATTTGATGAAGGCGATGTGGTGGTGGTTGAAATATCGCCGTCACCATTCCCCCCAGTACGATACAAAGGTAAAACCTGGATTAAGCGAACCTATACAAGTTGATGAAATACAAGGGAAAGAGGCAATAAGTATAGAAGATGATAGTGGTTTAAGAAAATTGGGATTAGATACGGAAGAAATACGGAAGAAATACGGAAGAAATACGGAAGAAATATTAAGGATTATGGTTAAAAACCCCGAAAGCACAGCACAAGTTATGGCTGAAAAAATTAATGTATCTGTAAGTACTATTGAGAAGAATATTGCTAAATTGAAAAAAGAAGGTATTGTTGAAAGAGTAGGTTCAACAAAAAGTGGTTATTGGAAAGTTCGAAAATAAAGAACAACGCAATAACTCTTTAAATTACTCAAACGAAAACGGTGTTATGACCCGCCCTGCATGGACTCTGATGAACGAATTGCCTATGTTTGCCAATTGCCAAACCGACGGGCTAAAAAATGCTAAGGATATTGCTGATAGATTGGTAAATTTGCCTAGTAGTGTGATCTAAATGATAACAAAATTTTTAGCACAAATTTACAATTTACTTGAAAATGCTTCAATAAAGCAAAAGGATATTGTATATAGAGAGAAGTTCAATATTCATAAAACAGCTCGGTTAGGTTATTTGCCTCACATTGTTTTTAAAGGGAATATTGAAATTGGTAGTAACTCATACTTTAATTCGGGTCGCATTTCTACTGGAACAAACTCAAAGGTTGTTATTGGAGAATGGTGTGCAATTGGTCATAATGTAAATATACATGCCATAACTCACGATCCAGATTTTTCAACTGGTCCAACAGATATAAGGCCAGCTGTTGAAGGGAATATAATTATTGGTAATAACGTATGGATTGGATCAAATACGTTCTTGTTACCAGGGATAAACATTGGTAGCAACTCGGTTATAGCTGCTAATGCTGTTGTAAAAGAAGATGTACCTGAAAATGCTATTGTTGGCGGTATACCCGCAAAAATATTACGATTTAAGAAACTAAAAAATGAAAAAGAATATTAGAGTTTACCTACGAGCCCTTGAACTTGAGGATCACATTAAAATCCACCAATGGAGGCAGGATGAAGAAATAAAGAAAAGTTTTAGTGGCACACCTCTATTCTCATCAACTTTAAATGAGAAAAAGTGGGTAGAAGATAAAATTTTCGATAAAAACAATGTGAGTTGTGCTATTTGCCTCAAAGAAACCGATGAGTTTATTGGATGCATCTTTTTAAACGATATTGACTATCATAACCGCTCGGGGCATATTCCAATATTTATGGGAGAAAAAAAGCACTGGGGCAAAGGCTATGCAACAGATGCCAGAGTGCTAATGCTTAAGTATGCTTTTATCGATAGAGGTCTAGAACGAATATGGGCAAGGGTAATTGAAGGCAATGAGGGCGCATTAAAAATGCTTGAGAAAACTGGATATAAGAAAGAAGGCATATTGAGAAAATCGAGGTATAATCAAGGTGAATTTGTAAACGAGATCTTTCTTGGAGTTTTAAAGCAGGATTTTTTGAAGATAATAGATGAGTATGAGTTTTAAAATACTTACCCTTAAAGATTCAGAAGAATGGAATAATCAACTGGCCAAGCTGCCAGTTGAACAACAAGATATATATTACACCCCCGAATACTACTCGCTTTACGAAAACTATGGAGATGGCAAGGCTATGTGCTTTGTTTTTGAAAAGGATGGGGATATAGCACTATATCCATTCCTAATAAATTCGGTAAATGCCCTTGGGTATGAATTAGATAAGGAATATTTCGATATACAGGGCGCCTATGGGTACAATGGGGTGTTAACAAATACTTATAACTGCACATTTATTGATAATTTTTATAAATCATTTTATAATTATTGTCAGCCAAATAATATTATTGCAGAATTTACCCGTTTTCATCCTTTATTGGAAAATCAGAAGTTTTCTATTAATCATATGCAGGTACTCTTTGACCGAGAAACAATATCTATTGATCTTACTAAAAACTACGATGAAATTTGGAAAAATGACTATTCCTCAAGAAATAGGAATATGATTAGAAAAGCAGAAAAGCAAGGCTATACATGCAAAATTATATCAAAACCATTAAAAACCGAGATAGACAACTTTATTTCGATTTATTTGAATAATATGGAAATGGTTGGGGCAGAGGAATACTATTATTTTAATAACGACTTTTTTCACAATACATTCGTACAACTTAAAAATCAGGTAATGTTGTTTAATATTGAGGACAATAAAGGGCAGGTAGTATGTTCTACAATCTTTTTTCATTACTGTGATTTTTTTCATTATTATCTTTCAGGGAGAACAGTTGATGCTGATAACTCTGTAAACAACTTTCTGCTTAATGAAGCAGTTAAATATTCGCAGGGCTTAGGTGCAAAAATATTCTATTTGGGAGGAGGACGTTCGTGTGCTACTGATGATAGCCTACTTAAATTTAAGAGCAACTTTTCTAAAACACGTTTGCCGTTTTATATTGGGAAAAAAATTTACAATGAAGAAATTTACAATGAAGTCATAAGCCAATGGCAAACAAAATACCCTGAAAAAGTAGAAAAGTATAAAAACCATCTACTAAAATATCGCTACTAAATGGATAGCAAGAGATTTAACCAGCGCGTTATACTACCAGAAACAACTGTATTGGATGCCCTTAAGCTAATGGATAGGATAGGGGTTAAATCCCTTATGGTGCTTCAAAAATCAAAGTTTGTAGGGATACTTAGCATTGGCGATATTCAAAGGGCAATTATTGGTAATAAGGGTTTAGATATTCCTGTGGAAAGCATTTTAAGACCCAACCCTCGCGTAGGATTTGTTGGAATGAGCGATGCCCAGTCGCTGGAGCAAATGGTAAAGTATAGAATGGAGTTTTTGCCCATTATAAACGATAGCAATGAGGTTGTGAACTGCATTTTTTGGGAAGATATCTTTCCAAAAAGCCCTATTAAACCCCAAAATACATTTAACCTCCCCATTGTGATAATGGCCGGAGGGAAAGGCACAAGGCTCAAGCCCTTAACCAATGTTATTCCTAAGCCACTTATTCCCATTGGCGAGAAAACTATGCTGGAGGAGATTTTTGAGCGTTTTGCCCTCCATGGCTGCAATCAATTCCACATATCCGTAAACTATAAGGCCGATTTAATAGAGTATTACATAAACAACCTAAACCTACCATACAGTATTAACTATTTTAGGGAGAATAAGCCGCTTGGCACAGCGGGTAGCTTGCATCTGCTTAAAGGGCAAATAAACAGCACCTTTATTGTAACCAACTGCGATATACTTATTGAGCAGGACTACTCCGAAATACTCGATTATCACAAGGAGAACAACAATGAGATAACAGTTGTTGCAGCCTTAAAGCATTACCCAATACCCTACGGAACAATTGAAACAGGCGAAAACGGAAAACTTTTGAGTTTAACTGAAAAACCTGAGCTAACCTTCAAAATAAATAGCGGTATGTATATATTGGAACCGCACCTAATTGCCGAGATACCAAACAATCGCCACTTTCATATTACCGATTTAATTGAGGATGTAAAACGTAGAAAGGGTAACATTGGCGTTTTCCCTGTAAGTCAATATTCATGGAAAGATATTGGCGAATGGAATGAGTATATTGACAATATAGTTCACAACAAGTAAATAGCAAGGTCTTTTGAAATCATTCTTTAAGCAGGTTACCATTTACGGTGTTCTACCAGTTGCGGGCAAGTTTATTGGCTTTTTTTTGGTGCCAATATACGCAAGGGTTTTCTCCTCGGCCGAATTTGGTGTTGTTGAGCTACTGGTAACCCTTGCCCACTTTTTAATGTTTGCTTGCAATTTGGAGTTCTACACGGCCATAGGTCGCTTTTTTTACGATAGCAACTCCCTTGATGAGCGAAAAAAACTTATTTCAACAGGGCTTTTTCTAACCCTATTCTTTACCATAATTGTAGTTGTTGCAGCCATTTTTGCCGAGGGTATTATAATTGATAAATACATAAAAAGTAACGACTACCTGTTGGCGTACCGACTAAGTATAATTTGGCTTTTCCTCTCGTCTCTATACACCTATTTAAGCGTAATACCCCGATACGATAAAAAGCCCAAGCTATATGTTGCCATAAACATTGCTAGCCTACTGGTTAGGGTGGGGAGTACCATAGCTTATGTGCTATACTTTAAATGGGGGGTTACGGGCGTAATCGCTGGGCATATTACGGGTTCTGTTGTCTCCCTTATACTTAACGCTATAGTTTCGTGGAAATATATTGGGCTGCACTTTATTTGGCCATACGCTAGAAAAATTGCGAAATTTGCTATTCCAATTGTTCCAGGTCTTCTAATAATTGGTTTTTGGAATCCATTATCACGAAGTTTAATTTCAAACCATTACTCACTGGAAACAGTAGGTTATCTGGGGTTCGCATTAAGGATAACCTCTTTACTTGCTATTATTAACAGCGCCATAAAATTAGCCTGGAACCCAATGCTGTTTGAGGAGTATAGCAAGCCAACCTTTAAAAAGAATCTTAAACAGATTTCAGACTCTGTTGGAATAATTGTTTACTGGGGTATAATATCATTAACACTACTATCGCCCGAAATTGTAAAGTATATTGGTACAGCCGAGTATTCTCAAAGTGTTATTCTGATTGGCTTCCTGTCTTTCCAAGGTGGGCTAGAGATACTTCGCCGCCTAAGGGGGTTTGGGCCTTTGCTTAACAACAAAACCTATATACTAACATTTAACGAGATAGTTGGAATACTTGTGGGAGTAGGATTAATTATAGCCTTAAAGCCCCTGGGTATAATTGGCATAGGATTAGCCTTTGTTGCCCCTAGTATTATAAAGTATATTTTACTAATCAGCTATTCTAAAAGGGTTGTTAATATTAATTATCATACGCTAAAAGAAATTGTATTTATAATCACCCTAATAGTATCAATATTGCTTGTACAGTTTTACAATCTTTTTGTATTAAGAATCTTGATGGTTGCATTTATTACATACTTTACCCTGCCAGAACTTAAAAAAGTAATAAAAAGGTAAGAGCCAATGGACGAGTTTATTACTGGTGTTGATAGCTATTTGGCTAGTGGGCTTTTACCCTATTACTATCTATTGGTTTTTATATCAGGATTATTTCTGATATTCAAGTACCGCTTTAGGGTTTACCCAATATTTATAGTTCTACTGTTTTGGGAGGGGATTTTTGTATATGCTGGCAATAGTTTTTCATCAACAATTTACGAGTTCTATAAAATCTTTATTGTTCTTTTTGCTGTTATACTTCTGGGAGGCGATTTTTTAAACAACCTAACAAGTAGGTTCCGCTGGGTTAATACTCTCTTTTTACTATATACAACGGTAATTATTATTTCTATGTTTATTAACTCCCAACCCGTTTTGACCAGCCTAAGCCAATACGGTAAAAAGTATTTACTAATCTTTCTCATTTTTCATGGGCTAAACAGCAAAAGAATAAGCAGCAGTATCCTAAACAACTACAAAGAGATTATATTTAATGTTTTACTTATTCAAATTATTCTTTCAATATTTAAAGTTTTAATCTTAAACTTTGGTGAATCTGTTGTTGGATCAGTTGCGTTTATTGGTGGTGGGTTGGCTACAACCTTACCAATTTTAGGTTTTCTTTTTATCTGGCAAAACTCAAAAGGTAATCTTAAAACCAAGGATTGGTTAATGCTATTGGGGTTTCTTGTGGTAGCTGTTGCTAGCAACAAGAGGGCTCCAATCTTTATTCTACCTTTGCTTTCAGTTGCTATGTACACCTATGTTTATCGTACTCGCAACATTGTCTCTTTTTTTAAGTATATTCCATTAGTTTTACTAATACTTTATATTGGCATTAGATCAAACCCATCATTAAACCCCGAGCGATCCAGATGGGGCTCGTTCGATTTAGCATTTGCCACTGAATATGCTGCAGATTATATGTTTGGTAGTGAGCGGCAGCTGGAAGTTAACGATGACATTGCATATGGGAGAGGGGGTTCCTTCTTAATGCTTTTTTCACAAGATCCGTATAATGTTCCAATTGAAAAGTTATTATTTGGCCAAGGCGTTACGGAAATATTAAAGAATTATGAGGAATTTGATGTTGACAAATATGGGGTATCGCAAAAAGGGGCTTTAAATGGTGCTATGTTAAAGTATATTTCCTATGGTATTTTAGGAATGATATTGCACTTTCTATTGGGGTTATCTTATGTTACACTTTCAAAACAAAATCGCTTTATAAATGTCTTACTTCTTTTCTTTATTGGCGATTTTTTGTTTTACGATGGTGTAATTTTTGAAAATGGGGCAATGGCTTTTTTGTTGATTTTATTAGTAAAAAATAATATGATTATCCGCAAATATGCCTAAAGTGATGAAAAACTTATGATACAACAAAA
>CAZDXY010000125.1:0-9612 GCA_964509385.1 uncultured Rikenellaceae bacterium
AATACTCCCAGAGGACTCCCCTACCCGCCCTTAACCCACCTCGTATTGGTGATTATGGAATCTTTGCAGCCAAAATCAAGTGCTTCGATGCCGACATTGCATACAGTCATCTCAAGGCAATCAATGCTGAAATGCTATCTTCCATAACCAAAAGTCCCTCAGGGCAAAGGCATTTTTACATTAACGATCCCTATGGCAATACATTCGAGATCATTGAAGCCAAAGCGAATTGGTTTAAAAAACCAACAAAACCTACTGGTGCAACCTACGGTGCAGTAATTGGGGTTAGCGACATAGATAAAGCCCTTCCTGTTTATCAGGAGATCCTTGGGTTCGACAAAATACTAGCCAACAATACTGGCAACTTTATTGATTTGGCTTCATTACCAGGGGGAAATCAAACGTTCAGAAGGATTATTCTAACACACAGTTCACCACGTAAAGGGCCCTTCAGCAAAATGTTTGGCGATGCACAAATTGAACTTATACAGGCACTCGAAAGAAAACCGGTAAAAATCTATGAAAATCGATTCTGGGGTGATTTGGGATATATCCACCTCTGTTTTGATATACGAGATATGAGGGCTCTCGAAGAAGAGTGCAACACAAAGGGTTTCCCGTTTACAGTCAACTCAAACATAAAGCATAGCCAAGCAGGCAGTTTCGATATGGGAGAGGCTGCTGGGCATTTCTCTTACATTGAAGACCCTGATGGCACCCTGATCGAATTCGTAGAGACACATAAAGTTCCCATACTAAAAAAGTTTGGAATCTACCTTAATCTCAACAAACGCTCTGACGACAAACCCCTTCCTGATTGGATTATTCGAATGCTTGGGTTGAAGAAGGTGAAGGATTTGTAGAGCTAGGAATATCAAAGTCTATAAATAATTCCATAAAGAATCTTCGCGCATAGCACTTTCTAGTCTTGGTGGCTCATACCAAAAGATTGTCATTAATAACAAACCTTACTTTTAGCCACATTCTTGGGATAATATCAAGTAAAACTATACTTTCATCACATAAATTTGCCCTGCTTCATCCTTGATAACTTTAACATCTTCTCCTTTGCTGATGAATCCATCCTCGGAAACGGCATCGAAAATCTCATCTTCAATCTCCACCTTTCCCGATGGGCGTAGCACGGTTAAAGCCTTTCCAACCTTCCCAAGCATCTCTTTTTGGTGTTTATCAATACCTATATATCCATCATCCTTTGATAAACTTGAGTTTAGCGAAAGTCCCGGAAATGTTGGGGAAGTGATAAGCCTACGGCTTAGGATTATCGAAAGGATAAGCCCTGTGAAAAGGGATACAGATACAACAACAAGGGGTTTTAACACCTCAATCCATGAGAATGGACGTACATCACGGAATATATCGTTATCAATCATTCCCAGCGTAAGGCCTAAAATAATCAGGATTATACCGCTTATTCCTGTTACTCCAAAGCCAGGAATTGCAAAAACCTCTACCGCAATTAGAGCCAACCCCACAATGAAAATGATCAACTCATAATGCTCCGTGAGCCCCTCAACGTAGAGTGGAGCGAAATATACAATGGCAGCTAGCACTGCAATGGCCAGTGGGAAACCTATGCCTGGGGTTTGCAGTTCGAAGTAAAGGCCACCAATGATTAGCATTATAAGGAACCCCGAAACCATCGGATGGGTAAGAAAACCGATTAGCTTATCCATTGCAGTCGGTTTAAATTCTACAATTTCGTAATTCTCAATGCCTACCATTTTGAGCAGTTCAGCTACCGACTCTGCCTTACCCTCGCAGTATCCCCACTCCATGGCCTCATCGGCGGTAAATGTTAGAACTTTATCATCGTCAATTAAACCTTCTACAGTTACTGAAGGGTCAACCATAGCCTCAGCAATCTTGGGATCACGTCGCCATTTAACAATGGCTTCACCATCAACCAATAAGGTATCTTTGCCTTTTGCCTCAGCGGTTGCCCGCATAATGCCGCGCATAAACGACTGATACTTATCGGGTGCTACCTCTCCAGTTTGATTTACTACTGTTGCCGCACCTATGCTTCCTCCAGGGCGCATATATATGCTATCGCATGCTATACTGATCAATGCACCAGCCGAAGCCGCCTGATTATCAATAAACACCCAAACAGGTATTTTGCTATTCAGAATTTTGGTGCGAATTGAATCAGCAATGTTAACCATTCCGCCATATGTATTTAGGTGAATTAGCATAATATTAGCATTTTGCTCATATGCTTCAATAAATCCTTTTTGAACTTGTCGCCATGCCGAAGGCATTATATCCTCTCTTATGTTGATCTTGTATATCAACTGCTTGTTTTCCATCACTAAAGAATCTGTTTCAGCATAAATTGTGTTATGAACAGCATCAACTAGTAAAAGAGATAGGATAATACATAAATGTTTCATAAAGGCAATTTTTAGGTTATACAAAAATGAAAAACAATTAAATAAACTATTGAACTAAAAATTCTTTGGCTAAATCAGAAAAAACGTTAATGGATTCTCTCTTCTTCTCATCTAAAGTAAAAGAAATATTTTTATTGAGGTAATTCTCAGCATCATTTTTTGGTAAAATTGTATTTCCATGATATTCAACTGATAATGAAATTCTATCCAAACCATATTTCAATGCGTTATTGAATCTTTCTAAAAAAGATTTGTCAAGTTCTTGTTTGGTTGTCCATACTGCAAATACCATAGGCAAATTGGTTAAAGCATTCCATTCGTTTGCCAAATCGTAATTTATTTTAAATCGCGATTCCAAATCAAATACCTTATCTCCAATAGCCACAATGCCTTGCTTTGGCAAAATCTGATCTAAACTATTTATTGGCCCAAAAGGCTTCCAATCAATGCTTTTTTTCCAGTGGTGTTTTGCAAGTACCTTTATTAAGGTTATGGATGTCAATGAATGGTAATCAAGGTAAATTGTATCAATTTCGTCAATGGAGGAATTGCTAAGAAGAGAAACTGTTCTAACTCTTTCCTTTGCTCCAATGCAATAATCGGTGATAATCTTAAATTCCTTTCTACCTATAATCGAAGCCAGGGGGACAAGTCCGATATCAGATTCTCCAGAAATAACTTTTCGCGCGCACTCGGCTGGGTAATCAAGCATCAAGTAAATAGAATCACCAATCTCTGCATGTTTTAAACCATAAACAAAGGGTGCTGTATTGAGATATGAAACGGCTGAAACTTTGATTTTTTCTGACATATCTGTGTTCAATGAGTAAATCAGTAATTATTGAAAAACCATTATGCGAAGTTAATCAAAATAGACCTTTCAAGTGAAGCAAAATGGTAAGACATTTTTGTTAAAAACATTTCCACAAAACACACAATAAAAAACCCTTCATTTTGTTTGCTGATTGTTAACTTTGCATTTTTCAAAAGTTAAATGTATGGAATTAACTCCACTTACTGCAGTTTCCCCTCTAGATGGAAGATATAGGGATTCTCTAAACGGATTGGATGCATTTTTTTCAGAGTTTTCACTTATTCAATATCGAGTTCTTGTTGAAATTGAATACTTCATTGCGCTTTGCGAAATTCCTTTGCCACAATTATCTGCAATGAATTCCGAACTTTTCGAAAAATTACGGGCTATTTACCGAAATTTCACACTAGATGATGCTTTACGGGTTAAGAATATTGAAAAAAGCATAAACCACGATGTGAAGGCGGTTGAGTACTTTGTAAAAGAAAAGTTCAAAGAGATTGGCATTGAGAAATTTGGCGAATTCGTTCATTTTGGATTAACCTCGCAGGATATCAATAACACTGCCTTCCCCTGCATGCTTCGCGATGCTGGTCATGAAGTTTACTATCCTTTACTTGACCAGCTTATTGAAAAGTTGGAACAACTGTCAAGCCTTTGGGCTGAAGTACCCATGCTTTCGCGCACTCATGGGCAACCTGCATCACCCACTCGGTTGGGAAAAGAGATAGCAGTTTTTACTGAGAGAATCATTAAGCAGGTTAACTTACTTCGGAAAATCCCAGTATCGGCTAAATTTGGAGGTGCAACCGGTAATTTTAATGCCCACCATGTGGCTTACCCAGATATAGACTGGATTGAATTTGCCAATAACTTTGTAAATAAAACTTTAGGGCTTGATCGTTCGCAAATAACCACTCAAATTGAGCACTACGATAATCTGGCCGCAACCTTCGATAATCTTAAACGAATTAATGTTATTCTAGTTGATTTTTGTCGCGATGTATGGACCTACATTTCCATGGATTACTTCAAACAACGTATCAAAGAGGGAGAAGTGGGATCATCGGCTATGCCACATAAGGTTAACCCAATTGACTTTGAGAATGCTGAGGGTAATCTTGGCATTGCCATTGCACTGTTTGAGCATTTATCGGCAAAATTACCCATTTCACGCCTACAACGCGATCTAACCGATAGTACAGTGCTAAGGAATATTGGCGTTCCATTTGCTCATACCATCCTTGCCATGAAAGCCATTTTAAAAGGATTAGAAAAATTGGTTATTAATCCACAAGTGATCAACACAGATCTGGAAAAAAATTGGATTGTCATATCGGAAGCCATTCAAACCATTCTTCGTCGTGAAGGTTACCCAAATCCTTACGAAACACTTAAAGATCTAACAAGAACTGGTAAACCTATTACAAAAGAAGAATTTATGGATTTTATTGACAAACTGAAAGTTGAAAGTAGGGTAAAAGATGAGTTAAGACGAATTACACCCTTTAATTATACTGGCATTAACCCTTAATCTAATGTTTCGATAAAAATCAATACAATTTATTTTTTGCTTCAACTCTTTAAATCAACATATGAAAAAATTCTACAAGGTTTTTAAGTTCATCTTCCCCTATAAATGGAAAGCAGCAGCAAGTATTTTTGCAAACATTTTTTCCGCTTTCTTCTCGCTTTTCTCTCTCACCATGATCATTCCATTTCTAAGCCTCCTCTTTGGCACTGTTCCTCTTGTTGAGGAACGTCCTGATTTTGTGTTGAGCATCGAATCAATTAAGGATACATTTTACTTTACAATAAGCAAAGTAATTATCAATCATGATAAAGCTACTGCTCTGCTCTTTGTAATTTTTATTGTGATCATTGCTTCCTTTCTCAAAAACTTTTTCACATATATTTCCCTTTGGTATCTTGCTCCCATCAGGATTGGGGTAGTACGTGATATTCGCAATGCACTTTACAAAAAAATTCTAGAACTTCCACTGGGATTCTTCTCCGAAGAGAAAAAGGGCGATATAATCAGCAAGATGACAAACGATGTGAATGAGATTGAAGTATCGATCATCCGTTCGCTGGAAATGTTCTTCAAAGAACCTATAATCATAATCATTCATTTATCTGCTCTAATTATAATGAGTCCTGGGCTCACACTTTTTGTTCTACTTATCCTTCCGATTGCTGGTGGTGTTATTGGCCGTGTGGGCAAAACGCTGCGTAAAACATCATTTAAAGGGCAACGAAAAATGGGTGCATTGCTATCAATAATTGAGGAAACGCTAGGAGGATTGAGAATTATTAAGGCTTTCAATGCCGAAGGCAAAATGCGTGAACGTTTCGAAAGCGTCAATTCTTTCTATACCCATTTGATGACAAAAATGTGGCGTCGTAGAGATCTTGCCAGCCCTCTAAGCGAATTCTTGGGGACAATAGTCATTGTTTTGGTACTCTGGTTTGGAGGAAGGCTCGTTTTTCAGGGGCAGGGAAATATGTCTCCGGAGGGGCTTATCGGTTATATTGCCATTTTCTACATGATTATTAACCCTGCAAAATCCTTCTCTAGTGCTTATTTTAACGTACTAAAAGGTATGGCATCTGCCGATAGGCTAGATGGTCTACTTCATGCCAATAATCCTATCAAGGATACAGCTGGAGCACTTGAAATCAATGAATTTAATAGTGCTATCGAATATAGAAGTGTTAGTTTTAAATATCAAAACGACTACGTTTTAAAGAATATCAACTTAACCATTGAGAAGGGTAAAACCATTGCCCTTGTGGGGCAATCGGGTTCAGGAAAAAGTACTTTTGTAGATCTTCTACCCCGCTTCTACGATGTAATGGAAGGTGAGGTGTTAATTGATGGCATTAACATCAAAAAATTTACGCTGAATAGTCTCCGCAACCTTATGGGTAATGTTAATCAGGAGCCCATACTGTTCAACGATAACTTCTACAACAACATTTCTTTTGGTGTTGATAGTACAAATGAAAAGGATGTGGAAAATGCAGCTAAAATTGCCAATGCTCACGATTTTATCGTTGCCACACCTAATGGATATCACTCAAACATCGGCGATAGGGGTAGCAAACTTTCTGGCGGACAACGGCAAAGGGTTAGCATTGCCAGAGCAATACTGAAAAATCCTCCTATAATGATTCTCGATGAGGCAACATCATCCCTCGACACAGAGTCGGAACGTTTGGTTCAGGATGCCATTGAAAATCTTATGAAAAACAGAACATCGCTGGTTATTGCTCACCGCTTATCAACTGTTAAGAATGCTGATTTAATCTGTGTACTCCATGAGGGTGAGATAGTTGAAAGAGGAAAGCATGATGAACTTCTTGAATTGGGTGGTTACTACGCTAAACTGTACCAGCTGCAAATGTAAAAAACTTTACAGCCAGTAAATCTTCACTGATAATATCTTTGCCTACATGCCTCAAAAAGCATTATGGCCGATGCAGTTGATACATTCAACGAATCGGCAATCCCGCGCATGGGTATTATTACGGTATCATCTGCGGTATCGATCCATGTTTCTGTTATTCCTGTAGCCTCTGTGCCCATAACGATTGCCGAAGGCAACGTAAAGTCGATCTGAAAGTATGGTTTTGATGCCCTTAGATGAGTAGCAATTATTTGAATTCCCTTTTTCTTTAGCCATCCAATGGCTTCAACGCTTGAACATAATGCGATAGACTGGGTAAATACACATCCCAGCGAAGCCCTTATAGTATTTGGATTATATAAATCGGTTAGTGGATCACAAATAATGATTCCCGAAATCCCTGCTGCATCTGCAGTTCGCAAAATAGCCCCAATATTGCCGGGTTTCTCAACACCCTCAATTACAAGCAATAGAGGATTATCTTCAACATTAATATTCTCAAGCAAATGTTGCCTTGGTTTTGCAACAATTATCAGTCCTCCCGCATTTTCCCTGTATGCTACCTTGCTGTAGACATCATGTGTAACTTGAAAAAGATTGATATTCTTGACTTTTCCAACTATCTTTTCAACTTCAGAGTACTCAACTATTTCAGGGCAAAAGTAAGCTGAGTCAATCTTGTAATCCGATACTACAGCTTTCTCAATTTCCTTTATACCTTCAACGATAAAAACACCTTGCTTTCGTCGCTCGCTTGATTTCTGAAGGTGAATCAGGTTTTTGATCCTATCATTCTGTCTGCTACTAATAATTTCTACCTTACTGCCCATATTCATACCTTTATACTATACGGTAATTCTCATCCTCGTTCGTTGAGGGATTAAAAAAACTTAATGAGGGCTTATACTCTAACTTTAACATCTTTTCCGAAATAGGGTGCTTAAACTCAATTTTGTAGGCAGCTAAACGAATCTGCCTTCTCACAGTGCCTTCGGCACCGTACTTCCTATCACCCACAATGGGACAACCAATGGCAGAAAGATGTGCCCTTATCTGGTTTTTTCGTCCGGTATGCAGGGTGATCTCCAGCAGAGTGTATTGTTTAACCCTTTCTAAAATCTGAAACTCTGTTTTGGCAAATTTACTCCCCTCTACATTTGTATTGTATACCCTTACCCTTTGATTTTCATCGTCCTTAAGCCAACTTTCAATTACACCTTTTGCTGTTTCGGGAGTACCCTCAACCAACGCTAGATACTTCTTGGTGACAGTGCTCCAAACATCCTTCATTGTAGTCTGAAAATCCTCCGATTTCGCAAAAATGATTAAACCTTCAACCTCTCTATCGAGCCTGTGAACTGGCCATAACCTCAATTTTTTCCCATCCCGATCGGCGATGAATTGCTCAAGTATTGTGTGGGTTGAGGTAGCTGAAACCTGATTCTTATCCTTGCATGAAAGAACACCTGCCGTTTTTTGGGCAACAATCAAATATTCATCCTCAAAATGAATGGATATGGGGTTGCTCCTTGTTGGTGGGGTAACATTTCGCTCAACTTTAACCACTTTAATAAAATCGAGTACTTGTCCCTGTTCAACCATAAGCATAGGATGGTTCTTAACAGCTTTGCCATCAACCATGATACTGGATGTACCGATAAACTTTTTAGCCCCCTGTTTAGAAATACCTCTGTTCATCTCCATCACTACTTCGAGCAGGGTTGCGGTTTGCCTGGCAGTGTATTTCATGGCTGAGGTTTGATAAAGCGATTAATCATTACGGAATCTTACATATGTTCCAAGCGGAAGGTCAATACCTGTTTCGGAGCGAATATAAGACTCACCAAACATTAACCTTTTAGAGCCAAAGTGCGATTCTACCAAGTTCTTTGATATCAGGGGAGAGTATCCCAATGAGTAAAGGTTGAGTACAAAAAAACTACTCTTTGGCTCTAAAAGGTTTGTACAGGCATTTAGAACTTCGTTTATGTTCTCATCAAGAATCCACCTTTCACCACCAGGCCCACGACCATAAGCAGGAGGATCGAGAATAAGTCCCTGATAGGTTTTTCCTCTTTTCTCCTCACGTCTTAAAAACTTTAACGCATCGTCAACAATCCATCGAATATCAGACAGTTTGCTCAGGGTCATGTTTTCTTTAGCCCAGTTTACAACCTGCTTAACAGCATCGAGGTGTGTCACCTCTGCCCCCGCTGCCCTTGCTGCCAAGGAGGCACCTCCGGTGTATGCAAATGCGTTGAGCACTCTTGGGTTAGACACTCTGCTCTCACGAACAAAACTATAGATAAAATTCCAGTTGTCAATCTGCTCGGGGAATATCCCAACATGACCAAAAGAGGTTAGGCTAAGCTTAAGAGTAAAACTTCCCTGAGGAAGTGGACATTTTATCAGCCAATTATCAGGCATCTTCTTAAAAAAGTTCCATCCGCCGTTTCCCGGCTCACCACTCCTATACGATACTTTCTGCTGTTCACGTTTAAAGTGGGCGTGAGCCAACTTTTGCCATTCGGCATTGCTCATCTTTCTCTTCCAGATTGCTTGTGACTCAGGACGTATCAAATAGTAAGGGCCAAACCTTTCGAGTTTCTCAAAGTCTCCACAATCAATTAGTTGGTAATCTGGAATTTTTTTTGTTACAAGCCTATTCAAGAGTGATAAATCATTGTTAAAAATTGCTTCTACAAATGTAACACATATAATTATAAACAATATTACTCGAGCAAATTGAAAAGTATTTAGGTTTTCTGATAGACCGATCATTTAGGTTGCATCAATTTGAAGGAATCCTATACTGCTACTTATATAATCATTGAAATGACTCGGCTTGGAGCGCTTCGGTAATAACAATGTATTAACTGATCTTATTAACTTATTAATTTCATCGATTGAAAAAAATTGAAATTATCCTGCAATAAATAATTTATTTTCTTAGATTTGAAGTGCGAGTGCT
>CAZDXY010000126.1:0-9497 GCA_964509385.1 uncultured Rikenellaceae bacterium
CTCCCTATGCTTTCAAAGAAAAATCAAACTTTTCTTACATCGAACTCACGTTAAACTAAATTAACTAACCTAAACCTTTTACTATGAAAAAAATTTTTCATCTGCTTGTATTATTTGTGTTGATGGGATCTCAATGCCTACTTGCACAAACATTACAAGTCAGCGGTACTGTTACCACTCTTGAAGATGGTACACCCATTCCGGGTGTATCGGTTTTAGTTAAAGGGACAACCATTGGTACAGCCACAGATGTTGATGGCAAGTACACTCTAACAGTCCCTCAGACTGCTTCTGTTTTGGTGTTTACTTTTGTGGGTATGAAAACACAGGAAGCAGCCATAGCCGGTCGAACCATTATTAATATTTTAATGGAATTCGACACACAAGAACTTGAGGAAATTGTTGTTGTTGGCTATGGAACCCAAATCAAATCGAAGTTGACAGGTAATATTGCCAAGGTCGATGGAGAAGCTCTTGAATACAAACCTGTGCCATCAATCGAATTGGCATTACAAGGGAAAGCAGCTGGCGTATTTATTGAATCAGTTACCGGAAAGGTAACTAGTTCTACCAGGGTAAGAATTAGGGGTGCATCATCTCTTAGTGCAAGCAATGAGCCCCTCTACGTTCTTGATGGTGTTCCCTTAAGCCTTGAAGCCAGAAACTTTCATGGAGGCGACAATAATCCTTTAGCTTCATTGAATTTCAATGATATTGAGTCGGTGGAAATTTTAAAGGATGCTTCTGCTGCTGCAATCTACGGTTCAAGGGCAACTAACGGTGTAATTCTAATTACCACAAAAAGGGGAAAAGCAGGTGATACACGCCTAAACTTTAACTACCAGATGGGTTTTTCACAACCGTCTAACCTGAGAGAGTTTTTAAACGCTGAAGATTTCATTAGCTATTTCAGACACGCTGCTGAACGCGCAGATCTTTACAGAGATCAATTGCAGGGAAATCCTGCTGGAACCAGTGTTTATTGGAGAAATCATGCTGAGGGCCGGTTCAAAAGGTATTCTGGTTGGGCAGCCATTCTTGAAGATCCGGATGACCCAAACTCAGCTTATTTGGGCTCTCAGGTTGATACAGACTGGCAGAAACTAGCATTCCGTAATAACGCTGGTGTAATAAATGCTGATCTATCTGCTTCAGGTGGTACTGATAAACTAAAATATTTTGCTAGCGGGGGCTATACAAAACAAGATGGTATTGCTGTAGCCAATGGTTTTGAACGTATCAGTGGGAGATTGAATGTTGATAATGAAATAAATAAAGTAATTGATATAGGACTATCCATGAGCCTATCGTATACTGATATTAATCAGATCAATGCTGATAACGCCTTTGCAAATCCTATTCAGCTAGTTGCGTTATCCCCAATTACCCCTGTTAGGGATCTGGATGGAATACTGTACAGCGAACCTACAACTTCTTACTATAATGGTTTAAGACATGTGGAGTACGCAACCAGAAGAATGAATGAAATCAGATCGGTTGCAAATGGGTACTTAAACTTTAAGCTGATAGAGGGATTGAATTGGCGAAATGAATTAGGCTACGATATTTACAATCTAAAGGAAAACAATCGATACGGAGAATTAACAGAAACCGGAGAAGGAATAGGTGGTTATGGATTCTCCAACTATGCCCAAACTCAAAATATACTGGGTAAGTCATACTTTAACTTCTTGAGAAATTTTGGGGACATTGGTGTTAGCGCAGTACTTGGTTCTGAAATTCAGTATTCTCTACTTGATAATACATGGTTGGAAGGGCAAGGTTTTCCAATGGACGAACTTAGAACCTTAGCCAGTGCTGGTGAATTAATTGGTGGAACTCAAACCATTACCGAATACAGCTTTCTATCATACTTCACCAGGGTAAATCTCGACTACAAGGCAAAATACTTATTATCTCTTTCCAATCGAATTGATGGTTCGTCGCGCTTTGGTTTAAATAACCGATACGGAATGTTCCCTTCTGCCTCGGCTGGTTGGGTCATTTCAAAAGAGGAGTTCCTTGCCGATAATAACATTATTAGTTTCCTTAAAATCAGAACCAGCTACGGATTAACCGGTAATGCAGCTATAGGAAACTTCTCCCACCTTGGACTTTATACAACAAACACTTACAACAGTGTAGCTGGTTTAATCCCTTCACGAATCCCCAACCCTGATTTAGGCTGGGAATCAACCGCTCAATTCGATGTGGGTATTGATTTCGGCTTCTTAAATAACCGCATCAATGGGGAAATTGACTTTTACACGAAGAAAACTACCGATCTGCTTATGGACGTTCCAGTTCCTGGCACTAGCGGGTACTCTATACAAACCCGAAATGTTGGATCAATGGAAAACAAAGGGATTGAGTTTGTGCTAAATACAAATAACCTGGTGGGAGAATTCAAATGGAACACCAACTTTAATATAGCTTACAATATAAACAAGGTTACCGAAATTGCAGGAAATACTATAATTGATCCTGGTAGCTCCCGATATATGAACGTAGTAATTCTGAACGAACCCATTGGTGTTTTTTATGGAGCAGAATATGCTGGTGTTGATCCTGCTAACGGGAATGCTTTATGGTATGTCAACGAAAAAGACGAAGATGGAAATGTTATTGATTCTGAAACTACCACTAGCAATTTTTCTCAAGCAAATTTTGTAATTCTCGGAAACCCCAACCCACCCATAATTGGGGCTATTACAAATTCATTCCGGTTTTTTGGCTTTGACCTTTCCTTTACCCTACAGGGTATTACCGGAAACAAAGTACAACTTGCAGGTGATTCTTTTATGGGTGCAAATGGAAACTGGTACGATAACCAATTGCGTAGCCAACTGAACAGTTGGAAAGAACCCGGCGATGTTACCGACATTCCAGAAGCAAGGTTGGGATATGTTAATGGAAATCAGGCAAGGAGCAGTCGTTACATTGAGGATGGTTCTTACCTAAAGTTGCGTTCATTGGTATTTGGCTACGAACTTCCAAAATCACTTACGAAAAAAATTGGAATTGAAAGGCTAAGAGTATACATTATTGGGCAAAACCTCTATACATGGACAAAATATTCTGGATGGGACCCTGAAGTATCTTCTGATTTTGTGGTTGGAAACATTATCTCTGGTATTGATTTCTACTCACCACCTCAACCTAGAACAATTACATTTGGAATCAACATGGGATTATAAACCGATAAAAAATACAATCATGAAACTAAATAAGATAATACTATTTTTTACTGCCATTTTGTTTACCACTGTGGCATGTGACAAATATCTTGACCTGGAACCATCACAAGATATCAGTGAGGATTTAGCATTGGATACCGATAAAAATGTTAAAAGCGTTCTTATCGGAGCTTACAGCATCTTTGACAATCCTGAACTATATGGAGGAAATATCCTAACTTGGTCAGAACTTCTGGGTGGCGATGATGAAATAAGCTGGGAAGGTACATATACTGGTCCCCGCGAAATTTTCAATAAACAAATAAATGCAGGAAACGAAGAGGTAAGGTGGCAATGGTTGTCAGCCTACCGAACCATTAATATTGTAAACAATGTGCTTACCGCTTTAGCAGTTGTAAACGAAGCGGATCGGGATCGGGTTGAAGGCGAAGCCCTGTTCTTGCGATCACTAATGTACTTTGATTTGGCCAGATTTTTTGGACTTCCCTATGAGGCAGGACAAACCAACACTCAACTTGCAGTTCCTCTTGTACTTAAACCTACCAAAGGTATCACTGGTGAGAATAAAGTCTTTAGGAACACCGTTGAACAAGTTTATGAAAGGGTAATTGATGACCTAACCATAGCCGCAAATAAACTTCCCGCTATTAACAGTGTTTATGCAACTAGTGGTGCTGCAAAAGCACTGCTTGCTAGAGTTTACCTACAAAAAGGAGATTATCAGGCCGCCAGAAATCTAGCCAACGAAGCAATTGGCTCTGCAACCTACTCACTTAGACCCACTTATGCGCAAGTATTTAATAACGATACCAAATCTACCGAGGATATTTTCATAACTGAAATAACAAGTCAGGATAGATCAAGCGCAATGACTGAATTATGGTCAATACCTATGTATGGAGGCAGAAGCGGTGATGTTGTGATCCTTGAAGGTCATCTAAATTTGTACGACCCAATGGACGATAGGCTTGCATTATTCTTTACGAATACTGGAAGAGTTTTTTCGGGCAAATGGAACAATCTGTATGGAGTGGTTAACCTTATAAGACTTGCCGAAATGTACTTAATAAGAGCCGAAGGAAACTTCAGATTAAGTCAAGAATTGGGTGCAACCCCTACTGCAGACATAAATACTTTAAGAGAAAGGGCTGGTTTTGGTCCCAACTATTTCTCCTCGGTTACCCTTGACGATATTCTTTTAGAGCGTAGGCTCGAATTGGCACATGAGGGGCATAAAATACATGAAATGAAAAGGCTTAAGCAAAATGTTGGTCCTAGAGTTTACAATGCTCCAGAATTGGTATTCCCAATTCCCTTTAGGGAAATTGAAGCCAACGAGAACCTGATCCAAAATGAAGGGTATAACTAATTATTTTTTGCATAGGCTAGTACATTAATTCATAAGTTTGAAAAGGTGTCAAAAGATATTTGACACCTTTTTTTTATCCGATTATTTGATTCCGATTTATTTCTCTTTCAGGTGTTTTTAAACCTTTTGCAAATCAATTCCCTTTTACATACCTTTGTGCGCTTGAAGAATTGCACATAGAGAGATTTTCTCATTGATAGTCAATATGATAAATATATAATAGTACATTTTTTCTAAAGGTTATATCCATGAATGTAACACATCAAAACACCAATGCACTAAATGCTGTTCTTACAGTAAAAGTTGAACAAAACGATTATCTACCCAAGGTTGAGCAAAGCCTGAAGGATTACCGAAAGAAGGCTGTAATCAAAGGATTTAGACCAGGAAAAGCTCCCGCTACAATGATCAATAAAATGTACCGAGTGCCAGCTATAGTTGAAGAGGTTAACAAGCTGATTTCAGAAAGTATTTCGAAATACATTTTCGATAATAAACTCAATATTCTTGGAGAGCCCCTGCCATCGGAGACTCAGGAAAAAATTGATTGGGAAACCCAAAAGGATTTTGAATTTCTTTTCGATATGGGCTTAGCCCCAGAGTTTGAAATAAATCTCTCAAAACGCGATAAGGTTCCCTATTACACCATAAAAATTGACAAGAAAATTCGTCAAACTTATATCGATAGTATTTGTGGTCGCTATGGCTCCTTTCAGGAATCGGAGAAAGCCGATAACGATAGCCTTCTCAAAGCCAATCTAACCGAGCTCAACTCCGATGAATCGCCTAAAGAAAATGGCATCACCGCTGCCGATGCATCAATCTCTGTAATGCTTGTGGCAGATGAGGATGAAAAGAAAAAAATGGTTGGAGCAAAATCTGGCGATGTATTTACAATTGATGTAAATAAGGCATTCCCCAACGAAACGGATAGGGCTGCATTGCTAAAAACCACGAAGGAAAATCTGGTTAACCTGGAACCGCTTTTCCAGGCAACTGTATCTGAAGTAAAACAATACGTTAAAGCTGAGGTAAATCAGGAGCTTTTCGATAAACTCTATGGTGAGGGTACTGTAAACTCCGAAGAAGAGTTTCATCAGCGGATTGACGAGGATATTAAATCGAACCTTAAGGGAGACAGCGAGAGAAAATTTTTCATGGACACCCGGGAAAAGATAATCGATAAATTCAGCATTGAACTTCCCCGAGAGTTTTTAGTTCGTTGGTTGGTGGCTATTAACGAAGGGAAATACTCCAAAGAGCAGATTGAAAAGGATTATCCTGAGTTTGAAAAAGACCTCAAATGGCAGCTTGTTCGCGACAAGATTATTGTTGAGCAAGAATTTAAAGTTCAGGAAGAGGAACTAACTGCGATGGCAAAGGGCTACATTTTGAGCCAAATGATGCAGTACGGTATGGGACAGCTACCCGAAGAATTCATTGAGAAGTATGCCAATGATCTGCTTACCAAGAAGGAAGAGAAAAAGAAAATTGCTGAAAGGGTACTAGAAAATAAGGTGTTTGGCTGGCTTAAAGAAACCATTAAACTCGATGAGAAGGAAGTGGATTTTGAAAAGTTTAAAAGTATAATGAATGCTTAAAAAAGCGGGGGATTAATTCCCCCGTTTTTTGTTTTTTATTGCACTTATCTCAATCAAAAAAAGAATTGGTATATTTAAACTCTGTTTCAATATGCATAATTCAAATCAAAAACCATTCATATGACAAGCAAACATAACGAATTTATAAGGTATGCACTAAAGCACAAAGGCATCAGCAGCCTTAGCATGCATAGGTACAAATCGCTGCACAGCAGCTATATCTCCCCCACCATCATCGAGGAACGCCAGCTAAACATTGCCACCATGGACGTTTTCTCCCGCCTTATGATGGATAGGATAATCTTTCTTGGAGTTCCCATAAACGACGATGTGGCCAATATAATCCAAGCACAACTGCTTTTCCTCGAATCAAGTGATCCCTCCAAAGACATACAGATTTACCTTAACAGTCCTGGTGGCTCTGTATATGCAGGTTTGGGTATCTATGACACCATGCAGTACATCAGCTCCGATGTTGCAACAATTTGCACAGGTATTGCAGCCTCCATGAGTGCTGTGCTTCTTTGCGCCGGGCGAAAGGGTAAGCGCTCCGCCCTACCCCACTCAAGGATAATGATTCACCAACCCATGGGTGGAGCAGAGGGGCAAGCCTCCGATATTGAAATTACAACCCGACAGATTCTTGGACTTCGAAAGGAGCTTTACGAGATTATTGCTCTACACTCAGGGAACCCCTTCGAGAAGATTGAAAAGGATTCCGACCGCGATTACTGGATGACAGCCGAAGATGCCAAGACGTATGGTATGATTGATCAGGTGCTCAGAAAAACGGAAGAATAGTATAATATTTTGGAAAGAAAAAACCGGGATCTTCCCGGTTTTTTTTCTAATTATCTGATAATAAACTATCATGATTTTGATCTATCTCATCCAAGATGTCATCGGAGTAATGGATATCCCGAACCCTTAGCTGAAGGGAAACAACTCCTCTGAAAACATTCTCGGTAACACTATAGCAAACATCAAAAGGAACCCCATTCTGGATATTATCATAATGATCACCCATCTGAAAAGCGATGGATTGAAAAACCTTAGGGTTATCTTCCTGTATCAAAGAGAGCTTTAAGTGCTCCTTATCGCTACCCACTGGACGTCCCTCTCCGGTGTCGTATACACATTCGGTCACAAATATTGGCGACATATTCCCTGGTCCAAAGGGCTGAAATTGTTTGAGTATTCTAACAAATTTGTCGGTAATATCCGAAAAGTTGATTTTTGCATCAATATCAATCTGAGGCACAAGCATAATGGGATCAATGGTTTTGCTAACTACTTCCTCAAAACGTTCAATAAAGGTTTGAACATTCTCCACCTTCATGGTCAGTCCTGCTGCATACATGTGTCCACCAAAGTTTTCAAGCAGATCTGAGCAGGCCTCAACGGCCTGGTATAGGTCGAAACCCGGAACGGATCGTGCCGATCCTGTTGCAAATCCATTGGATTCGGTGAGTATAACCGTTGGGCGAAAATACGTTTCGATTAACCTTGATGCAACAATACCAACAACACCTTTGTGCCACTCAGGATTATAAAGAACTGTTGTTTTTCGTTTGAGCAGACCGGGATCAGATGCTACCATTTGTAAAGCTTCATTGGTAATGTTTCTATCCACGCTTTTACGATCGTTGTTACAGGAATTAATCAAAGAACCCATTTCGTATGCAAATCCATCATCCTGAGCACATAGCAGATCAACTGCCGACTTTCCCGATTCCATTCTTCCAGCTGCATTGATACGGGGTCCGATCCTGAAAACAATATCATCAATGGTAATATTTTGATTCTCAATACCGGCTAGCCTGATTATGGCTTTAAGCCCTTTGCCGGGAGTGTTATTCAATTTCTCTAAACCAAAACAGGATAGCACCCTGTTTTCGTCAATTACAGGAACAATGTCAGAGGCAATGCTAACTGCCACCAGATCGAGGTAAGTGTACAACTCCTTTAACGGAATATCATTATTTGTACAGTATGCTTGTATTAACTTGAAACCCACACCGCATCCTGATAACTCCTTAAAAGGATAATCACAATCATTCCGCTTTGGATCCAGCACTGCAACAGCTTTGGGAATTTCGTCGCTGGGCAAATGATGATCGCATATGATGAAATCGATACCCTTTTCCTTTGCATAGGCTACTTTTTCAACAGCCTTTATACCACAATCGAGGGCTATTACAAGAGTAAAGCCATTCTCGTAGGCATAATCTATTCCCTTGATGGATATGCCATAACCCTCTGCATACCTGTCGGGAATATAGTTGCCAACATAGGGATAGATCTTGCGGAAGAATGAGTAAACCAAGGCAACAGCCGTTGTTCCATCCACGTCATAATCGCCGTAAACCAATATCCTCTCGCCATTTAGCATGGCTCGTTCAATCCGTTCAATTGCTTCCTGCATGTCCTTCATCAGGAAGGGATCGTGAAGATGTTCTAATTTAGGCCTGAAAAATCTTTCGGCCTGATCAAAGGTTTCTATGCCTCGTTGAACTAAAAGGGTAGCTATTACCCTGTCAATTCCTAAGGCATTCATCAATCTTTGTACTGTACTGGGGTTTCCAGTTTCTTTATATGTCCATCGCTTTTTCATCAATACCAAATTGCAGACTTTATCCTTAAAGGATAAAAAAAATTGAACCCTAATTGAGGGTCAAGCGGTAAACGTCTGCAAACTTTTCTTTGATCCTTACTTTAAGTTGTTCAAAATCAACTTCTACACCTAACTCCTTCTTCATGGATGTTACGCCCTTATCCAAAAATCCGCATGGGTTGATGTAGTTAAAGTAATCGAGGTTTGTATTTACATTGAAAGCCAAGCCGTGCATGGTGACATAACGACTGGCACGAACACCTATGGCGCAAATCTTGCGCTCTCTTCCGGCAATACCCCTATCCAACCACACTCCGGTTGCCCCATCGAGCCGTTCTGCTTTGATTCCATAGGTATCAAGGGTAGAAATTATTACCTCCTCAAGTTTATGGATGTAGTCTTTTAGTGTTATTCCCAGCACCTCGAGATCCAGAATGGGATAAACTACCAATTGTCCTGGGCCATGATAAGTAATATCTCCACCACGATTAATGTGATAATAAGTGGCATTAATCCGCTTTAGCATTTCCTCGCCAATCAGCAGATTATTATTATGTCCACTTTTTCCAAGTGTATATACATGGGGATGCTCGCAGAAAAGCAGGAAACCTAGATCCTCCCTCGTATTTGGTTCTTTCCTTTTTCCCTGAACCTTTACGAATAGTTCCTCTTGATAATCCCAGCCCTGTTTATAGTCAATTAAGCCAAGGTCTTGG